>JAHDHT010000003.1:5737-34013 GCA_020631175.1 Chitinophagales bacterium
TAGCACAGTAGCTTAGAATATATTAATAGATAATATAGTATTCAATATAGCATTTGGAAGAAACTTTGTCTTGTGCTTCTTAATGTAGTTTCTCCCTACAAAATACCGTGCTACAAGGTACAGTGCTACAAGGTACAGTGCTACGACCTACCTAAAAACAAAAAGCCGGAAAGCAAATGTACTTCCCGGCTCAAAGTTATTTTCAATTCAGTTTAAGACTGTTGATCGTAAAAGAATTGTTCTTTTACAATTTTACCATCCTGCACTTGATACAGACATATTTCATTCCATGTCACAGGACCCGGAGCACCTTTGAAGGTAATTTCCATACTCATTGGTAATGAAAACCAATTTCCGGCAACAACAGGATCACCAGTAGTTGACCCATGAAAGGTTTCAATTCCTTCATTCCATTCTTTTCCTTTTTGAGCCATTGCTTCAAATCCCTGAACAGTAGATCCGTCCATTTCCACACTCTGAATTTCAGGAGAGTATAATTCCTGATAACAAGTTTGGAATTCGCCTTTTCGGCATAACTCAACTAAGCGGTTTGCAATTTCTGCAGTAGTCATAATTGTATGATTTATAGGTTGTTAAATGATTGGCGGGAGCATGCCGAAGATAACTCATAGCTTACATTATTTATGTTAAGAAACACTAAATTTTTTCTTCAAGCCATTCAATAATATGTAGATAAAGAAACGCTCTTTTTTCATAAGGGTCTCTTCTTATAATTTGTAACTTTTCATAAAATTCCTGTATAAGCTCTCGCCTTGAAAAAATAGCACTACTGCTCAATTGCTGAAAATATTTTATGCAAATCTTCTGTAGTTCATTAGTCTCTTTAACTTGTTCAAAATAGTATTTATACTTTCTAATCACAGAAAGAATCATGTTATATTCCTCCAGTTCATACAAAGCAATCATATGCATAATTCGAGCATAAGACTGAATGTCTTCTCTTAAACTCTTATGTTTTAAGGCAATAATCTGCTCAAGAAAGAGCAACGCTTTTTTAGCATTTTTTCCTCTGATATATATCCATGCTATCTTATAGTATAAAACCATGATTTTATGTGGATCAAGATGCAGCTGAAATTGATCAATGCGCTTTAATGTTCCGGTAATTGCAGCTATACCAGATTCGAAATCAGCGTCAAGAATTGACTGGTTTAATCTTGCAGTGTGCACATAAAGGAATGAAAATATTTTGTTATTTTTATTGAACTTCTTGTAATGGTCATTTCGAAAAGATTCAAACTGCTGTAAAATTTCTGCATGTTCTTTTCTATAATTTAAATTAAAGGCACTTGTCAGCACATAATGAAAACCCCGTAAATAAAGATTATAATCTCTCTTAATCAACTCTGACTGACTTTGAAAAAGATTAATCCATCTTTTAGCATAATGAAAACATTGCTGATAATTATCTACTATATAGTTAAACCAGACATGAGACTGACAGAAATAGACTTTTTCCATCGTGTTCAATATTTCATATTCAATAGATGAAATTTCTTTTTCAAAATATTGATTAATCTCCTGAAACCGACGACGATTTTTTACATGACCTTCAACAATGTAGATCTTATGAAGTCTTAGTTTTAAATTTGTTAAACGTATGCGATCATTAATAGAACCAGTTAAGTAACTGGTCTTTTCTAAAAGTTCTGTAAATTGATCATCACTAATTCGGGTAATGTGTCTTGAATGAATGTTTTTCTTAAATTCAAGAATAGTGAGAAGCGATAAATCCGTTCCAAATTTTTCGCATAATTTTTCTGCCTGACTAAGCATATTTAGTGCCTGCATATAAAGCCCCTTATCATATAATACATATGCAAGGTCAATCGCTTCTCGAATTTTAATATTTGGCTTTTTACCAACATTTAGCATTCTCAAAGAGCTTAGAATTTGCGCATAGAGATGCCTTTTCAAATTCATAAACTGGACAGAAGTAGAGATTTTTAGTTTCTTTTTTATTGCAGTTTCATCCAGTTCTTTTTGGAAATCGATGAGGTCAAATAGCTGTATAAAAAGGTGCTGTTGTTCACTTCCTCGTTTAGCAAATATTCTGAATGCGCGTTTTTCAGCCTTTGACATCGACTTTACTAAAGAAAATAAATCATTTGATTTTGAACTGGACATAATGGGTAAAAAACGTGTAAGGTATAGATTATCAGCAACTTATCTATAATCTAACTCTTTTTGAAATCATTGTTTTGACAAAGTTTGGAAAAAACTAAAAATCAACCAAGTCTATATTGGTTCAAAATTCATCAATGAAGAAAATTGAAGCGATCATTAGGGCATCAAGATTTGATATTGTCAAAGAGGCTTTAAGTACACGTGATATCAACTTCTTCACCTTTTATGAAGTAAAAGGATATGGTCATGAAAAAGGAAAAAATTTCAGTTATCGAGGTGCAATTTATGATGTTGGATACATCGCAAGAATTAAAATTGAAATTATCGTTTCCGAAGAGTTTGTTGATGCAGCGAAACAAGCAATTGCCGAATCTGCAAAAACGGGAGAAAAAGGAGATGGTATTATTTATATAAGTGAATTAAGTAGTATCGAAAATATAAGAACAGGCAATACCGGCAGTGATGCTATTAATTCCTGATAAAATATTGAGCGAATTAAAGAAATGGAAGAGCAATTAAAAATAGCACAACAAGCATTAGCAACAGCAAATGAAGCGAAGTTTATCGCAAACAACATTTGGATGTTGGTAGCGACAGTGTTGGTGTTTATTATGCATTTAGGGTTCGCTACTTTAGAAGCAGGATTTGTCAGAAGAAAGAATGTTGTAAATATTATTTTCAAAAACTTGATGATCATTGCGATTGGAATTTTAAGCTATTGCTTTATTGGTTTCAATTTAATGTATCCGGGTGTGGAAGGAGGTTTTATTGCATTTGCGGGATTTGGTTTATCTAACCCAGCGGGTGCCGCAGGCTTAATAGATTATAATAACGGTACATATACTTATTTCACTGATTTTATTTTTCAGGGAATGTTCGCAGCAACTTGTTGTACAATAGTTTCAGGTGCAGTTGCTGAACGCATAAAATTATTTCCATTCCTGATATTCTGTTTACTTTTTGTAACGGTTTCATATCCGATAACTGGTTACTGGAAATGGGGTACAGGATGGTTAGATACACTTGGCTTTTATGATTTTGCCGGTTCAACTCTGGTACATTCTGTAGGAGGTTGGGGTGCACTAGCAGGTGCCATTTTGTTAGGTTCTAGAAATGGTAAATTTACTAAATCAGGTATTAAACCAATACCCGGTCATAGTATGCCACTTGCAACAATCGGTGTATTCCTTCTTTGGTTTGGTTGGTTTGGGTTTAATGGCGGTTCTGTTTTATCAGCAGATCCCGCCGCAGTTTCTTTGGTATTTGTAACAACAACAATAGCCGCTGCTGCAGGATGTATCGGAGCTTTTTTAGTTTCAAAAATTATTTACAAATCAATGGATTTATCTTTTGCTTTGAATGGAATTCTTGGCGGTCTCGTCGGAATTACTGCAAGTGCAGATGGTGTTTCCATTTCAAGTGCTTTTTTAATTGGTTTTATTGCCGGATGTATAATTCCTATTTCTGTTAGTTTTTTCGATAAAATAAAAATCGATGATCCTGTTGGTGCAACGTCTGTTCACCTTGTATGTGGTATCTGGGGAACGATTGCTGTTGCAATCTTTGGTCAGTACAATGAAGGTATAGGCACACTAACAGCTCAACTAATTGGAATAGCGGCAATTGGTGTTTTTACGTTCATATTTTCTTTTGCCGCCTTCTATGTGCTAAAAATAACGGTAGGCATAAGAGTTGATTTGGAAGAAGAAATTCGAGGACTGGATATCGGTGAACATCAGACAATGGCTTATTCATAGCATTCGCCATTGTTTTATTAACTATCGGTTTCCTGCTCCTTCGAGTTTCTGAAATAGCGTAACATCACTTTCTCTCAAAGTTATTTCCACAGCGAATCAGTCTTGATCCAAAATCAAATTAAAAATACTTCGGATGGATAATGTAAAAATACAAAATAGTCTGTATACGCCTCAATATGAGTCAGACAGTTGCGGAGTCGGAATGATTGCGGATTTAAATGGCCATCCTTCAAGATATATTATCGATGCTGCATTAACTATGCTTGAAAATATGAAACATAGAGGCGCAACCGGCTATGAATCTAATACAGGTGATGGCGCTGGAATGTTAATTCAAATACCTCATGAATTTTTTAAAAATATTTTAGACGCTGAGCATAAAAATCTTCCGGCAAAAGGAAAGTATGGCGTAGGGATGTGTTTCTTTCCAAATGATGAATATAAATTTTCAATTTGCCTTGATGTTATTAAAGAGCAATGCGAGGCTCATGACTTTGAAATTTTATTTCATCGTGAAGTGCCAACCAATAATTCGATGTTGGGAAAAACAGCCTCTGAAACTGAACCGAGAATTGTTCAATTAATTTTTAAATCAAAAGCATTTAATTACAAGGACATTGAAAATAGATTTTATTTCTTTCGTAATAATATCCTCAAAATCTTATACTCCGATTATCCGGAAATATTCAAAGCTTTTTATTTCGCTTCTTTATCATCTAAAACGATTGTGTATAAAGGCTTGCTTTCCGCTATTCAATTAAGAAAGTACTATGTCGACTTTAACGCAAATGACTTTCAATCGGCTCTTGCCATAATTCATAGTCGTTTTTCAACCAATACATTGCCCGAATGGAAGTTGGCTCAACCTTTCCGATCGATAGCTCACAACGGAGAAATAAATACAATTCAGGGAAATTTGAATAGCTGGAAAGTTCGTGAAAATTATTTATCAAAAATTAAAAAAGATCGTCCTGATTTAATTAAAATATTTCCGGTATGCGATCCTTCCATTTCGGATTCAGGCAATTTTGACAATGTTGTAGATTTTCTTCAAAGAGCAAGCAGATCAATTCCTCATGCCATGATGATGATGATTCCCGAATCCTGGCAAAACGATGATGAAATGCCGGATTATAAAAAGGCATTTTATCAATATCATGATGCAATAATGGAACCCTGGGATGGCCCTGCATCGATTTGTTTTACAGATGGAAATATTCTCGGTGCTACCTTAGATCGAAATGGTCTGAGGCCAAGCCGTTATTTGTTAACTAACAAAAACATTTTAATATTAGCGAGTGAAGCGGGGTGCATACCGGTACCTGAAAATGAAATTATTTTTAAATCAAGACTGGAACCCGGAAAAATATTAGTCGCAGATCTGGAAGAACATCGAATCATTTCAGATGAAGAAGTAAAGTCAACTATTTGTAAGAGAAAACCCTATTTAGAATGGTTAAACAAACATGCCAGATCTTTCAAATCCCTGCCTGAGGTTACTTCGAAATTACCCAAGTCAAAAATTAATTTAACAACACGACAAATTGCTTTTGGATTTAATACTGAAGCAAAAGAATTGATTGTTGCTGCAATGGCTTCTAATTCAAAAGAACCGGTTGGTTCAATGGGCGCAGATATTCCCCTTCCGGTATTATCCCGATTCGCGCAACATCCTGCAAACTATTTTAAGCAACAGTTTGCACAAGTAACGAATCCACCAATCGACTCTATTCGGGAAGCCTTTTACATGAGTCTGAAAACATCATTCGGCGCAGGAAGTCATATTATTGGAATTGGTGAAGAACAAGCCAAAGTTATTGAATTTGAAAGCCCGGTTTTAACTGAAGAAGACTTGGAAAAAATAATTTTTTCTAAAGATCAGCACTTAGATTGCCACAGCATTTCAATAACTTATCGTTCTACTTTAAACTTAAAACAAGCGATTGATAAAGTTTGTAAGGAGGTTTTATTCAAAGTTGAGAAAGGTGTAAAATATATTCGATTAACTGATCGATATATTGATAAATATCATGTCAATATTCCTTCCTTATTAATTACAGGCGCAGTTCACCATCAATTAATTAATCTTGGCTTAAGAAAAGAAGTCGCACTTATAATTGATGCCGGCGATATATGGGAAACACATCACATAGCATGCCTGCTTTCTTATGGTGCAGATTTAATTTGCCCGTATATAGCATTAGAAGCTTGTTATGAATTAGCAGAAAATGCAGCAAAAAAATATATAACTGCATTAAATAAAGGTTTGCTTAAAATAATGTCAAAATTGGGCATATCTACCTTGAACGCTTATAAAGGTGCCCAAACTTTTGAAGCACTCGGGATTCATGAATCGGTAATTGAGCAATGTTTTAAAAATACAACAAGCAGAATCTCAGGACTGAATTTTGAAGACTTGCAAAGAGAAAATAAAATTAAACATCAGGCAGCATTTAATAAAGAGGTAAATCAATTACCTGATTTAGGGAATTACCGATGGAGAAAAAATGGCGAAGAACATTTATTTAATCCACAAACTATTCATTTACTAAAATACTCTACTCAAAAAAACGACTACAAAATTTATAAAAAGTTCTCCAAAAGAATTAATGAATTAGAATACAATAAAGGTTCACTTAGAAGTTTCCTTAAAATTAAAAAATCTTCAAAACCGATTCCGCTCGAAAAAGTAGAATCGGTTGAATCAATCTTAAAACGATTTGCTACCGGAGCTATGTCTTTTGGTTCGATTAGTTATGAAGCCCATACCACATTAGCTAGGGCTATGAATGCAATAGGAGGAAAAAGTAACTCCGGTGAGGGAGGAGAAGATGATCGACGATACGATCAAACAAACGGTCAGCATGAGATATCTGCTATTAAACAAATTGCTTCAGGCCGTTTCGGGGTAACAAGTAATTATCTTACTAATGCAAAAGAACTGCAAATTAAAATGGCTCAGGGTGCCAAACCAGGTGAAGGCGGTCAGTTACCCGGCCATAAAGTAAATGAATGGATTGCAAAGGTAAGACATTCAACACCGGGAGTTGGATTAATTTCGCCGCCACCACATCATGATATCTATTCCATTGAGGATTTAGCTCAATTAATTTATGATTTAAAAAACGCAAACCAGGAAGCAAGAATAAGCGTTAAGCTGGTTTCAAAAGCCGGAGTTGGAGTAATTGCAAGCGGCGTTGCAAAAGCTCATGCAGAACATATATTGATCTCAGGTGCAGATGGTGGAACGGGTGCCTCACCCTTGAGTTCAATACGTCATGCGGGCTTACCATGGGAGTTGGGATTAGCAGAAACTCATCAAACTTTAATGAAAAACGGATTGCGCGATCGGGTTGTTTTACAAGCTGACGGACAAATTCGCACGGGCAGAGATTTGGCAATTGCAACGATGCTCGGTGCAGAAGAATGGGGCATAGCCACTGCAGCCTTAGTGGTGGAAGGATGTATTCTAATGCGAAAGTGTCATTTAAATACTTGCCCAGTTGGTATTGCTACACAAGATCCTGAATTGCGGAAAAAGTTTGAAGGTAAAAGTGAACATATTATCAATTACTTCTATTTCCTTGCCAAAGAATTGAGAGCAATAATGTCGGAAACCGGTATGCGTACCGTTAATGAATTGGTTGGAAGAACAGATTTACTTGAAATACATAATTTAGACCGTCATTGGAAAACAAAAAATTTAAAGCTGAATTCAATTTTATTTCAAGAGCCTAATTATTTTGGAATTAATGCATTTCAAACTAAAGCTCAAAATCATAATTTAGATGAAGTAATTGACCAAAAAATAATTCAAAAATCAACCCTTGCCATTCACCATAAAAAAGAGTTAGAACTTTCATTCAAAATAAAAAATACGGATAGAGCTGTCGGAGCAATGCTTTCAAATTGCATAACAAAACGTTATGGAGCCGAAGGTCTTTCAAAGAATATATTAAAGGTAAAATTTAAAGGCTCAGGCGGTCAAAGTTTCGGATCTTTCTTGACAAAAGGAGTTCACTTTAAATTGGAAGGAGAGTCTAATGACTACTTGGGGAAAGGACTAAGTGGAGGGATGATTTCTGTTAAACTGCCAAAAAAGAGTTTATTAAAATCAAATGAAAATATAATTATTGGAAATGTTGCCCTTTATGGAGCTACAGGAGGAAAAGTTTTTATAAACGGAAAAGCAGGCGATCGATTTGCTGTTAGAAACAGCGGAGCAATAGCCGTTGTTGAAGGAATAGGTCATAACGGATGTGAATATATGACTGGGGGAACGGTGGTCATATTGGGTGAAACAGGTAAAAACTTCGGAGCCGGTATGAGCGGAGGGATAGTTTTTATGTATCGTAAAGAATGGGAGAAAATAAATCAGGAGCATTTATTAGCCGAAAGCCCTGATGTAGAACATTTATTACAATTAAATACCTTAATCGATCAGCACGCTAAAAATACTTCTTCCAATATTGCAATTAACCTTTTATTCAATTGGGAGAAAGAAAAATCAAATTTCGTAAGAGTTATTCCAAAAGAATATAAAGCTGCTTTAGAACTTAGAAATGCAGAATTAAAAAGTAAAATCGCTTAGCTATGGGAAAAGAAAAAGGATTTATAAAAATAGAGCGAAGCCACCCGGAAAAACAAGCGGTAGATCAACGAATAAAACATTACCGGGAATTTGAAAAAGTATTCACCAACGATAATGCCGAAAAGCAAAGTGAGCGTTGTATGGATTGTGGAGTAGCTTTTTGTCATCATGGATGTCCGCTTGAAAATAAAATTCCGGATTTTAATAATGCTGTATATGAAAAAAACTGGAAAAGGGCTTTCGAGATTTTAGATTCAACAAATAATTTCCCGGAATTTACAGGAAGAATTTGCCCTGCTCCTTGTGAGGCATCTTGTGTATTGTCGATAAATAATGACGCCGTTAATATAGAGCAAATTGAAAAGTCGATCGCAGAAAAAGCTTTTAAAGAAAATTGGGTGAAGCCCAAATTGCCGGAAAAAGAGCTAAATAAAAAAATAGCAATTGTTGGTTCTGGTCCGGCAGGTCTGGCATGTGCTGAGCAATTGCGCAGTAAAGGTTATGCAGTAGATATTTATGAAAAAGAAAGTAAACCGGGCGGACTGTTAAGATATGGGATTCCTAATTTTAAGTTAGAGAAACAATTGATTGATAGAAGAATTGACGTTTTAAAAGCTGCAGAAATTCAGTTCTTCATGAATCGCTGTATTGGAAAAGATATTCATCCAAAAAGTTTGTTGAAAGATTATGAGGCCCTTGTATTATGTATTGGGTCAGAAGTTCCAAGAGATTTGAAAGTTGAAGGCAGGCATTTAAAAGGCATTCACTTTGCGATGGATTTTTTAACCCGTACTACAAAAAAACTGGAAGGACTTGAAAGTGAATGGATCGATTGTAATAATAAAAATGTATTGGTAATTGGTGGAGGTGATACCGGATCTGATTGTATTGGAACCGCAAATCGAATGGGAGCTAAAAATGTTATTCAGTTAGAATTACTTTCAAAACCACCTTATGAAAGAACAGCCGATAATCCCTGGCCAGATTGGCCTATGATTTTGAAAACAACAAGCTCACATGAGGAGGGATCAGACAGAAAATGGGCAGTTGCTACTAAACGATTTATCAGTGATGATGGCGTTCATTTATCAGGAGCAGAAACTATTAAGTTGGAATGGAGAAAAGATAAGAATGGAATATTTAAAGCTTACGAAGTTGAAGGAACACAAGCTATTATCGATTGTGATATTGTGTTTTTGGCTATTGGTTTTGTACATCCTTTATTAGAAGGCTTTTTAAGTGAAATTGGTCTGGCACTCGACAAACAAAAGAATATCAAAACAACACAGTATCAAAGTTCTGTAGCCGGTTTATTTACTGCCGGAGATGCACATACAGGTCAGTCTTTAGTTGTAAATGCAATTGCGGAAGGAAGAAAATGTGCGAATGCAGTACATGCTTATTTAAATGAAGATGTAAGTGTTGATATAGTATATAATGAAGGAAATCCTTTTGCCCTTTAACAATATGCTATTATATATATAATGAAGGACAAGAAAACAAAACTATAATCAGAAGAACAACAAATTTAAATTTTGATTAATTATAAATGAAAGTGATTAGGGATGATCATTAAGCTCGTTCGGGAATGATAACGCTAGAAGGAGAGAGATTTACAGGAACAGTGTTTGTTTTCCCGAACGGCTTTTTGTTTTGATTGTTGCTTGTTTTCTGTTCTACGAAATGTGTCTTTGCTTTGTATCCGGTCTTTTTAAAAAAGGCATACTTGTTAAAGAAGATAATTCTACGGGTTCAGAACTTTCAATCTAAACTCGATTGCAGCGAATACCCGTGCTTTGTGCATGCCTGAAACTTAGCCGGTCGATGGTTGACCGGAGGGAAAACAAGAGCGGCTTTAGTTGAAGTGCAATGGACAAAGTGCGCGTAGCAGCGGAAAGCGAGACTGCAGCCGGCGCGAAGCCGTACATTTTCTTTTCAAAAGCCATATAATATATAACCATACAATAGTAATCGTCACGAGCAAAAGCCTTTAAAATACGGGGGATTCAGGCCAGGGAAAAATCGTAAAAAAAAATTGCTAACAGGCGTTTGTGAATAAAGAAAATTTACTACCTTTGCAGTCCGATTTTAAGTCGGGATAAAAAATTAACAAAATTATTGTATGCCAACTATACAACAACTTGTAAGGAAAGGACGTAAGCAAATCAAGACTACTAGTAAGTCTCGAGCATTAGACTCGTGTCCGCAAAGACGAGGCGTTTGTACAAGGGTTTACACTACCACACCTAAGAAACCGAACTCAGCCTTAAGAAAGGTTGCTAAAGTAAGGTTAACAAATGGAATTGAAGTGATAGCGTACATCCCTGGTGAAGGTCACAACCTTCAGGAACACAGCATCGTTTTAATCAGAGGCGGACGGGTAAAAGATTTACCTGGAGTGAGATACCACATTGTTCGTGGTTCACTTGATACAGCAGGAGTATCCGACAGAAAGCAGAGACGCTCGAAGTACGGTACAAAACGTCCAAAGTAATTCCTTATCAGTTATTGACATTATTGGTTTAATTCTCCCTTAAAAGGAGAACTATTGATTTAATATATATGAGAAAATCAAGAGCAAAAAAACGTCCCTTAGCACCGGACACAAAGTTTAACGATCCTTTAGTGACTCGTTTTGTGAACATGATGATGCAGGATGGCAAGAAGACAACTTCTTTTGCCATTTTCTATGATGCTGTTGAGTTAGTTGAAAAGGGTACAAAAGAAAATGGATACGAAGTTTGGAAGAAGGCTTTAAGTAATGTAATGCCTGCTGTAGAGGTTCGCTCGAAGCGAGTTGGGGGTTCTACATTTCAAATTCCTGTTGAGGTAAGAGCAGATCGTAAAGTTTCTGTTGGAATGAAATGGATGATTGGTGCAGCCAGAAAAAGAAATGGCAAATCAATGGCATCCAAGTTATCTGCAGAAATTCAGGCAGCTTTCAAAGGAGAAGGTGCTGCAGTTAAGAAAAAAGAGGATACGCACAGAATGGCTGAAGCCAACAAAGCATTCTCACATTTTAGAGTTTAAGTCGAGTTTAAATTTATATAAAAGGTAAAATGGCAAAAGGACTTCAATTTACAAGAAACATTGGTATCGCGGCTCATATTGACGCCGGTAAAACGACAACCACTGAGCGTGTTTTATACTACACTGGTATAACACACAAAATTGGTGAGGTGCACGATGGTGCAGCTACCATGGACTGGATGGAGCAGGAAAAAGAAAGAGGTATTACTATTACTTCTGCTGCAACCAGAACTACCTGGCAGTACAGAGGTCAGGATTATAAAGTAAATATTATTGACACTCCGGGTCACGTTGACTTTACTGTAGAGGTAGAGCGTTCTTTACGTATTCTGGATGGTGTTGTAGCATTGTTCTGTGCTGTTGGTGGTGTTGAGCCACAATCTGAGACAGTTTGGAGACAAGCAAACAGATATAAAGTACCACGTATCGGTTTCGTAAACAAAATGGACCGTACAGGTGCTGATTTCCTTGATGTAGTTAATCAGGTAAAAGAGAAATTAGGGGCTAATCCTATTCCTTTACAGTTACCAATCGGTGCTGAAGATGATTTCCGTGGTGTTGTTGATTTAATTAACAACAAAGCGATCATCTGGGATGATGCTACACAGGGTATGACGTATGAAGAAATTCCGATTCCTGAAGATATGAAAGAGCAGGTTGAGGAGTATCGTACATTATTAGTGGAAGCAGTTGCTGAGTATGATGATCAGATTTTAGAGAAATACTTTGAAGATCCTGATTCAATTACTGAGGAAGAAATGATGAATGCGATCCGTGCTGCGGTTATTGATATTGCGATCATTCCTATGATGTGTGGTTCTGCTTTCAAAAACAAAGGTGTTCAGGCGTTATTAGATGCTGTTGTAACATACTTACCTTCCCCTCTTGACATCGAGGCTATTACAGGTACGAACCCTAAAACAGATGCAGAAGAAACAAGAAAGCCGGATGCTTCTGAGCCATTTGCTGCATTAGCATTTAAAATCGCTACAGATCCATTCGTAGGTCGTTTATGTTTCTTCAGAGTTTACTCTGGTAAATTGGATGCGGGTTCTTATATCCACAATTCAAGAAGTGGTAAAAAAGAGCGTATCTCAAGAATCATGCAGATGCATGCTAATAAGCAGAATCCGATTGATTCAATCGAAGCGGGTGATATTGGAGCTGGTGTTGGATTTAAAGATATCCGTACAGGTGATACATTATGTGATGAGAAGAACCCGATCATTTTGGAAAGCATCGACTTCCCGGATCCGGTAATTGGTATTGCAGTTGAGCCAAAGTCTCAGAAAGACCTAGATAAATTATCTATTGGTTTAGCAAAGTTAGCGGAAGAAGATCCTACGTTCAAAGTAGCTTTTGATGATAAGACCGGACAAACGATTATTTCCGGAATGGGAGAGTTACACCTTGAAATTATTGTTGATCGTTTAAAGCGTGAATTCAAGGTAGAATGTAACCAGGGTGAACCTCAGGTTTCTTATAAAGAAGCTTTAACAAAAGAGGTTACTAACCGTGAGGTATACAAGAAGCAATCGGGTGGTCGTGGTAAATTCGCTGACATTCAGTTCAAGATGGGTCCTGTTGACGGAGACGAAACCGGTCTTGTATTCGTAAATGAAATCAAAGGGGGTAATATCCCTAGAGAATATATTCCTTCTGTTGAAAAAGGATTTAAAGAAGCAATGAAAGCCGGTGCATTAGCAGGTTATGAAATTGATTCTATGAAAGTTACTTTATTCGACGGATCATACCACGATGTGGATTCAGATCAATTATCATTCGAATTGGCTGCTAAAATGGCATTCCGTAACAATGCAAAAGCCGCAGGTGCGGTAATCATGGAGCCAATTATGAAGCTTGAAGTTGTTACTCCAGAAGAGTATACAGGTGATGTAGTTGCTGATTTGAACAGAAGAAGAGGTGTGATGGAAGGAATGGAAATGAAGGCGAATGCTCAGGTAGTAAAAGCTAAAGTTCCATTATCGAAAATGTTTGGATATGTAACTGCACTTAGAACGATCACTTCTGGACGTGCAACATCAATCATGGAATTCTCGCATTTTGCGCAGGCTCCTAATGATGTGTCTGAAGAAGTAATCGCGAAAGCGTCAGGTAAATTAGAGATAGCATAAGCATATGACACAGCGAATCAGAATAAAGTTAAAGTCATACGATCACAATCTTGTAGATAAGTCTGCAGAGAAGATTGTAAAGACAGTGAGAAACAGTGGTGCCGTGGTAACTGGTCCTATTCCCTTACCAACGAAGAAGAAAATCTTTACGGTACTACGTTCACCTCACGTGAATAAAACATCGAGAGAGCAATTTCAATTGTGTACATACAAGCGTATGCTCGATATCTATAGTTCTTCTACTAAAACGGTTGATGCTCTAATGAAATTAGAGTTACCAAGCGGTGTGGATGTAGAAATTAAAGTGTAATTGAAAGATGAAAGGATTATTAGGAAAAAAACTAGGTAACACCAGCATCTTCAACGAAGAAGGCAAAATGATTCCGGTAACGGTTGTTGAATTAGGGCCATGTTATGTGACTCAAATTAAAACGGAAGAATCGGATGGATATGATGCTGTGCAATTAGGCTTCGGAGATAAGAAAGAGAAGAATGTTTCAAAGGCAATGAAAGGTCACTATGCAAAATCGAAAGTTGATGCATGTGCTAAGCTGAAGGAATTTAAATCTTATGATGTTGAAGTAAGCTTAGGCGACACTGTTGAATGTGACATCTTCGAAGAAGGAGAAACTGTAAATGTTGTTGGTGTTTCTAAAGGTAAAGGCTTTCAGGGTGTTGTAAAGCGTCATGGTTTCCATGGTGTTGGAGATAGCACGCACGGTCAGCACAACAGAAACAGAGCTCCTGGTTCAATCGGTGCGGCTTCTTATCCTTCAAGAGTATTCAAAGGTATGAGAATGGCTGGAAGAACAGGTGGTGACCGCACTAAGGTGAAAAACTTAACCGTAGTTAAAGTGATCAAAGACAGAAATATAGTACTGATAAAAGGTGCTGTACCAGGTTCTAAAGGATCATATGTAATTGTAGAGAATTAATTGATTTTAAAATCGCATTGAAATGAAATTAGAAGTATTAGATCGTTCCGGAAATGCAACAGGCCGTTCAGTTGAACTGGATGACGCTGTGTTCGGTATTGAACCGAATGATCATGCGATATATCTTTCGGTAAAGCAGTATCTGGCGCATCAACGTCAGGGTACGCACAAAGCGAAAGAAAGAGGTGAGATTGCAGGATCTACTAAGAAGATTAAAAAGCAAAAAGGTACCGGTACAGCACGTTTCGGTAACATAAAGAACCCAATCTTCCGAGGTGGAGGTAGAATCTTCGGTCCAAGACCAAGAACCTACAATCAAAAACTGAATAAAAAGGTAAAAGATCTTGCTAAGCGTTCTGCTTTAGCTTATAAAGCAAAAGAAGAAAGCATTGTAGTAGTTGAAAATTTAAACTTCGAAACTCCGAAGACCAAAGATTTTCAGTCAATGTTAAATGCTTTAGGATGCGAAGGAAAGAAGACATTGTTATTGACGGATGCCGGCAATGAAAATGTAATGCTTTCAGCAAGAAACCTTAAATCAACTTTAGTAAAGACAGCTAACAATGCAAATACGTACAGCATTTTAAATGCGGATACATTAATTATTTGTGAGGATGCTGCGAAACATTTAAACAGTGAAAACTAAAATCTAATGGAAATTTTAGTAAGACCACATATAACTGAAAAGACTTCGAGAGAAAGTGAGGATAGTAATGTTTTTACGTTCATCGTGAACAAAAGAGCAAATAAAATCCAAATCAGAGAAGCAATTGAGGATATGTATGGAGTAACGGTTGATTCGATCAGAACAGCAATTATTCCGGCGAAAACCAAAAGTAGATTCACGAAAGCAGGCCTTTTAAAAGGTAGAACAAATGCCTTTAAAAAAGCGATTGTTCAGGTTGCTGAAGGAGATACGATTGATTTTTACAGTAATATTTAATTGAGAAAGAATGGCAGTTAAAAAATATAACCCGGTAACTCCAGGAACCCGATTCAGAGTCGGAAGTTCTTTTTCTGAGGTGACCACCAATAAGCCTGAAAAGAGTTTATTAGCTCCGATGAAAAGATCAGGTGGTAGAAACCACTCTGGTAAAATGACAGTTCGCTACAGAGGTGGTGGCCATAAGAGAAGATATAGAATTATCGACTTTAAAAGAGATAAGCACAACATACCGGCAACGGTGAAATCGATTGAGTACGATCCGAACAGAACGGCTTATATCGCTCTGTTGCAATACGAAGATGGAGAGAAGAGATATATCGTAGCTCCGGAAGGTATTTCAGTTGATCAGGTACTTGTTAGTGGTGCTAAAGTTGCTCCTGAAGTAGGAAATTGTTTAAAGTTGAAATCGATTCCTTTAGGTACTGTAATTCACAATATTGAATTGAAGCCAGGCCGGGGAGGCGTAATAGCGAGAAGTGCAGGCTCTTATGCGCAGATTACTGCAAAAGAAGGGAAATATGCAATTCTAAAGATGCCTTCAGGTGAGACAAGAAAGATATTATTAGAGTGTATGGCAACTGTAGGTTCTGTTTCAAACAGTGAGCACAACTTGCAAAGCCTTGGTAAAGCAGGAAGAAAGAGATGGTTAGGAAAACGTCCTCGTACGAGAGGTGTTGCCATGAACCCGGTTGATCACCCAATGGGTGGTGGTGAAGGAAGATCTTCAGGAGGTCATCCAAGATCAAGAAAAGGTTTACCAGCGAAAGGTTACAAGACAAGAAAGCCGAAGAAAGCTTCTAATAAGCTGATCATAACAAGAAGAAAGAAAAAATAGGATAAGATATAAGCATGGCAAGATCGATTAAAAAAGGACCATACGTGGCGTTCAAGCTTTTAAGAAAAGTTGATCGTCTGAATGATTCAGGAAAGAAAACGGTGATTAAGACCTGGTCAAGATCATCAATGATTATTCCTGATTTTGTTGGACATACCTTTGCAGTTCATAATGGAAATAAATTTATTCCTGTATATATAACTGAAAACATGGTGGGTCATAAATTAGGTGAATTTGCACCAACCCGTCAGTTCAAAGGCCACGGAGGTAACAGAAAATAAGAGAAATCATGGAAGCAGTTGCAAAATTAAATAATCATCCTACATCCCCTCGCAAGATGCGATTGGTTGTAGATAACATAAGAGGCTTAGATGTTGAGAAGGCATTGAACGTTCTTCGTTTCACCAGCAAAAGCTGCGCAAGACCACTTGAGAAATTATTATTGAGTGCTATCGCAAACTGGGAAAACAAAAACGAAGGAGCACGTGTAGAGAACAGCAACTTATATGTTAAGGCGGCTTTTGTTGATGCGGGAAGAACGCTTAAGCGTTTCCAACCAGCTCCTTTCGGTCGTGCTTACAGAATCCGTAAGCGTTCAAACCATATTACAATCATCGTAGACAGCAGAGATGCTGATAAAAAAGAGGAAAACTAAGAGATGGGACAGAAGACACATCCAATCGGTAATAGATTAGGCATCATCCGTGGTTGGGATAGCAATTGGTATGGCGATCGTCATGATTTTGCGGCAAAGCTAGTTGAAGATGAAAAAATCAGAGAATATCTGAAAGCAAGAATCAACAAAGGTGGTATTTCAAGAGTCGTGATCGAGCGTACTTTAAAGAGAATCACTTTAACTATTCACACCAGTCGTCCGGGTATTATTATCGGTAAAGGTGGAAATGAAGTTGATGCGATCAAAGAGGAAATGAAAAAGTTAACCGGTAAAGAAGTTCAAATCAACATCGTTGAGATCAGAAGACCGGAACTAGATGCACATATAGTTGGTGAGACGATTGCAAAGCAATTAGAAGCCAGAATCAACTACAGAAGAGCTTTGAAAATGGCTATTGGATCTACCATGAGAATGGGTGCTGAAGGTATCAAAATAAGAGTAAGTGGTCGATTAAGTGGTGCTGAAATGGCTAGAAGTGAAGAGTATAAAGATGGAAGAACACCTTTACACACTTTAAGAGCTGATATCGATTATGCTTTAGTTGAAGCGCATACGATTTATGGAAAGATCGGTGTAAAAGTATGGATCTGTAAAGGAGAAGTTTTCGGTAAGCGTGATTTATCTCCTAATGTAGGAGTTGAGAAAAAAGGCGGCAGAGGACCAAGAGGTAAAGGACCAAGAGGCGGTGGCCGAGGTAAAAGAAATTAATTTTTGAACATCAGAAAATAAACAGAGATGTTACAACCAAAAAGAACGAAATTTAGAAAGAAGCACAAAGGCAGAATGAAAGGTAACGCCTTGAGAGGCAGTACTGTTGCATTCGGAACTTTCGGCTTAAAATCTCTAGATGCAGTCTGGATCACTTCACGTCAGATTGAGGCGGCAAGGGTAGCATTAACCAGATATATGAAAAGGGAAGGAAATGTATGGATCAGAATCTTTCCGGACAAGCCGATTACTGCAAAACCTGCTGAAGTACGGATGGGTAAGGGTAAAGGAGCTCCTAGTCACTGGGTAGCAGTGGTAAAACCAGGTCGTATTATGTTTGAGCTGGATGGTGTTCCAAGAGAAGTAGCTGAAGAGGCATTAAGACTTGCAGCTCAGAAGTTACCATGTAAAACTAAAGTTGTAACCAGAAGAGATTATCTCGGATAAATAATAAGGAATGGCAAAGTTAAAAGACAAAGTACCTTTTTCAGAGCTTGCTGCTTTATCAGCAGAAGATCTTAAAGAAAGAATTGCTGAAGAAAAGAGCCGTTTAACTCGGATGAAATTTAATCATACAGTAACTCCATTAGAGGATCCAAATGTGTTAAAAGATATCCGAAGAGAAATTGCAAGATTAAAAACAGCGCTTAACGCCAAATAAAAGATTGTTTGAAAGACATGGAAAGAAATTTAAGAAAAGTCATCACCGGTACGGTTACCAGCAATAAAATGGACAAATCGATAACGGTAAGGGTAGAGCGAAAAGAGAAGCACCCGATCTACGGGAAATTCATTAAGAAGTCTACCAAGTTGGTTGCCCATGATGAAAAACAGGAATGCAACATTGGCGATAAGGTGAAGATCATGGAGACTCGTCCTTTGAGCAAGCGCAAAAGATATAGATTAGTTGAAATTTTAGAAAGAGCTAAATAAAATGGTACAACAGGAAAGCAGATTAAAAGTAGCGGATAACAGCGGAGCCAAAGAAGTATTGGTGATCCGTGTACTGGGCGGAACCGGTACTCGTTATGCCGGCGTTGGTGACAAGATTGTGGTCACCGTTAAGCAGGCTATGCCGAATGGTACAGTGAAAAAAGGTACAGTTTCAAGAGCTGTAGTGGTACGTACCAAAAATAAGCTTCGAAGAAAAGATGGTTCATATATTTCTTTCAGCGATAATGCTGTGGTTTTATTGAACGCATCTGATGAGCCAAGAGGAACCCGTATTTTCGGACCTGTTGCAAGAGAGTTGAGAGAGAAGCAGTATATGAAGATTATTTCACTTGCACCTGAAGTGCTTTAAGACTAAGATCATGAGTAATCAGAAGAGATTCAAAGCGAAATTAAAAATCAAAAAAGGAGATACGGTTAGAGTAATCTCCGGAGAAGATAAAGGCAAGGAAGGAAAAGTGTTGGAACTATATCCGGATACAAATAGAATTTTGATTGAAGGGATCAACATTATTTCAAAACACACCAAGCCAAATGCACAAAACCCTGATGGTGGTATTATCAAACAGGAAGCATCGATCAATATCAGTAATGTTATGTTAGTCGATCCTTCTTCAGGCAAAACAACCAGAGTAGGTAGAAAAGTGCAAGACGGAAAAATTGTTAGAATAGCTAAAAAATCAGGAGAGGTACTATAATGGAAGCATATATCCCTTCATTAAAAACTAAGTATAAAGAAGAGGTTGCACCTAAACTTCAGGAGCAATTTAACTTCAAGAGTACGATGCAAATTCCTAGATTACAGAAAATCTGTATCAATCAGGGAGTTGGAGCTGCCACACAAGACAAGAAAACAGTTGATCATGCGGTAGAGCAAATGACAGCTATTGCAGGTCAGAAAGCAGTTGCAACGATTGCAAAAAAATCGGTTTCGAACTTCAAATTAAGAGAAGGCATGCCGATCGGGTCAAGAGTTACCTTAAGAAATGAGCGTATGTGGGAATTCTTAGAGCGTTTAATCGCTGTAGCTTTACCACGAGTACGAGATTTCAGAGGCGTAAACGACAAAGCATTCGATGGAAGAGGTAACTATACATTAGGTATCACTGAGCAGATTATTTTTCCTGAAATTGATCTGGACAAAGTACCAAAGATCACCGGTATGGATATCACTTTTGTGACAAGTGCCGCTAATGATCAGGAAGCATTCGAACTTTTAAAGTTGTTAGGAATGCCATTTAAAAATCAAAACAAGCCGAGTTAATATGTCTAAAGAGTCAATGAAAGCCAGAGAGCGTAAAAAGCAAAAGTTAGTTGCTAAATATGCTGAAAAAAGAGCCCGCTTAAAAGCAGAAGGCAAATGGGAAGAGTTAGATCGTCTTCCAAAGTCAGGCTCAGCGGTTCGTTTAAGAAACCGATGTATGCTTACAGGTAGACCAAGAGGTTATATGAGATTCTTTGGTATATCAAGAGTAAAATTCAGAAAACTGGCACTTGAAGGAAAGATTCCTGGTGTTAAAAAGGCGAGTTGGTAAAAAGTAAAAATTAAGAAAATGGTAAGAGATTCTATATCAGATTATCTGACGCGTATAAGAAATGCCCAAATGGCAAATCACAAAGTGGTTGAAATTCCTGCTTCAAATGTGAAGAAGAGAATTACTGAGATCCTTTATGATCAGGGTTTTATCCTCAAATACAAATTTGAAGATTCAGATAACGGTCAGGGTAAGATCATGGTGGCTTTAAAGTACAATCCTAAAACGAAAGTACCTGCTATCAGAAAACTGATCAGAGTTTCACGTCCGGGACTTAGAAAATATTCCGGAGTGAATAATATTCCAAGAGCGATTAACGGTCTGGGTATTACCATCGTTTCAACATCAAAAGGTGTGATGACCGATAAGGAGGCCGTTCGCAACAATGTTGGAGGCGAAGTACTTTGTAAAATTTATTAAAAAGCAAACGAAGAAGAAAAATGTCACGAGTAGGAAATTTACCGATATCAGTTCCATCCGGATGCGAGATCAAAGTGGATGATCACAATGTGATCTCTGTGAAAGGTCCGAAGGGGGAGTTGAAACAAAAGATCGATCGCGATATTTCTGTTGAACTTGAAGACGGTACCCTTACCGTTAAAAGACCAACGAATCAAAAGCGACATAAAGCAATGCATGGTTTATACCGGGCATTAATCCAAAACATGGTTATTGGAGTTAATGATGGATATAAAATCGAGTTGGAGCTTTTTGGGGTTGGATACAGAGCAAGTAATAAAGGTCAGTTATTAGAATTAAGCCTTGGTTTCTCTCACCCGGTAATGATGGTTTTACCACCACCGGTGAAAGTGACAACAGAATCTGTAAAAGGTAAGCCACCTTTGATTATTCTGGAAAGCACTGATAAGCAATTGATTGGTCAGCTTGCAGCAAAGATCAGATCGTTCAGAAAACCTGAGCCATATAAAGGAAAAGGTATTTTATTTAAAGGAGAACAAATTAGAAGAAAAGCTGGTAAGACAGCTGCTAAATAATAAAGTAATGGCGACACGTAAAGCAGTAAGAAGACAGAAGATTCGCTACCGTATCAGAAAGAAAATTAAAGGTACGGCAGAGCGCCCAAGATTAGCTGTATTCAGAAGTAACAAATCGATTTACGCTCAGTTAATTGATGATCTTAGCGGACATACATTAGCTTCGGCCTCATCAAAAGGCTTGAGTGGTAATAAATCTGAGCAGGCTGCTGAAGTAGGTAAAAAGCTTGCAGCGCAGGCTACAGCAGCCGGAATTGAAAGTGTTGTTTTTGACCGTGCAGGTTATCTGTTTCACGGAAGAGTAAAAGCATTAGCAGACAGTGCTCGTGAAGGAGGACTTAAATTTTAAGGAAAGAAAATTATGGCACAACCAAATATTCAAAGAGTTAAAGCAGCAGAATTAGACCTTAAAGAAAAGGTAGTTGCGATCAATCGTGTAACTAAGGTTACCAAAGGGGGTAGAACCTTCACATTTGCAGCCATTGTTGTGGTTGGAGATGGAAATGGTATTGTTGGTCACGGTTTAGGTAAAGCACGTGAGGTAGTGGAAGCAATTCAGAAAGGAATTGATGATGCGAAGAAAAATCTCATTCGTGTTCCGGTAAGAAACGGTTCTTTACCTCATGAGCAATGGGCTAAATACAGTGCTGCGAAAGTAATGATCAAGCCGGCTGCACCGGGTACCGGTGTACTTGCAGGAGGATCGATGCGTGCGGTATTGGAAGCAGCAGGTGTTAATGATGTATTAGCTAAATCACAGGGTTCTTCAAATCCACAAAACGTGATCAAAGCAACAATCAAAGCATTAACATTACTAAGAGATCCAATTACTGTAGCTCAAAACAGAAATGTGTCACTGGATAAAGTTTTTAACGGATAGTAAGATGGCAAAAGTTAAACTAACACAGGTAAAAAGTCTGATCGACAGATCTACAAGACAAAAAAGAACTATGATCGCACTTGGTTTGAATAAAATCAATAAAAGTGTTGAGCATGAAGTCACTCCTCAGATTGAAGGAATGATTAATAAAGTAAGACATTTAATCACAGTAGAAGAATTATAAAAATGAAATTGAATAATCTCAAACCGGCTGAAGGAGCTGTTAAAAAAGGTAAGCGAATCGCTCGTGGACAAGGTTCCGGAAGAGGTGGTACGTCTACAAGAGGGCACAAGGGTGCGCAGTCTCGTTCAGGTTACAAAAGAAAAAGAGGACATGAAGGTGGGCAGATGCCATTAGCCAGAAGAATGCCTAAAAGAGGATTCAATAACATTAACCGTGTGGAATATGTCGCATTGAATCTTGAGAAAATTCAGGCCATTGTAGATAAGCATGGTATTTCTGAAATTTCTGTTGACAAACTGAGAGAACTTAACTTATTAGGTAAATCTAAGAAAGTAAAAGTTTTAGGCAGAGGTGAACTCAAAGCTAAAGTTGAATTAACCGTAAACGCAATTAGTGAGTCAGCAAAAGCTGCAGTAGAAGCTAGTGGCGGAACAGTAAATCTTGTATAAACACAACGATGAAGAATTTTATAGAGACCTTACAGAATATCTGGAAGATTGAAGATCTGAGAAACAGAATCTTACTGACCCTTGGTTTCCTTCTGATTTATCGTTTTGGATCATATGTTGTGATTCCTGGCGTTAACCCTCAGGCATTAGGAGAATTTAATACCGCAGGTGAAGGTAATGTACTTGGTTTGTTAGATATGTTTGCAGGTGGATCTTTCTTTAGAGGATCTGTCTTTGCATTAGGAATCATGCCTTATATCTCTGCTTCGATCGCCATCCAGTTATTAGGATTGGCCGTTCCTTATTTCCAGAAATTACAGAAAGAAGGGGAAAGTGGAAGAAAGAAAATTACGCAGATTACAAGATATCTTACAGTTGTTGTAACTGCCTTCCAGGCAATCGGTTACATCACTTTCATGCGTACCATGGCAGGTCCGGATGCTATTGTAATTAATCCTGTATTATTCTCTATATCAACAGTGGTCGTATTAACCGCTGGTACTGTATTCTGTATGTGGCTTGGTGAGAAGATTACCGATCGTGGTATTGGTAATGGTATATCTATCCTGATTATGGTAGGTATTATAGCCTCACTTCCTTTTGCATCAATTGCAGAATGGGGTCAAAGAATCGAAGAACCGGCAGGTATCTTATACTTAATTATTGAATTAATTATTCTTGCTGCTATTGTTTTAGCTGTAGTATTATTAGTTCAGGGAGTGAGAAGAGTGCCGGTACAATATGCAAAAAGAATAATCGGAAACCGTCAGTATGGTGGTGTTCGTCAATTTATACCATTACGAGTGAATGCAGCAGGTGTGATGCCGATCATCTTCGCCCAGGCGATTATGTTTTTACCATCTTTCTTTGCTCAATTCTTCCCTGATTCGCCTTTCTTCCAAAGCATGAATTCAGGTGCCTTCTATGATGGCTTCTGGTATAACTTTATCTTCTTTATTATGGTAGTTGTATTTACCTACTTCTATACTGCGATTACAGTAAATCCGCAGCAGATGGCAGAAGATATGAAGAGAAATGGTGGTTTCATTCCGGGTGTTAAACCAGGTAAGAAGACATCTGATTTCTTAGATACAGTACTTTCAAGAATCACATTACCGGGTTCAATTTTCTTAGCTTTAGTAGCTATTCTTCCGGTATTCGCAAGAATGTTTGGTGTTAACTCACAGTTCGCTAACTTCTATGGAGGTACTTCATTATTGATTATTGTAGGGGTTGTTTTAGATACCCTTCAACAAATAGAGTCGCATCTATTGATGCGTCATTATGACGGATTAATGAAATCAGGACGTGTGAAAGGACGTGCTGCGCAGGGTGTTTCATCTGGTATGTAATTTTTATATGTCGATGATTTATTACAAAACAGCCGCTGAGATTGAATTAATTCGTGAGAGTTCTTTGCTTGTTTCAAAGACCCTTGCTGAAGTAGCAGGGCATATCAGACCGGGAGTCGATACCTTAAAGCTCGACAAGATCGCCGAAACATTTATTCGCGATCACAATGCTGAGCCAGGTTTTCTGGGCTATCGTGATTTTCCGAATTCATTATGTATTTCGGTAAATGAAGCGGTTGTGCACGGTATTCCGACTGATTATGAATTGAAAGAAGGAGACATAATTTCCATAGATTGCGGAGTTTATAAAAACGAGTTCTATGGCGATTCTGCCTATACTTTCTGTGTCGGAGAAGTGAGTGCTGAGATTGAGAAATTACTGAAAGTAACCCGTGAATGCTTACAGCTTGGTATTGATCAGGCGGTAGTTGGGCATCGTTTGGGAGACATCAGTTTTGCTATACAATATCATGCAGAAAAAGTGAATGGCTATGGAGTAGTCAGAGAGCTGGTTGGGCATGGTATCGGGAAATCCCTCCATGAAAAACCCGAAGTACCAAACTTCGGCAAAAGAGGAAGAGGAATCAAATTGCAGGACGGATTGGTAATCGCTATAGAGCCGATGATCAATTTAGGAAAGCGAAATGTGATTCAGGCTGAGGATGGATGGACGATTGCAACAAGGGATGGGAAACCATCTGCTCATTTCGAGCATACCGTTGTTGTAAGGCCGGGTAAAGCAGAAATTTTATCGGAGTTTGAGTGTATTGAGGAGGCAGTTAAACGTAACATGGAACTTTCTCCGAGCTATTAAGCATTGAATATGTCGAACCAAATAAAATTAAATGGGTAAACAAGACGTAATAAAACAAGACGGAATTATTGTAGAAGCACTTTCAAATGCCATGTTTAAGGTGCGTCTGGAAAATGATCACGAGATCGTGGCGCATATTTCAGGCAAGATGAGAATGCACTACATCAAAATTCTTCCGGGTGATAAAGTCGCATTGGAGATTTCTCCATATGACTTATCAAAAGGTAGAATTACATATAGATATAAGTAAAAATTAGCTTAAATACTGAAATTATGAAAGTAAGAGCATCGATCAAAAAGCGTAGTAGCGACTGCAAAATTGTACGTCGTAAAGGAAAATTATACGTGATCAACAAGAAGAATCCAAAATTTAAACAAAGACAAGGTTAATATATGGCAAGGATAGCTGGAAATGACTTACCTAAATACAAGAGAGGCTGTATAGGCCTTACTTATATTTTTGGTATCGGCAAATCAAGAGCGAAAGAGATTCTTGATAAGGCAGGTGTCGATCATGATAAGAAAGTTCAGGATTGGACAGATGAAGACATCACTAAGATTCGTCAGATTATAACTGATGAATACAAAGTAGAAGGTGCTTTAAGATCTGAAGTTCAACTGAACATTAAGCGATTAATGGATATTGGTTGCTACCGTGGAGTAAGACACAGAAAAGGATTACCATTAAGAGGTCAGCGTACGCAAACGAACGCAAGAACCAGAAAAGGTAAGAAGAAAACGGTTGCAGGTAAGAAGAAAGCACCGAAATAATCATTAGAATAATCTGAATTTAGATATGGCAACTTCAAAAAAGAAAGGTACCAAAAAACGTAAGGTGGTCGTGACTCCTGATGGTCATGTATACATAAAAGCCAGCTTCAACAACATTATTATTTCTTTCACTAACAAGCAGGGACAGGTTATTTCCTGGGGTTCTGCCGGTAAGGAAGGATTCCGTGGTTCAAAGAAGAACACACCGTATGCTGCACAGAAAGCTGCTGAAAATGCAGGTCGTGTTGCTTATGATGCGGGATTAAGAAAAGTTGAAGTATTCGTGAAAGGCCCGGGAAGTGGTAGAGAATCAGCTATCCGTACCATTAACGGTCTTGGAATCGAAGTAACGGTGATTAAAGATGTAACTCCATTGCCACACAATGGATGTCGTCCACCTAAAGTAAGAAGAGTATAATCATTTTTTAATATTATCCTTTCGTTGTGAACTTGCGAAGTGGATATAAAATTTAAAGTTTAATCATGGCAAGATACAGAGGGCCCAAGACCAAGATCGCCCGAAAATTCGGTGAAGCGATCTTTGGCTACGACAAATCCTTCGAGAAAAGAAATTACCCGCCGGGCCAGCACGGTAATTCTCGAAGAAGAAAAAACAAATCAGAATACGGAAACCAGCTTAAAGAAAAGCAGAAAGCAAAGTATACTTACGGTCTTTTAGAGCGTCAGTTCCTTAATCTGTTCAAAGAAGCTGCTAGAAGATCAGGTATTACAGGTACGATCTTATTGCAACTTTTAGAAGCAAGATTAGACAATACTGTTTTCAGAATGGGATATGCCCCTTCAAGAAGAGCAGCTCGTCAGTTGGTTTCACATAAACATATTGTTGTGAATGGTACGATCACTAACATCCCTTCTTACCAGTTAAAGCCGGGTGATGTTGTTGAAGTACGTGAAAAGTCGAAAGCATTAGAAGTAGTAAAAGATGCTTTATCAAAAAGAGGAAAGCAATTTTCATGGATTGAAGTTGATGATAAAGAGATGACTGGAAGATTCATCGATTATCCGGAGCGAGAGCAAATTCCGGAAAATATCAACGATCAGTTAATTGTCGAGCTTTACTCTAAATAATCCTTCTAACTAAAAAACAATAAGTGCATGGGAATTTTATCATTTCAAAAACCGGACAAGATTAAATTACAGAAAGCCGATGACTTTCACGGCCTTTTTGAATTTAAGCCTCTTGAGCCTGGTTTTGGTGTTACCGTTGGTAACGCACTCAGACGTGTTCTGCTTTCTTCATTGGAAGGATACGCTATTACAGCTATCAAAATTAATGGTGTAGAACATGAGTTCTCAACAGTTGATGGCGTACTTGAAGATGTTCCGGAAATTATCCTGAACCTGAAGCAAGTTCGTTTCAAAAGAAAAATTGATGATCCTGATTTTTCAGGAGAGAAAATATTTATTTCAATCAGCAATACTGAAACTTTCACGGCAGGCGATATCGAAAAGCATACAGCATCTTTCGAAATCACCAATCCTGATTTAGTTATCTGTAACATGACTTCTAAAACAACAATGGAGTTAGAGCTTTCAGTTAACAAAGGAAGAGGTTATGTACCTGCTGAAGAAAATATTCAAAACGAAAAAGTAATTGGTCAAATCTCAATCGATAGTATTTATACTCCGATTAAAAACGTGAAGTATTCTGTTGAGAATACGCGTGTTGAGCAAAAGACAGATTACGAAAAGCTGAATATTGAAATTCAAACGGATGGAACGATCCACCCGGAGGAAGCAATGAAAGAAGCTTCTAAAATTTTAATTCAGCATTTAATGTTGATCTCAGATGAAAACATCACATTCGATGATCGTTCTTCTTCTGAAGAAGATGTAGTCGACGAACACATCTTACACATGAGAAAGATTTTAAAGACGCCGCTTGAGGATCTTGATCTTTCAGTAAGAGCATACAACTGTTTGAAAGCTGCTAAAATCAACTCTTTAAGAGAGCTGGTAACGTATGATACTAACTCTTTAATCAAATTTAGAAACTTCGGAAAGAAATCGCTTTTAGAAATTGAAGCGCTTATTCACGAAAAAGGCTTATCCTTTGGAATGGATCTTTCCAAATATAACCTGGACGATTAGTTATGAGACACGGAAGAAAAGTAAATCATTTAGGAAGAAAGAGCGCGCACAGAAAGGCGATGCTTTCTAACATGGCTACTTCTTTGATTCTGCATAAGCGTATCAAAACTACATTAGCTAAAGCAAAAGCTTTAAGAAAATATGTAGAGCCATTAATTACAAGATCTAAAACAGACGATACTCATAACCGAAGAATGTGTTTCAGATATCTTCGCGATAAAGATGCTGTAACCGAATTATTCGGACCTGTTTCAGGAAGAGTAGGAGATCGTCCGGGAGGATATACAAGAATTATCAAATTAGGTAAACGTTTTGGTGATGCTGCAGAAATGTGTATCATCGAATTAGTAGACTTCAATGAAGTGTACATGCCGGAGAAAAAAGCTTCATCTGGTAAGAAGAAATCCAGAAGAAGAAGAGGTGGTACCAAGAAGAAAGCTGCTGAAGCCGGCGCTGCTGCAACTGCTGCAGC
>JAHDHT010000003.1:34113-35180 GCA_020631175.1 Chitinophagales bacterium
ACCAAACCAATCTCAAAACCGAAAACGTTTACAAATTCGATCATTTATAAAACTGAAGACAATCGAAAAGTCTTAATCTAAAATTGTAATAATAATTTTTGAATGCGTTTATCACCTTCTTCACCCCAAACAATTATGTAAACATTATTAATTAAGGCTTCAATCTGAAAGCTTCCGAAATTATCTCCGCGCATTACAGTACGTCCATTCAAATCAAATATTTCATACTGCATGTCTGAACTGAAATCCGGATTGAAATAATAAACTTCAAAAATCGGATCGTATAAAACCAAAGGTTGGAAAACTTCAATATCATCACTTACCTTACACTGTTCCCATTCAATAGAATTTAATTCAATAGGAGCGCCTGATGCCAGGTCAAAACCTTTCAGACCCGGATGATAGGAAGGTATCCTGTATGCAGTGAAAGAATACATAGTCGAATCATCTTCCATCCCTTGCTCTAAATACCCATCATTCCCGACAGGATTTACATATTCCCACACGATTTCTCCCTCATCATTTAGCTCTACGAAAAAATTGGCTAGACTCGGACAAGCAAAAGCATTTCCATTCGGAAGGATTTGAGCACTACCATTAAAAACCGAATACATTTTTTCGGGACTATCAGGATAAACATAACTTTTACTGAATTCATAGGGTAAATAAACTCCATGTTCTGATTGCAGAAAATTGCCGGCTTCATCTCTTTCTGGAATCATTAAATCAACAGAAGAATATTCTCCATCAAGTCTGCCTCTTCCATTATTGTAAACAGCAATTCCCATTTCACCGGATTTTTCGATAAAAGAAACATTATGCTGCCCAAAATATTGACGACCTAAAAAGTAGCCCTTTCCATACATGGCAGCATGACCACAACGGTAAAGTATACGGCCGCCCTTTCCAAAATTGCCACCAAATGCTCCTGCTGCCTCTTCAGTTGTAGTACTATGATCAATCAATAAAACCTCACCAAGAAAATGCGCACTTACAGCAATTAAATCTTCAGCTTCGTAATAATCGATTCCGTTAAAATGAACGAAATCTCCACTGTTAAAACCAGG
>JAHDHT010000003.1:35280-39620 GCA_020631175.1 Chitinophagales bacterium
ATTAAATAAACTTCATCATTATTTGTAGGAGAAAACAAAACATATCCATCCGAAACACCATCCTCTAAAACTACTGTTCCCAATGTACGCTCTCCCTGAGCGAAAATACCTTCAGCAATAAAAATCAGAAAAACAAATATGTAATTCAACTGCGACATTACTATGAAATTAAGCAATGCAATGTATAGTTCCTAATCGCAACCCATTTCCATCCGTGTAACACGATCGTTCGCCGGAAAACAATCACCACTCGGTAAAATTTCAGGTTCATAACGGTCGAGGTCAGGGTCGTATAAAGCAAAGCGAACAAACTCAGTCAACTCCTGAATTTCATCATCAGTCATACCAAGAGGAACAAATTCATCAGCCAGCCGATGAGCCGGCACCGATTTATTCTCCCGAACGGCAGCATTCTTATAGCGAATCACTTCCTCCACAGAAGTAAAAGAAGCCCCATGCCCATAAAAAGGAGAGTCTTCTAAATTATATAATTGCGGGACTTTAAACTTATAACGATCACCGGGACGATTTGTAAAACCGGCACGCCCTAAATTTGATTCCGCCGCTTTTCTTTCATCTTTAATTACCGCTAATGGATGATCATCCAGATCCTTCATACCCAAAGCATGAAATTCCATTGAGTTTAATGCAGGGCCATTATGGCAACTATTACATCCGGCTTTGCCGAAAAATAAATAAGCACCTTTTTTTTCTGTATCTGTCATCGCAGTAGCATCCCCTTTCAACCACATCTGAAAGGGTGCACGGTTCGATAAAACGGTGCGCTCATAGGCTGCAATAGCCAGACCAATATTTTCATTTGAAAAGCGATCATAAATAGGTACACGACCGAAAACATGATCAAATAATCCTTTATATTCTGTTGAACTGAATAAATCCTGATTTACACCCGAACGGTGCACCTCAAGGCCGGCTATTGCCTGCGCTTCCACACCGTCATAACCTAAATGATTTACCTTAGTTGGTTTCTTAGCTTTCCAACGAGATTCTGTATCCTCATTTAATCCATTCGCACCAAATTTTCCATCCCAGGTCATCAATTCCTGATAAGCAACATTTAAAACAGACGGTGTGCGTATAGGTTGAACATCAATATCGCGGGCTAAATATAATCGATCACGATGCCGGCTCTCACCCTTTTCTCCATAGCCGATTCCTCCATCCCCAATACCCTGAGGTAATGCCGCCATAAAACCGGCAGCAGCACTATGGCAACTGGCACAACTGTAAGTGTAGATGTTTTCACTATGAATAGGCTGAGTGCCTAAAGCTGATTCATGAAACAACAATTTTCCCAATAAAACCTTTTCAGCCGTTAACTGATTCAGGAAATCCTGCGGTATCGATGTCAAATCATCTTCATCCGGCAAAACATAAAAGTCAAGACTTCCATCCGGAGAAACTTCTTTCAAATGAGTACGCAGTAATTCGTCCAAACTCTGATCAAATTGCTGAGGAGCAGGCATAAAACCATAGATCATGCATGCCAGCGTCACGAAGCACGCTACCACAATATTTCTGCTATGTTGAACAAAAGTCTTCAATGCCTTGTCTTCTCTGTAAAATTAAGACAAAGTTCATACCTATTTGATACATTTAACCCGAAATATGCATTAGAAAATCTATTACAAACAGCCATAGCTTCAAAATCAATCGTTTCACTGCAGTCTTCAAAATCACCATAACAGTGCTATGCTAATTTTTCCAGACAACTTGATTTTATTGTAAATGCTGTTTTTCATTACGAATTTCTAAAACATAATTCAGGTTTAAAAAATATCTATGAAGAGATTAATTGCACCTTACGTAGTATATTTGTAAGAGTTAAAAGTCTAAACAAAAAACGCACATGGCTGAAATAATACGCATGCCCAGAATGAGTGATACAATGACCGAAGGGGTTATTGTTGATTGGTTTAAGAAAGTCGGAGACAGTATTGAACCCGGAGATCTTCTTGCTGAAGTGGAAACAGATAAGGCGACTATGGAGCTCGAAAGCTACCAGGAAGGCACCATTCTGTTTATTGGTGTCGAAAAGGGAGATGCTATTCCTGTTGAAGGAGTGCTGGCTGTAATAGGAGAGAAAGGCGAAGATTATCAGGCCCTGTTAGATGAAGAAAAAGCTAAAGCGGAAGCTTCAGAAACAAAAGAAGAGGCTCCTGCTGCAAGCCCGGCTCCTGCACCTGCGGCGAAACCGGCAGCAGCACCGGCAGCAAAACCAGCTCCTGCACCGGCTCCGGCAATAGCGGCTATGCCAGCAGCAGTCAATAGCAATGGAAGAGTTAAGATTTCACCATTAGCCAAGCGTTTAGCAAAAGAAAATAATGTGCAAATCAGCGCCCTTGTCGGTTCAGGAGACGAAGGCAGAATTATAAAGCGTGATATAGAAGCCTATCTGGCAAATCCTGCGGCGGCAAAAGCGGCATCAGGTGCGGCAGCACCGACGCAAATCGTGCAGTTGCCTCAAATTGTTGGTGAAGAATCATACGAAGAAATCGCTATTTCACAAATGCGGAAAACGATTGCCGCGCGACTGGGAGAATCGAAGTTTCAGGCACCACATTTCTATCTGACGATCGATATCAAAATGGATCGATTGATGGAATCGCGTAAAGCCATGAACGAAGTTTCACCGGTTAAAATTTCATTTAATGACCTGGTTATCAAGGCAGCAGCAGTTGCGTTGAGAAGCCACCCTTGGGTCAATTCGAGCTGGTTAGGCGACCGAATCAGACTCAATAAACACATTCATATCGGTATGGCAGTTGCCGTCGATGAAGGACTTTTAGTGCCCGTCATTCGGTTTGCCGACTCTAAAACATTAAGCCATATCGCCGCTGAAACGAACGAGTTAGGCACCAAAGCCAAAACCAAAAAACTCGGACTCGATGAAATGCAAGGCAATACATTTACGATTTCAAATTTGGGCATGATGGGCATTGAAGAATTTACGGCCATCATCAATCCACCCGATGCCTGTATTATGGCCGTTGGAACGATTCGTCAGCATCCCGTTTTCGAAAATGGTAACTGGAAAGCAGAAAATCGTATGAAGGTTACCCTTAGCTGCGACCACAGAGTAGTCGACGGCGCAACAGGCGCGAAATTCCTGCAGACATTTAAATCAATGCTTGAAGACCCTGTAAGATTGTTGGTATAAGATAAGTAGCTAAATTTCAGTTGCTAGTAAAAGTTTTTGTGGACTGAGAACTAAATTCTGAGAACTGAGAACTCGTAATTTTTGAAAAGAGAGTGCAGCGCTTCGTAAGCCGGCTGCCTCCCCGCTTTCCATTGCAACGCGCAAAGCCCTCAGCGACTTCAGCATGCAATGCCCTTGTTTTCCCGCTGGTCAACCTGCGGCCAATGCTGCTTCAGGCGCTTCGTGCTTCACGGGTTTCCATTACAATCGGGTTTAGTTTGATCGTTTTAATCTTCTGGTAAAAGATTTTAAGGGTAAATGATTTCCATGCCGTAAAAGCGAATATCTCCTTCAGTTGTATTTACAGAAAAATCAAATCCCCATAATAGTTCACTTAGCGCAGTGGCAGGAATTAAAAACGATATCGATTTTAGCAGGTTATTTTCAGTTGGACTAAAACCTTGAGAAATATTAACAACTTGACCAGCAGGCACAGCTGCTTGAATATTTTGACCTACTGAAACCGAATTGTAGTTCAACTGAAAATCTAAATCACCGCTGCCAATAGTATTTGTAGTATATAGAAGTTGAATTTCAACCGTACCAACTCCGGAGAAATCACCAGGTCTTTTCATGTTCGCTGTAAAATCAGCCCGGTTGTAAGCATTATCTACAATATTAGAAAATACTTGATAAACATTTACACTAGCAAATCCATCATTATAATACCAATCATTTGGACTAAGAAAAACACTCTTCACAACAGACACATTAGGCACCGCCTGAATGGTTCCATCAGAAGTTGCGATTAAATTCCGATTTCCTGTGCCCGATAAACTTTCTAAGCTTACTGTTCCATCTACGGTCATCTTCAGTCGGTCTAAACCGGCATTTGGTAAGTCAGAATAGCTATCTATATGTAACTGATCACCTTGGTTTCGAAAATGGAAATTGCTGAAAAATGAATTGGGAACTCCGTTGTTCAGCTCAATCACCGTTGCATCAATTATTTCATCGGTATTTAAGTGTAAGCTCGCAGAATCCAATCCATCCACCTCAATAGAAGTTTGAGCATTCAAAATAACAGGAAAAGAAAAAGATAAAAGCAAGTAGAATAAAATTCGCTTTAACATAAAGGGTCTGTTTGGTTACCCTTAATTTACGAATTTTGAATAGGATT
>JAHDHT010000003.1:39720-43890 GCA_020631175.1 Chitinophagales bacterium
AAGACAGAAAAAACCTTAATTCAATTTTCGTAATCCGTCATTTCAAATTTGCCATTAAAATTAAGCTAAACTTACACTGTGAATACAGCGTTTCGGAAGTCTAACATCCTTATTAAGGAAAATATAGTTAGGAGTTGAATCAATAATTTTTGATTCTAATTCTCTTAAGCCAACCAAGTCTTCAAATACGATCTTAGCTAGACTACCCTTAATTTTTGCTCTTGAAATTTGTTTATTCTTAAGCATCTTTTCTGTGTAGTTAACAGCTACTTCATTGTTCGAGAATATCATCTCTTTTACAAAGTCTGCTGATTCTACTTTTAAAATTGTCTTTTTCATAACGTGCTGATAGTGAGCGATCAACGCCTCTCACAATTATAGTCTTTTTTACGTGAAATAAATAATCTAATGTTGCGTTGATTTACCCACATTATCCACTTATTATGTTAATAATATGTAATTGACTTGCTTATAGCCGGTTAAACATGTGTTTTATTGTTATGATAAATGAAATTATTGGTGTAAATCTTACACATCCAATATTTTAATTGCATTTTTAAGCTATGGGAAAATCTACTCTTATAATAGGAGCAAGTACAAATCCATCAAGGTATGCCTGGCTGGCAGCGGAACGATTGCTGCAAAACGAACATCCTGTTTATCCATTTGGAATTAAAGCAGGAAACACAGCCGGCATTGATATCATTACCGATTGGGATACACTTCCCGATATTGTTGATACGGTAACTTTATATATCCGGCCTTCCTTTCAGTCAGATTATCTGGACGCAATTCTCCGTTTAAATCCTAAACGCATCATATTTAACCCGGGCACCGAATCAGCAGAAAGTGCGGCATTTTTTAAACAGCATGGAATCGAAACCTTAAATGCCTGCACTTTGGTGATGTTGTCAAATGGTTTATATTAAATTTTATTTTCGGGTATCCGTTTAATACTGTCTTATGAATAAACCGACTAATAACATACGACTCAACCGAATAATATCGGCAGTATTAGATCAATTCATTATGACTTGTATTATGATGCTGGTAATGACACCCGTTTTTCTGGTATATTTTTTTTACACCGAAACCTACGACGTTAAGATCGAACAAGGAGATTATTTGCTTGCTGTTCCGGCCTGTATCGGATTGGCTATTTATTTTTGCAAAGACATTTTTAACGGTAGAAGTATCGCGAGACGAATGTTGAGTGCACAATTAATCAAAAGCAAAACAGGAGAAGTAGCTGGTCCATTCAGTACCTTTATAAGAAGTTTGTTTATTTTAATCTGGCCGCTTGAGTTCATAATGCTAATAATCAATCCCGATAGAAGATTAGCAGATTTTCTATTGGGTACTGCCCATGCTGATTATGATCCGGAAAGAAAGCAAGTAAGTAACTTCAGGATAAAACAACTCCTTACATTTTTAGTAGCCCTTATTTTTAGTTACGCATTTATTGCGATGAATTTTGAATAGTAGATCATAACGAATGCACTTATCTCCAACAGAAGAAAATTACATAAAGGCCATATTCACATTGGCCGAAAATCAAAGTGGTTTCGTTTCTACCAATGCAATTGCGGCGGCAATGAATACTGCGCCGGCATCGGTAACGGATATGATTAAGAAGCTATCGGAAAAAAAACTGTTGCTTTATGTGAAATATAAAGGGGTGCAATTAGAAAAGGAAGGAGACATCATTGCCCGAAAATTAATTCGTCGGCATCGATTATGGGAATATTTTTTAGTAGAAAAATTAAATTTTAACTGGAATGAAATTCAGCACATGGCTGAACAACTAGAGCATGTGCAATCAGATGAATTAACCAACAGGTTGGATGAGTTTTTAGATTTTCCAAAATACGATCCACACGGTGATCCGATTCCGGATAAAGATGGAAACTATAATTATGTATCAGAGAATTTTTTAAGTGATATCAAAAGGGGATTCAAAGCTATAATTGTTGGAGTAAAGGATCATGATCCTGCTTTGTTAGCTTATTTGGACCAGTTGAATATTGCATTAGGTACAGAAGTTATCGTACGTGAAATATATGATTTCGATAACTCGATGCGTATTGTAGTATCAAATGAAGAAGTAACCATTAGTCATCAGGTTGCAAAAAACCTGTATGTGAAAAACTAATGTAGGGTCTAATTAATTCGACCCTTATACAAAAATAATTTGGAGTAATTTTCGAGAGGCTGCAAAAAATCTAGAGACCTTTTTGAATCGTAAAGTAAAAACTACTTCCTTCATTGATAGTAGAATCAACCCAAATTCTACCTTTATGCAATTCAATAATTTTAGCGCAACTGGCTAAACCTATACCACTTCCTTCAATTGCTGAACCTTCATTCAAGCGGGTAAAAGGCTTAAATATTTCTTTTTGATTTTCCTTTTCAATTCCACTCCCATTATCTTTTACTACAAATCGATGATGGCTTCCAATATCTTCGTACTTCACGATGACTTCAGGATTTCTTCCATCCGCTTTAAATTTGATTGCATTGGAAATCAGATTTAAAAACAGTTGGTTGATTTTAACCGGAATAACAGAAGCTTCCGGAAGATCATTTAATTTGATCTCAACACTATTTTCTTTGATTTGATGATTTAATTGTTGAATTACTTCATTTATCACAATATTCAAATCCTGTAATTTAAAATTCCCACTTTTTATAGAACTTAATTTCGAGTAATCCAGAATATCCTTTATCAGTCGATCCATTCCGTTTGCCGAACTTAGAACATTACTGAGAATTTCATCACTCATTTGATCTTTGCTATTATTATTTTCTAAATGATTTTTAAGTAAGCCGATATAGCCCTGTATTGTTTTTACCGGTTGCTTTAAATCATGTGAGGTGACATATGCATATTGCTGTAATTCTGTATTGCTTCTCTTTAACTCATGCTGTGCATCTTCCAATTTTCTGGTCTTATCTTCAAGTGCAATATTGTTTTCTTCTAAAGCTTTTTCATTTTTTCTGAAGCGATTAATTAATTTGGAGTATTGTCGATTTACCAAGAAAAAAAGTAAACTTGATACTATAGTATTAAGTAAAGAACCGACCAAATAGTATTCTGAAGGAAATTTTAAAGTGATAGAACGTAATCGTTCCATTTCATTTGTAGTTTCTGCTAAAAAATTTAAATAGAAAGTCCAGCTAATGGCAATGATTGCCCATAATAAACCGGATCGATTCCCTGCAATAGCAAATACAACGCACGGAGTTAAAAACAAACAGAGATTATCCAGTGAATAAATACCACCACTTTTTAATGAAAGTGAAAAAAGTGTTATAGATATACAAAGGCCAAGTAAATTCCCTATTAAAACTAGTGATGAAGTGAATTTGAATATTACTAAAAGAGCAGCGATAATAATGACTGTAATTCCATATGGATAATCCGAATTTAGATCGAATACAACATTTATAAATGCAAAGACAACGGAAACAATAGTGACAATCAACAGACCATAAACCAAAATTTTTGATTTTGTAATTTGTTGAGAATCACTGCCTTTAAAATCGGGTAAAAACCATCTGTATAGTTGGGATACATTCATCTAAACAGAATACGTATGAAATGAGGCAAGGTTGCTATTGAAGTTAAATTGATTTAAGTCGCTTTGTAAACGACTTTTAAATTTAAACAACAGAAAATAAGAAGCTACTTCACCTGAAATCGATTTTTCAATATCCCATACTTTGGTGCAAATAAAAAAGTCAGTAAAAATAAAAAGCCAAGTACTGTACTCATTGCTCCGGCTATACTTCCATCCAGCCAAACAGCCAAATAATATCCTCCAACAGAACAGAGGATTCCGGCAATACAGGAAATGATTAACATCTTGATTAAATCATCAGTAAGCAGATAGGCAATAGCGGGCGGACCAACTAAAAATGCGACAACCAGCACAGCTCCAACTGAATCAAATGAAACGACTGTTGCTAAGGAAACCATTCCCATTAAAACATAATGCCAGATGCCAATGGAAACTCCAATTGCAGCGGCATATTCTACATCAAAAGTGGTAAGTAACAATCCTCGATAGCCCAGAAAAATTACCATTAAAACAAGTAAAAAAACAGGAGCTAAAGTCCATATTGCAGTAGGACCCATATTCGTACCGTTCGCTGTTATCCAGTTATCTA
>JAHDHT010000003.1:43990-47617 GCA_020631175.1 Chitinophagales bacterium
GGTATCTCCCTATTATGCGGATCTACCGTCGGGTTACCCAATTCCTCCAAAAGCATCGCTTCCATTTCAGGAGTGATAAAATGTTCAATCACATCAGCACCCGCATGCACATGATCTTCAGGCATTTTTAAAAACTTGCTTAAATATAATTCCCAAAGTCTGTGAATTCTTGCTAATCGAATACCTTCCTTTTTTCCTTCCTCCGTTAACATCCATCCATCAAAATCTTTTTCAAGCAAATCTTTTCGTACTAATTTTTTCAATCCAGCCGTCAAAGCACTTGCATTAAACTGCCGCCTTGCCTGAATCTCATTTACCGAACGGTAAGCCTCATAGTTTCCATCCGCTTCCGCCAAATGATAAAAGCATTTTAAAATATTTTCCAAAAGAACTTTATCCTGACGATTTCTGCTTTTGATATATTTAGTAAACACACCTCTTTTCGGAGCAAATAAAATTGATAAAAAGGCAATAATACTCATGCAGACAATTATCCACGGACCGGTTGGCATTTTAGGAGCTGTATAAGAAATGTACGTTCCAAAAATACCCGAAATCACGCTGAATAAAACAGCAAATAAAATCATGTAATTCAATTCATTCGTCCAGTATCTCGCTGCAGCAGCCGGAGCAATCAACATCGCAGCCATTAAAACCACACCAACGGCCTGTATACCGACCGCAATCGCAAATACCATTAATGCCGACAAGATTACTTCATATAATTTAACCGGAACACCAATCGATTCTGCATAATTTTCATCAAAAGAAATTAAACGAAAAGGTTTGAAGAAAACAAAAAGTAAAGTCAATAATATAACCGCAACAGAACCTAATATCCACACATCCGTCCCGATTAAAGAAGCAGCCCTGCCAAACAAATAATGATCTAAACCACTTTGGGAAGCATTGCCACTATGCTGAATCATGGTTAGCAACAAAATACCAAAACCGAAAAATACGGAAAGCACTAAGCCAATAGCCGTATCCGATTTAATTCTTGATTTATCGACAATGTAATCAATACTCAATGTAGATAGCCAGCCTGTAACAGCCGCACCTGCTAGAAGCACTAAAGGATTTTTTGTGTCAAATAAAATAAAAGCTAAACAAATGCCCGGTAAAACAGCATGTGAAACCGCATCACCAATTAAAGATTGTTTTCTAATAAAAGCAAAGCAACCGATAGCAGCTGTACTCGCTGCCAATAATATTATGCCCGACACTACATAGCGAACGTTCGCATCACTAAAACTGAAAAATTCTAAAAAACTTTCCATTTTTACTCTTTTACATTCATAGCCTTTTCAGCCATTAATTCACTCAAATGAGAAAGCATGGTCAACTCACCGCCATAGGCAGCTTTAAGATTTTCATTGGTGAAAATTTCTTCAGTCGGACCCGCTGCAACTAATCGTTTATTTAATAAAACAATCCAGTCGAAATAATCATAAGCAGTTTGTAAATCATGATGCACTACCAGCACCGTTTGCCCATTATCTTTCATGTCAGAAAGCAAAGATAAAATGCTTGCTTCAGTGGTGGCATCCACCCCAGAAAAAGGTTCATCCATTAAATATAATTCAGCTTGCTGTGCTAAAGATCTGGCCAGAAAAACACGTTGTTGCTGCCCGCCCGAAAGCTGAGCAATTTGACGTTTAGCATAATCCTCCATCTTCACCTGCTCCAAAGCATGCATCGCAATTGCACGATCTTCTTTCGTTAAGCGCTGAAACAAACCACGCTTAGGGTAACGGCCCATTAAAACAACATCCATCACACTCGCCGGAAAATCCCAATCCACACTTTCACGTTGCGGCACATAACTTACTTTTGTACGCACCTCATCCAGTTCCTGATCAAAGAGTTTTACATAACCCGATTCCGGTTCAATAATACCCATTATGGTTTTTAATAAGGTACTCTTACCCGCACCGTTCGGACCAATAATACCTACAAGTTTTCCTTTAGGTAAATCCACATCCACATTCCATAAAACAGGTTTGTAGTCGTAGCTAACCGTGAGGTCATGAATTTCTATGGCAACAGGAAATTTCAATTATTTTAAAGCATTATTAATAGCGTTAATATTATGTTTTACCATGCCTACATAAGTGCCTTCATCGGTACCCTCTTTGCCCATCGCATCCGAAAATAATTTCCCGCCGATTTTCACTTCATGTCCACGCTCTTTACATCCTTTAATAACCGCTTCCATCGGTTTCGAAGGCACGCTCGATTCAACAAAAACAGCTTTAATTTTTTTCGAAGTAATATAATCCACCAGATTTTTTACATCCTGCAAACCGAATTCTGCCGTAGTCGACATGCCCTGCAATCCCTTAACCTCCACATCATAAGCATCACCAAAATAACCGAAAGCATCATGCGAACTGATTAACGTTCTTTGCTTCACCGGAATTTCTTCAATCAGTTTGGCCGCTTTAAAATGAAGCTTTTCCAATACCTTTTCATACTGATTCGCATTTTTCAAATAGAAATCACCATTATCCGGATCCAGTTCCTGCAATGCCGATCTTAAAGGCTGAATCGCCTGCTTCCAAAGATCAACATTAAACCAGATATGCGGATCATAAGTATAACTACTCTCCTCATCCGTACTTTTTAGCAAACGACTTTTATTTAATCCATCCGCAACCGCATAAATCATTTTGTCTTTTCCCATCTTTTTAAAAATATCCTCCATTTTTCCTTCCAGAAAAAGACCATTATAAATAACCGCATCCGCCTTTGTTAATTTCTGCAAATCACCCTGCGTCGCCTTATACAAATGCGGATCAACACCCGGGCCCATCAAAGCCACAACCTCCATCTTATCACCGGTAATATTCCGCACCAGATCAGCCACCATACCCGTCGTACAAACCACATAAGGTTGTTCATCATCACCTTTTTTCGAACCCGATCCTGCATTTTCAGAAGTACAGGAAGCCATCAATATCAAAGCCGCAAACAGCCAAATAAAATTCTTCATGTAACAAAAGTAAAGAACAATCAAAAAATAAATTTAGACTAGCCTAAAAATTATTGAGAGATGTATAGATTTAGGGCGTTGCACTGAAGTGCCGGGCTTTACGTTGCAATCTATTTGGTCAAAGCAAAATGCTGTAAGCTGCAGACTGAGCTTCCGCTGGTCGCTAGCTGCAGCAACAGCATCTAAGCTTTGCCTGCAATAGTATTTTCACTGCAATCCCTAACGCGGGGAGGAAGATTTCAAGTGTCAAGCGCAAGTTTCAAGTTCAAGTGTCAAGTTCAAGGGCCGAAGGGCGAGCGGCGAGCGGTGAGGTGCGAACTTTTAAAATTCAAACTCAAATTCAAGTATCAAACTCAAGATCAGTTAAGCGAGAGGTGGGAGGGGCGAGGCTTGAGGGGTGAGAATCGAAATCGGCTTCGCCTGCGAGAAGCGAGACGAACTCTGCGGCAAAAGCGAAGACCAAATTTCTCCCGACCGAAGCGGAGGGAACTTTCGGTTCAAAAGCAATAACTAAACCCAAAAACTTCTTCATTTATAACTAAAAGATTTACTTCGACAAGTCTCAGCACATGCCTTGACTTCGCTCGAAATAACTCTCTGCGAACTCTACGGTAAAAACGAAGACCGAACCA
>JAHDHT010000003.1:47717-49185 GCA_020631175.1 Chitinophagales bacterium
CAATTTCAAATTTCAAATCATCTGACTTCTGACTTCAAATCATCTGACTTCCAGCTTCTGAAAAAACCCTATTTTCACCCTATGAAAGATATCTGCAAAGCAGGCGATCAACGCAGCATAAAACATATCGTTACAAAAGACGATCTGGCCGTTTTCATTACCGGAATGGTGCATCCTTTCTACGGAACATTCGCCATAGCCAGAGATGCTGAATGGTCTTCCCGTCAGTTTGTACTCGATATTCGCGAAGAGCATGAAGAAGGAATTGGTACCTATGTTACTGTAAATCATCATAGTCCGGCCGGAGTAGGAGATGAAATCGAATTTATTGCTACCTTGAAGTCAGTAGAAGACAGAGATGTACATTGCACTTTTGAAGCACGTAAAGGAGACCGTTTGATTGCCTCCGGAACAACCGGACAGAAAATATTATTACGTACAAAGGTGGAACGATTATGGAAAGAATACAGTTAAGCAAGGAGTGATTTGTCAATCATGAAAAAGAAAAAAGTAGATACAGATATAGAAATCAAAAACAGAAAAGCATCGTTTGAATATTTTCTGTTGAATAAGTACGTAGCCGGAATGAAACTTTCCGGAACGGAAATCAAATCCATCCGCGCCGGAAAAGCATCGCTTAATGAAGCGTATTGTGTATTTAAAGGGAATGAGCTTTTTGTTAAAAACCTGCACATTACCGAATATGCTCAGGGTTCTTTTTATAATCACGAACCTATGCGTACCCGCAAATTATTAATGACCAAACAGGAATTGAAAAAACTGCAAAGCAAAGTAAAAGAAAAAGGCTTTACCATTATTCCTGTTCGTATGTTTATCAGTGAAAGAGGTTTTGCGAAACTAGAAATTGCATTTGCTCAGGGTAAACGTAAATATGATAAACGAAATAGCATCAAACAAAAAGATGTTCGCCGCGAAATGGAGCGTGGAATTAAATACTAATTTTGAATTTTCATCCTTTACGTTGGCTACTCTTACCCTTTAGTTTACTTTTTGCACTCGTTTCAGAAATTCGAAACTGGGCGTACAGAAAAGGAATTTTAAAAGGCTACTCATTCGACCTTCCTGTAATCAGTGTCGGCAATTTAAGCCTTGGGGGTACCGGAAAAACACCAATGATTGCTTATTTAATCGAGCTGCTTCGGGAAGATTTTAAAATCGCCGTGATGAGTAGAGGTTATCGTCGTAAAACGAGGGGACTCGTACTCGCAGATCTAAGGTCTACGGTTGATCACGTCGGCGACGAAGCGGTCATGTTAAAGCAGAAATATCCGCACCTTACCGTTGCCGTTCGGGAGAGCAGAGCAGAAGGAATTCCTGAATTGCTAATGAAAAAACAATCGATCGAAGCCATTTTACTCGACGACGCATACCAACACCGTTCGCTTGAACCCGGTTTAAACATACTATTAACTTCTCATCGCGAAATCTACACTAAAGATTACATTTT
>JAHDHT010000467.1 GCA_020631175.1 Chitinophagales bacterium
GGAATGTACAGCGAACTAAGTTCAGATCATCCAATCGATCTTTGCCGATATCAGGTAGCGAATTGCTATATGGGCAGAGTAGGATTGATTAATTCAGGCGGTGCTTCTTCCGGTAATAACGACCTTGCAGAAGCGGTTGCCACAGCGGTAATCAATAAAAGAGCAGGCGGAATGGGCTTAATTCTTGGTAGAAAGGCCTTCCAGCGTCCAATGAAAGAAGGAATTGAATTGTTAAATGCAGTTCAGGATGTATATCTTTCAGAAGATATCAGCATTGCCTGATTTCGGTATTGCCTGATATTAGCATTGCTAGATTTTAAAAGAAAATTTTATCTTTCAGTAATAGAACATAGGTCTTATTCGACCTTGTTGAATTAGAACGCAGCAACATGTCTGAAGAAAAGAAAAGACAAAATTGGTTTCAAAGAATTCGGGAAGGCATACGCACGCCGACTAAAGAAAAGAAGGAAGCACCTGATGGTTTATGGGTGCAATGTAAGTCTTGTAAAAATACTAGTACACAACGGATACTTAAAGATAATCAGTTTGTTTGCGAGCATTGCGACTATCATGAACGCATCGGTTCCGAAGCTTATTTCGATATTTTATTTGATAAACGCTCGGCAAGACCTTTATTTAATACGATTCAATCAACCGACTTTCTCAATTTTACCGATTTAAAATCGTATTCAGATCGCATCAATCAAAATCAGGATAAAACCGGTTTAGACGATGCTATTCAGGTAGCCGAAGGTAAAATCAATGAAGAAGATGCGGTTGTAGCTGCAATGGATTTTTCATTTATCGGAGGCTCTATGGGCAGCGTTGTTGGAGAGAAAATTTCGATGTCGGTAGATTATTGTATTGATGAGAAGAAACCATTTTTATGCATTTCTAAAAGTGGTGGTGCACGAATGATGGAGTCAGCTTTCAGTTTGATGCAAATGGCCAAAACGTCAGCTAAATTAACTCAGTTAGCAAAAGCCAAATTACCCTATATAAGTATTCTTACCGACCCAACAACGGGTGGGGTAACGGCTTCATTCGCTATGTTAGGTGATGTAAACATTGCCGAGCCGAATGCCTTAATCGGATTTGCAGGACCAAGAGTTATCAAAGAAACCATTAAAAAAGATTTACCAAAAGGATTTCAAAGAAGTGAGTTTCTGTTAGAACACGGATTTTTAGATGCTGTCGTGCATCGCAAAGATCTCAAAAACCATATCAGCAATCTCTTACTGGCTTTCCGCAGTTAAAAATTTTTCAAGCATTAGCGTTTAAATACTAAGTAACGTGCTACTAAATACCGTGCTACAAAGTACCTCGCGCTTCGCCCCTCGCACCAGGCACCTAATTTGGGCAAATACCGATGCTTCGTTTCGAGCAACATTTTTTTGTGTTGAAGCAGAGATCTTGCGAACGATTTTGCGCTCATTCAACCACATCGGTACCGCGCTTTCCACTGCAATCTTTTCTTCACCGGCAAAGCACTGCTAAAGCTGCGCTAAGCTTCCGCCGGTCGCTTCCCGCAGCCAAGCATTGCTAAGCCGCCGAAAAAAAGTATTTCCGTTACAATCGCTTTTGCGG
>JAHDHT010000468.1 GCA_020631175.1 Chitinophagales bacterium
CCATGGTTGAGTATTAATCTATTATGTAATTTCGGCGGACCAGAAACCGTAATGAAAACCGATGATGCTGCAGAAGGTAATTTTGCCGCTTTTCTTGAATCAAAACTCTTTACCGGTATCATTGAAGACAGCATTCCCGGCATTTTATTTACAGGTGAATTAAGTGCACTCTTTGAACCCATAATCGGCATCCCTTATCAGTTTGAAAGCAAGCCGGTAAGATTTAAAGGCATGTATAAATATCAACCTGCTGCAGACGATTCATGCGCCTTGTTTTTTCAGGCAACGAAATGGAACAACACAACTAATCAAAGAGACACCATTGCAGAAATTGCTTTCGCTCAAAATGACTTCGTATTTGAATACACAGAATTTGATCTCGAAATTGAATATTTCTCAACTGAAGAACCCGATTCATTTGGTATTGTTTTAGGTAGTTCCGGAGATCCGGATGGAGGAGCTGTTCCCGGTTCAAAATTATGGATCGATGCTTTAGAACTCGTGCTCGAAAATGAAGTAAGTATTCCTTTATTTGAATGTGATCAAATTAAGAGCTTCCCAAACCCAACAACCGACCGGATAAATATTCAAAGTGACTTTGGAGGAGTATTATCCCTTTTTAATTTGGATGGAAAAGAATGTCTATCTGCTACATTAAATGCCGGCAACAACCAAATCGACTTAAGCAGCTTTGAAACAGGAACCTATATCTACACCGTTAAAAGTTCCGGATTGTGTTCAGGAAACCAAAGCGGAAAAATTCAAATAATCAGATGAAATTAAATGGCTTCATTTCCATTCTTTGTTGTTTAATTTTTACGCTGCAATTAAAAGCCCAGCTTGAAGTAAAAGCAGGAGCAACATACGGAGGCGTTATCGCGCCCGTAAACGGAAGAGAAGGAGGCAAATATTTACCGGGATATACAGCAGGTATTCAATTTCAAAAAAACTTTAAAGAAGATGGTAAATTAAAATATTACGCATCCGCAGAGTACACATTAAACAGAACTTATTTTTATGCAATTCAGGATGGAGACACCATAGTCGATATCAACAACAGTGACATCAATGCTTATTTCATTTCAGTAGTGGAAGGAAGTATTAAAACATCTTTTATAAATATTCCTTTAGGCCTACGATACCAACTCACCCCTAAGTCCGACATTCAGTTAGGCATCGCTCCAACCTTTTTAATTCAAGGTCGTTCAAGCGGTTTTGTAGAAAATAGTTTTTTCACAACATCATCAGCCGGAGACACCTTAACGATTCCACCTACCACCCTTTCACCCGATTTATACGTAATTCCTTTCGATGAAAATGATAAATTACAAAAAGTAAACCTTCAAATAGATTTTGGTGGCAGCTATGCCATAGCAAACGATTTAAGACTTGGTATCTACATGCGTTATGGCATACGTTCTTTCTACACACATAGGGAACAGTTTAGATTGTTTTACCCGATGGTGTATTTGTATAAAGGGTTTTGAATAGAAGTTTGGTTTCTATATTTAATGATAAACATACCAACTTTAGCTTCTAAATTCAATTGTGTTTAGCCTTATAAGTGTAAAATTTATTATATTT
>JAHDHT010000469.1 GCA_020631175.1 Chitinophagales bacterium
TCATCGACCATATAAAATTTCAGCTTACAGGCGACCGATGTAGTCTTATAGAAGACATCAACACCGGCCAGGAAATCAAAGTACAATTCAATATCAAAGGCCGTAAATTCGAAAGAGATGGCAATACCACTTATTTCACCAATCTCGATGCATGGAAAATTGAAGCTTCCGGTAATTCATTGAGTGATATGTCGAGCGACCCACAAGCAAACGATTACTTGCCCTTTTAAAAGCATTCGCGGTAACTTATTTCAATAATTTTTCGAAACAAACACTGTTATCTACCCCTTCATATGGAGGATAATTTACCGTTTGTAAATAACCTGCTTTCAAATAAAATCGAACAGCATCTTCTTGTCGCTTTCCGGTTTCAAGAATAACACGATTAAAACCTAATTCTTCAGCCCACTTTTCAAGGCCTGAAATAAGCTGCTGTGCCAGTCCTTTTTTTCTTGCGGAAGGAAGGGTAAACATGCGCTTTATCTCTATGCGCTCACCATCAAACGGTCTAATTGCTCCGCAAGCGACCGGCTTATCATTCAAATAAGCAAGCAAACAATATTCTAAATCGGAAGATCCGTTGTATTGATTATAAAAGGCATGTTCTTCACCGTCAACAATTGCAAGATAATGATCAAGTTGATGTACCAAATCAATGAAATCAGGTGTATTACCGGTACATCGAATGAATTTCAGGTCTTGCATACTTTATAAGAATCAGGTTTATGATCCGGAAGGAAAAAACCACAATTTAACCGCCATTATAATCAGCATTACAACCAGAATCGGTTTGATCCATTTCATTCCACTTGCCGTTGTACTCCAACGACTCATTAACCATCCACCAGTTGCCGTTCCGGCTGCTAATGCAACGCCATGCATCCACAAAACATTACCTTTCCAAATGAAAACTGCAAGTGCAGCAATAGTGAAAGTGCAGGTAATTAAAACCTTATAACTGTTAATCTTTGTAAGTGAATAATGATGCAAAAGACCAAGAGCGGCAATCATCAAAAAACCTACTCCTGCCTGAATAAATCCACCATAAATCCCAAAAATGAAAAACAGGAAAATACCAAGTCCTTTGCGACCTTTAGTTTCAATTACACCCGTTAATCCTCCTTCCTCATTTCTGTTAAAAATAATCGCAATCGAAGCAAAAATAATAACGATTGAAATTACCTTCACCAGAACATCATCAGGCACTTCAGTAGATATATATGCGCCTAATATAGCGCCAATAAAGGCTGCAATTCCGAGGCTTATACTGTATTTATTAGGCGGATAACCTTTACTTGCAAAACCTCGGGTTGCAAAAAAGGTACTCGCAAAAATACCTAATCGGTTAGTAGCGTTAGCCTGATGTGGATCGAAACCAAGAAAATCAATCATAATAGGCAGGGTAAGTAAAGACCCTCCGCCGGCAGCAGTATTGATGCATCCAACCGTAACTCCGGTTAAAAACAATGTGAAATATGGAAGTAATTCTAAAAGCTGTTCCATGACTAGCTGCCGTTTTATACGAAAAGCAGCGCAAAGTAAATCAAAATAAACTGAACAAATTTAGCATTATATGA
>JAHDHT010000470.1 GCA_020631175.1 Chitinophagales bacterium
CCATTTCACGTATACTATGCGCACCGTCTGACCAGGTGGAATGGTTATGCACTACTCCTTTTATATCTTCGGTTGTAAGCAGTTCCGGAATTTCATTTTTCTCAGCTAAGTCTTTTTCAATTGTTCCTTCCCGCAGTTCCGGAGGAATAAAAGACATGCCTAAACTTTTGTAAATGGCTTCTTCAGTTTCGAATTTTTTTCCATCCAAAACAGGCGCACCAATTAATTCACTATGCGCTTCGCTGTTTGTAGTTTCAAATAAGCGATTAGCTAAATTTCCATCCTCATAAAAATGAATACATAAAGGATATCCACTTTCATAAGTACCGCTAAGCATTAAAGCTTCATCGATTTCGACTTGTTCGAAAAAGCTTTTTAAATCTTCTTTGTGTTTTACTGAAGTTAAAAATTCAATCTTATCTAAGATGATGGCTTTTCTTCTTAAAGCGCCAGTAAATTCAATATCAATCGATTTAATTTTACCTTTTATTTCAGCCAAAATTAAATTCGCCTCACCTTCAATATCGGCATAGTGAAAATTCTTTTTATTCTGTAGATAATATTCTAATGAAGATTTAATATTGGCTTGTGTTTTTTCTCCAAAGCCTTTTAACATAGTAAGGCGATTTTCATTACAGGCATATAGTAACTCACCCGGCGTTTCAATATCTAATTCCTTCCAAAGCGTTCTTAGTTTTTTCGCTCCGAGTCCTTTGATATTCATTAGCTCAACGATACCTGAAGGAGTCTCATCCATCAAAGCTTGCACCTGAGGCAGTTCTCCTGTTTTTAAAATCATGTCGATTTTAGAGGTAACCGCCGTTCCGAATCCTTTCATCTTTCCTACTTCTGCCATATCCATATTCTTCAACTGACTTTGCAGACGTTCAATTTGAAAGGCAGCGTTCGAATAAGATCTCGATTTAAAGGTATTACCTCCGTGCAAATCGGTGAGCTTGGCAAGGAGCTTAAAATGTTTGGCTATTTCTTTGTTTTGCATGTTGCTAATTGTGCTGCAAATTTACCTAAATCCGATTTTATATTTCGGGTTTGGATGGATTGCTTATCTTCCTTTTATGAAAACATGCTTTTTATTGATTCTGTTTAGCCTATCGCTCAATTTATTTGCGCAAACCGATTATCCATGGGAAGATATTAGTCCTATGCCCGAAGCGCGGGCCAATAATGCTGTTTGTGCTGCTCCGGTTTTTAATACGAAGTATATTTATTCATTTGCGGGCATCGATACAACAAAAGTTTACAGCGGAATAAGTAACAGAAGCTGGCGGATGGATGTGAATACGCAGGTTTGGGAGGAGATTGATCCGCTACCGGAAACAAATACTAAAATTGCAGCCGGCGCATCTTATGTGAATGGTAAAATTTACATCATTGGCGGTTACACCGTTACAGCAAGCAGCAATGAAATATCCAGTTCGAAAATTCATATTTATGATCCAACCTTGAATTTTTATGAAGAGGATGGAGCTGATATTCCTGTACCGATTGATGATCATGTACAATTGGTTTATAATGATTCATTGATTTATGTAATTACCGGCTGGAGTAATTCCG
>JAHDHT010000471.1 GCA_020631175.1 Chitinophagales bacterium
TCGGTATTGGAAACCTTCCGGAAATTCGACAAGCAGATGAAGATGCTGCACGCGATTGGGGAATGGCTTATCCAATGGGCTCAAGAATGATGTCCGGTAATACCGATTGGCACGATAAACTGGAAAAAGAACTTTCTGATTTTATGCAAAAAGAAGATACCGTTCTTCTAAACTTTGGTTACCAGGGAATCATGTCAGCAATCGATGCTTTAGTCGATCGCCGTGATGTAATTGTATACGATGCAGAATCTCATGCTTGTATTTTAGATGGTGTTCGTTTACATATGGGAAAACGATATGTTTTCACGCATAACAACATTGAAAATTTAGAAAAACAATTAGACAGAGCAACTAAATTAGTTGAAGAAACCGGAGGCGCAATTTTGGTAATCACTGAAGGCGTATTCGGAATGGCAGGTGATGTTGGAAAACTGAAAGAAATAGTTGACCTGAAAAAGAAATATCAATTCCGTCTTTTTGTAGATGATGCACATGGCTTCGGTACGCTTGGTAAAACAGGTATGGGAACCGGAGAAGAATTAGGGGTACAAGATCAAATCGATTTGTACTTCAGCACATTCGCTAAATCAATGGCAAGTATTGGTGCATTTGTTTCAACAGATAAACAAGTAGCTCAATATTTAAGATATAATATCCGATCGCAAATCTTTGCGAAGTCATTACCAATGCCTTTCGTAATCGGTAACTTAAAACGATTAGAAATTTTAAGAAATCGTCCGGAATTAAAAGAGAAGCTTTGGGAAAATGTAAATGCATTACAAAGTGGATTAGTTGAAAGAGGATTTAATATTGGAGATACCAATTCTCCGGTTACTCCGGTTTACTTAAAAGGATCTGTCGGTGAAGCCACACAACTTACGCATGACCTAAGAGAAAATTATCATATTTTCTGCTCAATCGTTATTTATCCGGTAGTACCAAAAGATGTTATCTTATTGAGATTAATTCCAACTGCAGCCCATAACATGGAAGATATCACACAAACCTTAGATGCATTTACTGCCGTCTCCGAAAAATTGAAAAAAGGCGAGTATAAAAAAGAATTTATGATTGCGTAAACCTTAAATTTCCATTATCTTAATAGGCCCGATAAAAACCTGTTACGATGATGGATAACTACGCAGCCTTAAAAAATTTGATAGAAGACGTTTCTTTAGATCTGGATAAATTTTACCAGCAAAACAATAAGGCAGCAGGAGTTAGAGCAAGAAAAGGATTGCTTGAACTCAATAAATTATCACAGGCAATTCGAAAAGATATTCTACAAAAAAGAAAATCTACATTCGATTTAAAAGAAAAAAATCGAATGTTACAAAACGATTTACGTTCAGAAGTTTTTGAATAAATTTGATTTTTAAGCAATGTCCGGCTAACTAGACCAGATTCAGCGAAGCGATCTGAGGGTGGAAAAAATAAAATTTAAGGGTGGAATTAAATTTCAATTCATTTATTAAGTAAATACTAATAATTCTTCTTTTAATTCTTCCATTAAATCAGCAGAGGCTTTTACTAATGGCAAACGAATTTCATTTTGAATTTTTTCCTGTACCGA
>JAHDHT010000472.1 GCA_020631175.1 Chitinophagales bacterium
TCATCGACCATATAAAATTTCAGCTTACAGGCGACCGATGTAGTCTTATAGAAGAGATCGACACCGGCCAGGAAATCAAAGTACAATTCAATATCAAAGGGCGTAAATTCGAAAGAGATGGCAATACTACTTATTTCACCAATCTCGATGCTTGGAAAATTGAAGCTTCCGGTAATTCATTGAGTGATATGTCGAATGATCCGCAGGCAAACGATTACTTGCCCTTTTAAAAGTATTCCCGGCAACTTATTTCAATAATTTTTCGAAACAAACACTGTTATCTATCCCTTCATATGGAGGATAATTCGCCGTTTGTAAATACCCTGCATTCTGATAAAATCGAACAGCATCTTCTTGTCGCTTTCCGGTTTCAAGAATAACACAATTAAAATTCTACAGCCCACTTTTCGAGGCCCGAAATAAGCTGCTGTGCTATTCCTTTTTTCCTTTCGGAAGGAAGGGTAAACATGCGCTTTATCTCTATGCGCTCTCCATCAAATGGTCTAATTGCTCCGCAAGCAACCGGCTTATCATTTAAATAAGCGAGCAAACAATATTCTAAATCAGAAGTTCCATTATATTGATTATAAAAGGCATGTTCATCACCGTCAACAATTGCCAGATATTGATCCAATTGACCTACCAAATCAATGAAATCAGCCGTATTACCGGTACATCGTAATAATCTCAGGTCTTGCATACTTTATAAGAATCAGGTTTATGATCCAGGAGGAAAAAACCACAAATTAATAGCCATTGCAATCAGCATAATTACTAATATCGGCTTCACCCATTTCATTCCCGCACTTGTCGTGCTCCATCTGCTCATCAACCATCCACCCGTCGCTGTGCCTGATGCTAATGCCAAGCCATGAATCCACATTACATTCCCTTTCCAGATAAAAATACCTAAAGCAGCAACCGTGAAAATGCAGGTAATTAAAACCTTATAACTGTTAATCTTAGTTAAAGAGTAATGGTGTAATAAGCCAAGTGAAGCGATCATTAAAAAGCCAACTCCCGCCTGAATAAATCCGCCATATACACCAAAGAAGAAAAAAAGCGCGATACCCATACCTTTCCTTCCTTTTGATTCATTAATGATTGCATCAGCACTCTCTTCATTCCGATTGAAAATGATCGCAATTGATGCAAAAACAATCACTCCTGAAATCACTTTTACCAATATATCTTCAGGCACTTCGGTAGAAATATAAGCGCCGATCATTGCCCCAATTAATGCCGCAATACCAAGGCTAAGGCTATATTTGTTGGGTGGATAGCCCTTACTTGCGAACCCTCTGGTAGCAAAAAATGTACTCCCAAAAATACCAATACGATTTGTCGCATTTGCCTGATGCGGATCTAAACCAATGAAGATCATAATGGGTAATGTCAATAGCGATCCCCCTCCGGCTACAGTATTTAAACATCCTGCAGTTACCCCGGTAAGAAACAATATAATATATGGAATAAATTCTGGCAGTTGTTCCATGTTCGCCTTGTCATTTTATGCGAAAAGCAGCGCAAAGTAAATCAAAATAAACTGAACAAATTTAGCATTATATGA
>JAHDHT010000473.1 GCA_020631175.1 Chitinophagales bacterium
AATAGTAATCTTCTATTTTTTTAAGGAGACAAAGAGTAGTTGCCATTCCTTCCAGGTCAGCATGCTGAGTAAGTTTGTCATTAAGTGCAGATTGAGCTTTAGCAATTGCTTCATTTAAGCTTTCTGCATCTTTAATTTTGGCAGCTCCTAAATGATCTGCAATAAATTGACTCGCCACTTCGCCATTACGCCCCCCACCCACACCGTCGCAAACGATGAATAAGGATTGATTTTCATCGATAAAGTAAGCGTCCTGATTCTGCTCACGCTTACCTTTTCCATATATTTTTAAAACCTTCAAATCAGGAAATAGATTTATTATTTAATGCCCATTGCAAAGCTTCTTCTGAAGATTTAACAGTAGCGGATGTTTTTAAAATTAATCGGGTTAATCCGAGTGTTATCACATCCCCGTCTTTCAAATAAATCTGCTCTTGCGGGTTATTTAATTTTTGCTCTTGCGCAGTACCTTTATTAATGTAGGATCCATTGCTGGACCCTACATCATAAAAGTAATACTGAAATAATCCTTGTTTGTCTTTTTCAACAATAAGCACTGCATGCTCACGTGAAATAAAAGAGTCAGGCTGAACGAGGGGATCCATTGTAGTAGATCCGATTTTCAATCTTCCGATTTTATTTGCTCCTTCCTGGAGTTCGATCGATTGAAATTTTCCTCCTCGTTCTAATATCAGCCATCCGTTGGTATTAGACCGGTAATGTATAGCACTCGAATTTTTAATGACCGTTTTTGAACTTTGCTGTACATTCTCAGATTGTTGAATTGCTTGCATCATACCAGAACCCGGATTGTTAGCAGGGTTGTTTGCAGGGTTATAAGCAGGGTTGGTAGCAGGGTTTTTAAACCGGATATCAAACTGATGCTGGCAAAACTTACAGGCGATCGTAATTGTTCGGCCTGCATATTTATTTCCGAGCTTACCAAGTCGCAGGGTATTTTTACATTTCGGACACTGAACCTGACTCATAATTCTCTTTTTGCTTTTGAAAAATGTGTTTTGTGTTGTTGTTTGAAAAAGGAAATCCCGATCGTGATGATCGAAATTTCCTGTTGTGAAATTTATTTATTACCCTAAATCAGGCATATCTAAATCAGCTATATCTTCAGAGGTATCATCGGCGATGAAATCGTCTTCGATATCGAAATCTTCGATTTCTTCTTCTTCAACTGCAACCGGCTCAGGAGTATCGGTGATGCTGTTGTTTATAACAGACACGTCAAGCATACCGTCTGAATTTCCATCTACATGTGTAATTTCAATTACTTTGTCTGAGTTTACATCAACGGCAACGATATCTACATCTTTATCACCGTCGTAATCAGGCTGATTATTGTTAATGATTGAAACATCAAAATGACCATCAGCATTTCCATCAATGTAGGTCACGTCAACCACACCGTCATTGTTATGATCAGCTCCGTAGATGTAAGGCTCTCCACCTTCCTGAACAGGGTTTGAAGCAGTTACTTCCACATCCATCCCTGTACCTTCTACTCTGATTCCATCCTGACTTGAAGCTCCAACATATGTATCGGCACCAT
>JAHDHT010000134.1:0-4525 GCA_020631175.1 Chitinophagales bacterium
TAAACTTAAGTTTAAACTTATTCCTAAACTTAAAGACCCGTGGCCCGGATAGCAGCGGTATACTCTGTTTTCAAAGAGCATTGAAGCCCGAGCCGCGAAGGCTGACAGCGGAAGACTAGCGGCGACCCGGCTGAAAGCTTTTTGAAGACAGTGCATACAAGCGTATAGCCGGATAAGCCACCCACTAAAACCACTGCTTTTTCGCCCTGTTGAAAGCCTGTTAATTATTTGGTAGATCGCGCATAAAACTGCATCTTTGCACTCCGATTTTTTAAAGTAAATAACCTAATATTTTGATATGGCAATAATTGGTGAAATCAGGAATAGAGCGGGTATTTTCATTCTTATTTTTGTTGGAATAAGTTTGATTGCTTTCCTTCTGATGGATTATTCAAGCGCTAACATGGGCACTGTTCCGGGCGGGCTTTCTGCCGGTAATGTGAACGGCCAGGATATCAATATTCAAACGTATGAGCAAAGGGTGAATGATGCTTTCGATAACTTCCGTTTTTCGAATAACAATGCCACTTTAGATGAGGCTGCATCTCAAAACCTTAGAAATCAGACATGGAATTCTTATGTGGCTGAAATCGTAGCGAATGGTGAATATGACAAGCTTGGAATTCAACTGACCAACGACGAAAAATATGAAATGCTGATGGGTGCTGAACCGCATCAGGGCATTCGTACTTCTGCAATTTTCCAGAATCCTGAAACGGGTCAGTTTGATCCGGGTCGTTTAGCACAATATGTTGAGAATCTTGATGTGGATGATGAGTATGGTGCGGCATCTGAAAAAAGAAGAAGATGGGATTTATTCACAGAGAGTATGTACCGTGGTGCTTTGGATGATAAGTATAAAGCTTTGGTAAAGAAAGGAATGTATATTCCTGATTTTCTTGCTAATAATGATCATGCAGGTAATAATGCGCAAGTTTCTTTCAATTATGTAAGCTTACCATATGCTGACATTCCTGAAACGGATTTGAATATTTCGGATGCAGATTTAAAGACTTATTTAAATAATAATAAGAGCGAATTTGAAGAAGCTGAAACGAGAAACATCAGTTATGTTACATTTCCTTTGATTGCCAGCAAAGAGGATACAAACTCTATTCGTGCTGCTGTAAGAGATTTGAAAAATGATTTTCAGACGGAGCAAAATGATACGCAATTCGTTCAATTATATTCTGAAGATCCTTTCGTACCTACTTATGCTACAAGAGCTCAGTTAACCGGTCCACGTGCTGATCGAATTTTCAATGCAGCGCCGGGAACGGTTGTGGGTCCTTATTTCGAAGGTGGTAAATTCAAATTAGCGAAGGTATTAGCTAAAACGAATGTGCCTGATTCTGTTGATTGCAGACATATTTTAATTCGTCCGGAAACAGTAGGCGGACCTGCAAGAGCTAATCAAATAGTTGATAGTTTAATTAATGTATTAAAAGCGGGTGGCGATTTTGATTTCCTGGCAGCTGATTTTTCGAACGATGATTCGAACAAGGATAACGGTGGTAACCTGGGATATGCAAAGCCGGGACAAATGGTACCGACTTTTAACGACATGATTTTCTACAAAGCAAATGTTGGTGAGTTTAACAAAGTTGTTACTCAATTTGGATATCACATTGTAGAAGTATTGGCTAAAGCGGGTGGAACGCCTGCTGTTGCAACAACTTACGTAACACGTTTAGTTGAACCGGGTAATGCTACTGAAAAGAGTATTTACCAGAGTTCAAGCGAGTTTGCGGGCAAGAACAGAAACTATGATGCTTTTATTGCTGCGGCTAAGGAGCAGGATTTAGTGGATAATACTGCTAATGGATTACAAATTAATGACTATAATATTCCTGGTTTGGGTGCTTCAAGAGAAATGGTTAAATGGGCTTATTCTGCTAGCGCAGGTGATGTTTCTGAAGTGTTTTCTGTTGGTAATAACTATGTTGTTGCAGCTTTAACATCTGTAAAACCTAAGGGTTCTTATAGTGTGGATGCTTTCCGTGATGATTTAACTCAGGCGGTTACAAGAGAAAAGCAAGGAGCTGCTTTAATTGATAAAATGAGTGGTGCTGGTAACAACCTGAATCAGTTTGCTAAAAAAGTTGGTGGTACTTTAGAGACTGCAGATAATGTATCTTTACGTTCCGGTTTTATTCCGGGTGCGGGTTCTGAGCCTGCTGTTGTTGGCCGTGCTTTCAGTATGAATAAAGGGGATGTTTCTGAGCCGATTAAAGGTAATGGTGGTGTTTATGTGATCAAAGTTGTTGAGAAAACAGATGCACCGGCTGCTTCAAATTTAGGTACGACAAAGAATCTTATGAAGACGACTGCGAATTCTCAGGTAGATGCTTCTTTATTAAATGCTTTACGAGAAAGTGTTGAGGTTGAAGATCAACGTCATCGTTTTTATTAAGCAACAGGTTTTTTAATAAGCTAAAAATATTTGGCCTCGGATGGATGTTGATTCTATTCGGGGCTTTTTTTTATTTAGTAGCATAGTACTTTGCAGCACAGTAGCACTGAGATCGCTACGCTTTTAGAGCGCTGCGCTTGCAGATCGCCTGCGGCTTAAAGATCGCTGCGCTTGCAGAGCGCAGCTGGCTTTGAGAAAAGAAACTGCTTTAAGTTTTAATTAGCATAATATAGTTTGTGTCTGAAAGTCTGCAAGGCAAAGCCGATCTGAATGTCTGAAAGTCTCGTATCTCAAAGACGAAGCCGATCTAAATTTCTAAAGTCTTAGCCGGACTTTTGAATTTGAAATTTGAGTTTTCTAACAAAATCTGAAATCTGTGCTACACAGTACTGCGCTACAAAGTAAGCTTGATTTCAAATTTCTAAACCCTCAATTTCTTCTACTGAAAAACAGCAGTTTAGATATAAATTTCCGTTTTTTATCGTTTGGAAAATGAAGCTCTGCTCATTGAAAACAATTTTTCAGAAACCCGTCTAAACTTTAGATTGTTAAAGAAGCATGGATAATCCAATTGTAAACCGCGTCGCACAGAGCGGATTAATCACTTTGAATCCGGTTGATTTTCTTCCGGCAGAGGATACATATGCTTTAATTGACCTGAAAGGCTTTCTTTTTAAGGAGATGTTATTGAAAGAGAAAGATTTCAGAGCTGCTTTAAAAGAGAAAGACTGGGCCGCATACAAAGGAAAAGCAGTATGCATTTACTGTTCAAACGAAGCGATCATTCCCCAATGGGCTCCAATGTTGCTGAGCACTTATTTAGGCGGAGTGGCTCAATCGGTTCATTTCACTAAACCGGAAGCCTTTATCGAGCGTCTGAGTATAAACGCAATTGCTGATATGGACGAAAGTAAATATCAAGATCAACGCATTGTGATTAAAGGATGTGGAGACAAGGTTCCTCAATCCCTCTATGTCGCTTTGGTTTCAAAATTGCAACCTTTAGTTAAATCAATCATGTATGGTGAGCCTTGCTCTACTGTACCTGTATATAAAAAGAAAAGAAACACATGAAATCATTAAAACCCGTATTCTTCACTGTTGGAATTGTAGTATTTGCAGCTATTGCTTTATTAATGCTTTCTTCTTCAACCAATGAACCTAACCCATCAGCCAAAATACCGGCGGCCGCCCCTCCGGTAGCAGCTCCGCAAATGGGTGTAGCTCAAAATGTGGTCAGCGTACCTATACCGGATGTACTCACTTTCGCAGGTGAATCAGTACCATTAGGAGATATTGAAGTTAAAGAGCGAATCGATAAAGAATTACTCGTAAATACGTATTGGCATTCTTCCACTATACAATTAATAAAAAGAGCTAATCGATTCTTCCCTACAATCGAAAGAATTTTAGCACAAGAAGGTGTGCCGGATGATTTTAAATACTTAGCCTTAGCTGAAAGTGGTTTAGAAAATGCTACTTCTTCTGCCGGTGCAAAAGGCTACTGGCAATTTTTGAAAAGCACCGCAACTTCTTACGGACTTGAAGTAAACGGCGAAGTCGATGAACGTTATCATCTTGAAAAATCTACTAGAGCTGCTTGTAAATATTTAAAGAAAGAAAGAGATAAATTCGGAAGCTGGACAATGGCTGCTGCAGCTTATAATATGGGTAGTAATGGCTTAAACAATCAAAAGCAACGACAAAAGCAAAGCAATTATTATCAGCTTCTACTTAACAATGAAACCAAACGATATGTACCAAGAATTTTAGCCTTGAAAATGATTGTTAGCAGTCCGTCAACTTATGGTTTCAACGTCCCTATGTCTGAACGTTATCCTCCTTTACAATACAGAGAAGTTACCGTAAGTTCATCGGTAGCAAACTTTGCAGATTTCGCTATTCAAAATGGCACAACCTATAAAATGCTTAAGTTTTTAAATCCGTGGTTAAGAGATAACAATCTTACTGTAGTGAAAAATACTTATTTAGTGAAGTTGCCTAATTAATTTGCCTTGATTGATCTTCGGTAATTAAAATTACCGACCTTTACCGGATATGATTCCTTTATCATATCGCTTTGTTTCTTTTTGGCTCGGACATTTAATTTTT
>JAHDHT010000134.1:4625-9745 GCA_020631175.1 Chitinophagales bacterium
TATAAATACGCAATCGCTCTGGCTTTATGTTATGTGGTAGCCTGGAAAACACTTTTTTTCTGGCCACAATCTGAACTGCAAACAGCATTGGCCTTTTTATTTGTATTTATTTCCTTTGCAGATCGAAATATTCGGGGCTCTAAAATACTTCATTATTTAATCGCTTCTCTTTTACTAATAGCAACTGTGTTTCTACACCCGGTAATTATTTTTCCTTTTGTTGGATGGATGCTTGCTCTGTATTTCGAAAATAAAAATCGCGATTTATTATTTTTTTGTATTGGTGGGATAATTATTTTTATTTTGAAATTAATATTCACCTCTGAACATTCATATGATGCCGGAAAGTATAATCAGTTTGAATGGATAAATTTAGTGTATGTTTTTTCTTCTAAGAGTTTAATTCAATTTTTTGAATGGCTTTGGAAGGATGCTTTTTTATTGATACCCTTTATAATAACATTCATTTATTACTGGATTAAAAATCGATCTGTTTTCTTTAGTATTCTATTATTGCTTAGCATTGTATATCTGGCAATCAATTTTGCTACTTTTTATGAAGGAGCAGATATTACCTATTTAGAAAATTTATTCCTTCCAATTTCTATCCTTATTGTTGGTGGAGTAATTTTTGAATGGACAAAAACCATTCAGCATATAAATTATAAAATGTTTTTTCTTGTTTTAGTCGGTGTTATCGGATTAATTCAAAATGGAAACGGGCGGTTTTCATCTACCCGGCACCTGCATGCTGTAAAAGCAATTACCTCTAACACACCCCATGAAAAAGCATTGATAAACAATACAAATTTATGCAGCTCTTCTTTAAAAGAAACATGGGGTGTACCTTTTGAATCATTGTTCATTTCAAAAATTCATAACAATAAAAGCGCTACAGTATCTTTTGCTCAAAGTGAAGAGAGAAGTGAAAGAATGCTGTCTAAAACCGGGAAGTTCGATGCTTCCTTTTTTATGGGGAAAACGGAACTATTAAACCCACACTATTTCTCATTTGATTCAAACTCGCAATATGTCATCTGGAAGGATATTAGTGTGCCTGAAGCTTGTGATTAAGTTATTAAATCAACTATCTTCGCGCCTATGTCTGTAAACTTCAATAAGTTAAGTGTAATCATTCCAGCCTATAATGAAGAGGCGACGATATACGAGGTGTTAGGTAAAGTAGCCTCTGTTGAGTTGATTGGTGGTATCACCAAAGAATTGATCGTTGTGAATGATGCTTCTAAAGATAACACTGCTGCAGAAGTTGTTCGATTTCAAAATGATCATCCTGATGTAGAACTTTCTTTTTATCAGCATAAAAAAAATAAAGGCAAAGGAGCCGCTTTACATACAGGTATTAATGAAGCTAAAGGAGATTACTTAATTATTCAGGATGCAGATCTTGAATATGATCCGGAAGAATTCAATCTATTAATTCAACCTATTTTGGATGGATTTGCAGATGTAGTTTACGGAAGCCGTTTTATGGGTGGAAGACCTCATCGTATTCTCTTCTTTTGGCACAGCATAGGAAATAAATTGCTTACATTTTTGAGCAATGCCTGCACCAATCTGAATTTAACAGATATGGAAACTTGCTATAAAATGTTTAATACTAAAATGATTCAATCTTTAAAACTGGTTGAAAATCGCTTTGGTTTCGAACCTGAAGTTACTGCCAAAATGAGTCGCATTAAAAATATTCGAATTTATGAAGTTGGTATTTCATATTATGGCAGAACTTATGAGGAAGGAAAAAAGATTAACTGGAAGGATGGAGTAAGGGCATTATATTGTATTGCGAAGTACGGCTTACTGAAAGGTTAAATTTTGATTTACTTTTTTTAGGAGGACGCTAAAAATGTTTACTTTACCTTAAATAAAGCATCAAAATATTTCTTTTTATTCATTTGCTCCCAATGAATTATCCCCTGATTATATTGCCAGGTTTGAAATAAATTAAGTCCTACGAATAAAAAACAAATAATTACAATTGCATTTCGCCAAATCTTTTTATTAAAGAAACGATTTAATAAATAAGCAAAGGGAATACTCAAAATTGCGAAATGCTGTATCATTGCACGCATCCCAAAACTCCCTCCATACCACCAGGGGTTCCAGCAAAAAGTTACATAAATAACAAGTGTTAAATAAATAAGTAATAAAGGCAACAAATTTCGCTTAGTAAAAATTAATCCGACAAATGGCAAAAGCATTAAAGGAGTATAAATAAATAAGCCTTTTCTAAAAGAGAATAAGCCTTTCCATATTTTCGGATCACTAAATGTGAAGTTTCCTTCATTTTTATAACTATAAACAAAAAAGTCTCCGGTTGCCCATTTCCAGTAGAATAATTGAACACATCCAAATGCAAGTACGATTAAAATAGCCGGAATAAATTGTTTAAAATTAGTTTTTATAAGATTCCATTTTTGGAGAAGTGTTTCTCTGTTATAAACTCCCCATATAAATGGAATTAAAATGGTTAAAAACTCAGTAGGTCTGATTAGTGAAGACCAGCCTACACAAACAGCTACAATCAAAATACTTTTCATTGATTGTGTTTGATGCCATTTCCAGGTGAAATAGAGTAATATTGATTGCAGGGAAAAAAGCATCAAATGCGACATGCCATTTTCTTCATTACTATAATGAAACAAATTGGTGCCCAGATAAATACAAATTAAAATGAGTAAAATATTTCTTATTGAAGTAAACTGTTTTAGCAGTTGAGCCAGAAAATAGAAACCGATCAGTAAATAAATCATCATTCCATGATTGATCGCCTGGTGGTAGGGAACTGAAAATCCATCCGATGCTTCATTACTTATTTTGGTATAAATATGGGCCAGACTAAACCAGGGTAGATAGGCCAATGACATTCCTGCACTGAATTTTAATACGTATCCTCCTTCCTCCAAAGGAATAAGTCCATATTTTTTCCTTCCATCACAGATATAATATTGCTGTTCTATGGCTTCAACATATTTAAACTCTTTAGCATCCTTGTAGATCAGAAAAGCCGGCAGATATTGGTAATATCCATAGACATCCCAGTTCAAGTATTGCTTCTGTCGCCAGTCTCCATAAGACTGAATAAAGATGAATTGCCCCACAAAAAGCAGCAGCAAAAGCGATCGAATCGGATACGATTTTAGATATGTCAGGAACTTTTTCAGTGTAATATGAGGTTCTTTGCCTTGTTTAGGGTGCTAAAGTAGCTGAAATAAATTATTTGCAATAGGCTTTTCTAATTGCAGAAATGTGTTATTTTTGCCCTCCGATTCATTCTGAATCAATAGTAGGTGCGGTAGCTCAGGTGGTAGAGCAATGGACTGAAAATCCATGTGTCGGCAGTTCGAATCTGCCCCGCACCACTTTTTCTCTTTCCTTTCTTTAAGACCGGATTTTTTACCGTAGAGTTTCGCAGAGATTATTTTGGGTGGAGTTAATGCAAGTATTTAGGCTTTTAGAGTTAAATCTGTCAGTTTCAAGTGCGGATCATCTTTAATAAGCATCTCTTTTTTCGAATCAAAAGCTCCCTCCACTGCGGTCGGGAGAATTTCGGACTTCTATTTTATCGTAATAGCGATTAGATCTTAAGTGATTTGTTACTCAATAAAAGATTTATATTTGATTAAAATGTACATCCATGAAATATTTAGTAACCTGTCTGTTCTTAATTGCTGGCTTATCCGTAAGCGCTCAAATCAATGTTGAAGAAGAAAACTTTCAGAAGAATACGAAAATCCATTATATCAGCTTGGTAAAGGTAAATTCGAATTGGGCGGTTTCGACCGGTTTCGATAAGTACGATAAAACGGCTTCCAGTAAACGTTTGCTTATTAATAGCAATACAGAAGAACCAATTAAAGGGAATTTCCCGGCTGTACTTAACTATTTATGGAATCGTGGATGGGAGTTTGATTTTGAAACGACTGAGAAAACTTCGGGACCATCGATTACCTATTATCATTTTAAAAGGCGCTAAATTCGGCTTCTTTTTGGAGAGATTTTTACCGCTATGGCGCAATGACGCAAAGTGCTTTTGCTGTAGTTCGGATTGTGCACCGCAGAGATAATTTGTGTTGATTCAATGCAATTATTTAGGATTCTAGAGTTAAATCTGTTGGCTTTGGAACAGTAAATCTTTAATGAGATTTATCTTATGGATTCGTAGGTTCCCTCCACTACGGTCGGGAGAATTTCGGTATAGGAAATGATAATTTCTTTAACAAAAATCTCTTTCATTAAATAGAAAGTTCCTTCGACTGCGGTTGGGATAGTTCAGTCTGTGTTACAAAGTACTGTGCTACAAAATACTGCGCTACTAAAACCCCAATAACATCAACTCTCCATACTCCAGTTTTTCGATTGCCTTTTTTGTGTTGCCGCTAGCTGCTTTGCCGCGAACCGGAGCGACTGAATAGGCTTGTAAAAGAGATTCATCTAATGGCTGAATCATGTTTTTAATCAATTCAAGTTCTTGCTCATCAGAAGATTCTTTTAACCACAAATGTTCACTTTCGCGATCCAAAATAAAAGGCATTCTCGGACCTGTAGCTTTTGGGTTATTATGAATTTTTGCCATCATAGAGTTTCCAACGGTAGTTACGATTGTTACTGTTTGAAATACTTCACCCGTTTCTTTATCCACCCATTTCTCCCATAAACCGGCAAGACTCATCGGACTTTCATCTTTTAACTGAATATGAAAAGGATATGTCTTGCCACTGAAATGATGATGTTCGAAAAATCCATCCACTATAATAATACACCTTCTCTTTTTTGCAGCATGCTTGTAAGATGCTTTTTCAAAAATCGTTTCCCCTCTTGCATTTAATGTTTTATTTGAAAAAGTCATTCCCGATTTGAGGTCTTTTGTCCAAAATGGAATTAAGCCCCACTGAAAAAATTGTATCAAATTAGGATCCCGATCTGTGATAACCGGGATTTTATAATGTTGAAATCCATTTGTGTGAAAAACAGGCTTTATTGGCTCAAGATCTGCTAATTGCTTTTCAAGTTTTGCAATTTCGTCATCGTCTTTTCCATATCGTTTAGCATATTCAATTTGCTTTTTAGTCATGTATCGGATGTCGTAACACATAGGATTT
>JAHDHT010000474.1 GCA_020631175.1 Chitinophagales bacterium
CCGTTACAAAATGAGAACATTCAACTGCCTCATAGGGCACCGTTAATCCATCATCACTTGTTTTATAATCACCACTTATTAGCCAAACTTGTTTTCCATCCGAAATACGAATCTGTGCTGATCCAATAATATGTCCCGCAGGAAAAAAGGATACTTCTACCCCATTTATTAATCGGTTCTCACCATAAGAAATACCTTCAAAGTAACCCTGATCCTGCATTCGATATTTCGCCACAGGCAAACTATCATGATGCATTAAATAATTTCGATGACCGGGTCTGAGGTGATCGCTGTGTGCATGGGTAATCAATGCATTGTTTACCGGTAGCCAGGGATCAATGAAAAAATTTCCTTTTTCACAGTATAATCCTTTGTCGGTAAATTGAATTAAATCAGCAATAATTAATCTTTTATTCCGGTACGATGGTACCTAAATTGTAATTTACAAAGTTGTATGTTAGATTAAACACCAAAACCTGCTGACTTGTTTCAGAAATACAATTTCCGGTTTCTAATGTATAGGTAATGGTATGAATTCCGGGACCAACAATTGAAGGATTAAAGGCATTAAAAACAATTCCCGGACCGGAAAATACGCCTCCTGAAGGAGTTCCTGTTAAAGCAAATGATTGTGGCGAACCGGTATTAAGCGGAAGTCCGGTAAAATCTACTGCAGGATTAGGATCAACCTGTACGCTGATCGTTTGTGGTTCTCCCGCTGCTCCATTTATATTAATTTCAGTGACTGTAATTGTATGTAAACCGGGAGTAGACCAATTAACTGAAATATTATCAGCATTCGGATTAAAAGAATTATTAATACCACCCTGAACGTCCCAACAAAAATGTGATCCATCCGAACCTTGCACAGAATAAAATCCCAGCTCATTTTCGCACACTAATAAATCACCTGTTATAACAGATGTTTCCGGCTTTAATTCTTCATAGAAAAAACGAGTGGATTCTGTAATAATCGTTTCATATTTAGGAGCATCTTCCCATGCTTCATGTAAAGATCCATTAAATGGAAATAGCTCATTATAAATACCTTTAGATGTGGCTTCAGGACTCATTACACCGCTACCATGTACAATAGGAAACCAAAATAAACCAAAAGGATTATCTGTTCCATACGGAACTGTATTATCATCGATTGAATGGAAGGAAATAAATGGGTATTGCTCATAAGAATCAATTCCATCTAAATAACCAACAGCTCCCCAAAGATTTAAAAAAGCACGACATCGGCTGGAGTGATTGTAGGTATTTCCGGTGCAATCCAGACAACCTAAATCAGGTGCAACGGTTTGCATATAGGTTGATGCGGGTCGTTCGCTTTCTTCAGCAAAAGCCTGATGTGCGGCCATTAAAGCACCTGCGCTGTTTCCGCCTGTAAAAACTGCATTGGTATCGATTCTGTAGGTTAAATGAAATTCTTTGAAATAACGAATGGCAGCTTTCATATCTTGAACGCCTCTATATACAGCACGCTCTGCACTTACGCCATCCAGCACATTAAATCCTAATCGATAAGAAATAGAAGCAACACAATAGCCTC
>JAHDHT010000135.1:0-6107 GCA_020631175.1 Chitinophagales bacterium
CCGGATGTATAGATATCTCCATTATATTCCAGAATATTAATTCCATACTGACGGGCATTTACATTTGCTTCTTCCAAATAACATCTTGTCCATTCCACGTTACCGGATAAATCGATTTTAGTATTACAAACCCGAAAGCCTCCATTTGAGCTACCTTGCAATGCATTTCTTCCGGTTGTATAAAAATGATCCTGATAAAAAACGATATCCCAATATTCTTCACAAGAACCTTCATTCATAATTACAGAATTATTGATGGTTCCGTTATCCCGATCAAATTCAATAAATAAATTATCACATCCATCCGAGCTATCGGGCCATAGCCTTCCTACTACATAATAATTGTTATCCGGGCCTCCCATTTCAATTCCTGTGAAAGTCGACAATTCATCATCTTCGATATAATTTGAAAACCAGATATCGTCGATTGCATATTCGTATTTAATCAGATAAATTCTACTCGAACTGCCATTATCAGACCTTGCAGCAATAATGACCACATCATCGATGGCATCATAAAACATATCATAAACCCTCTCTGCTGAACCGGCCGACCATAAATCAATCGAACGCATTGACTGAATATTACCGTTTTCTGATGTTGTAATGAATATTTCGTCTCCGATAGAACCTGCCACAATCTCGACTCCCGAAGCAGACTTAACAAGTGACTGACCAACAAAGGAATTTACATTATCTGTGTACGTTTTTACAAAGGCAGAATCACATACCTGTGCTTCGGCTTGAAAATAGACAAACAGGAAGCCAAGACATGTTAATATTTTTATAGCGGGACTGGTAATATTCATAAACGGTATATGATGCTGATTTTATAGAGTAAACGTAAATTAATTAAACGAGTTTATCTTTAGTTAAAGATAATTTGTCAGTCAGCTTTCTGTAAATTTCCAATACTTTGTTCAAGCTGTCGTCTAAATGACGTGTATAAACGCGAATTACTGTAATTATTTTCAAGAAAGGTTTTTAAAGCATTAGATTTTAGCTTTAATAATGCCTGATCATTCATCAATTCAAGTATGGCAGAAACGTTGCTCTCGAGATTATTATAAGTAAGACAGAATTCATGAAAGCCATCTGCTAATGGGTAAGCGTCGGGCAGGCATAATAATTTACCATAGCGGATCATATCCGTCCAGCTTCCCGAAATTTTAGTTTTACCATATACTTCTTTAAAAAATTTATAACGGGTTTCAATTTTTATAGGAGCATATAACAAATCTGCCTGAAACACATATTTTTCGAAAGTCTGTTGATCAATTCTCTGTTCAAAAAAAGTAAATTGAAAATTAGATGCATCAAGACTTTTAAATGCCTGAATTACTTTATTTCCATAAGGACCTTTTGGTGCTCCAAGCAAACATAAATCAATCTTTTGATTCGTTAGTGTTAATACTTTTTTAATACATTCAAAAGCAAATAAATAATCTTTTCTACGCTCATCAATTGTACCTGTAATTACAATATTGAAGCAATCTTTCTCATCAAGATTTAGTCGGGTTTTATAAGAGGCCATAGGCACTCCGTTAAATATTTTTTCTGAAGGAAAATCACTCATTTTAACAAGGAATTTTTCATAATGCGTATCCGGTAACATTATAAAGTCTGTTTCAGCAATAAACCGATCAAAAAATGCTGTTTGCCGTTGAATGATATACTCTCTAAGGAAATAAGAAAAATCCTTCCATAAAGCATAAGGGGACCAATCTAAAGAAATGGAAGCAGATCGGTTAAAAAAGGTATTCATGTTATGAATACGTAAAAATTTAGGAGCTTTAATTTCGCTAAACGGATAAAGATGAGGGTCTTTTTGAAGACTGTTAAAAAAAATCGCATCACAAGAATTTAATCTCGAAATATTACGATTTAAAAAAGCAGCTTTACTTTGCCCCCGGTCAAGAATATGAAAATGAAATGATACATCAGCCGCAGGGTTTAGCTCTTTAAATATTTTTTGGCTTGTAAAAACATGTACTTCATCATCATGAATTTGAAGAAAATTCAAAAAAGAATACAAGCATTCCACATGGCCTTCGAGCTCTACAATAGCGATTTTCACCATGTGAATTTATAAATTTTCATAATGATTTTAAGTTTATGCATTAATAGCCTTAATTTTGGTCAAAGATGTTAAGCGGAAGATTGGCTTTAAGATGGATTCACAATATGGTGCAGCTCAGAAGCTGGAACCATCAAAACCGTGTTCGCCCTTCGTTTTTAGTTATCGGAGCTCAAAAATCAGGAACTACCGCATTGTATGATTATCTCTGCCTCCACCCGCAAATCACAGCAGCATACCAAAAAGAAACTAAATATTTTGATCTCTATCCAAACAAATCAAAAGAATGGTATTATGGATTTTTCCCGAAGCAAAAAGATGGAATAATTTCTGGAGAAGCAACACCTGATTATTTTTTTGATCCTGCTGTTCCTGAAAGAATTCATAATTTATTTCCAGATATCAAACTAATCCTAATTTTAAGAGATCCGGTAGAAAGGGCAATATCTCATTTTAATTATAATAAAGACAGAGGTATTGAACACTTAAGTTTATCAGAGGCTATTAAAGAAGAAGAAATCAGAATAGATAAAAATGGTCATCTTCCGGTAGAATTAGATTCCGGATTTACTTCTAGTTATAAAAGAGAATACAGCTATATCCAAAGAGGAAAATATATTAATCAATTAAATCAATGGTTAAAATATTTTAATCAAAACCAATTCTTTATTTGCAGCACTGAAAGTTTAAAATCAAACCCTGACATTTTATTAAAAAAGATTTTTGCTTTTTTAGACATTAAAAATCACTCTATTGAAACAACTTTAAAAAGTAATGTTTCAAAATCAAGCTTTTCACTTTCAGAGGAAGATAGTAATCAAATAAAAGAAATATTTAAACCATTCAATGAACAATTATTCAAGCAAATCGACGAAAGATTTAATTGGAAATAAACTGTTCAAATCCTTGAATAATATTCTGAATATTCTTCGATTCAGGGATAAAAATGAAATTATTTATATAATCGGCTGTTTTCATTTTTCCTTTTTGCTGAATATCATCTAATTGATCAACAGGCGACTTCAATAGTTTTGAATCTGAATCAAAGTATAAGACCTTATATCCAATCGCGTTAATTTTTTCAATTATTTCTGTAATACTTTTTTTATGATGTCTTTGCTCGATTTCAATAATCAATACCGGTTGAAATTTTTGCAAAAAGGCAATTGAACCATCGATCAAATTTTCTTCATGCCCTTCGACATCAATCTTTAATAAATCAACTCTTTTCAAACTTTGCTTTTCAGACCAGACATCGAGGCTACTCAAAGCAACTTCAATTATTTTATGCTCCGTTTCAACATCCTCCCTGAAATCAGTATTTAAAGTAGCTCTTGTATGTAATCTTTTTTTTCCGGCGATTGGAATTTTAAAAGAAGCAGATCCTTCAGAATTACTTAATGCGATATTAAATAAATGGATGTCTCGAAACTTTTTTTGAAGACTCAAATTTAAATCAGGTAAGGGTTCAAAGGCAAAAACTTGCCGAGGCTTAATATGCTTCAAGGCACGATAAACAAAAGCACCAATATTAGCTCCAACATCAATGTAAACCGAGTCGGCATCTTTCAGGAAAAAATCGAGTAAAACCAAGGTGTGATCTGCTTTCGAATCACTCAGCAAGCTTGAACTGTTTCCATCAATTTTTCGGAATCGAATACGGTTGTGGTAACCTGAATGCAAATTCAGCAAGACCCGGTAAAAAAGATCGATACTATTTTGTTTCAAACTCATTTGAAACCGAAAATTAAGCTTTTGTTGGATAAAATAGGTTGAATACAAAAAAAACCGGGATAGTATTTTACACTATCCCGGTTAAAATTTATTATTTATCTATTTAAAATCCACCACCACTGGCAGGATTATCAATAAATATCGTAAAGGTACAACTGGCAGATGCAGAACATCCTGTAAACGGATCTACATAAGTCAATGTAAAGGTAAGTGGTACACCAGCCGGAGCAAGTGAAGGTTCAAAAATACCCTGTTGTAAATCAACAAAATACGGCACTGCTGTTCCCGTAATGATTGGTACAACCTCACTGCCGTTCGCAGAAGTGATCGGGTTAAGATCTTCAAACATACAATCCCACTCGCCCGAACATCTTTCCAGATTTCCGGGAGGACATACAACAGACGGTTCAGGATTTGAATTAACCGTTACATTAACAATATCTGAAACCGGTTCACAAGGTCCGGCGCCATCAATATCGAAACTGGTCCATGTTAATACAACAGTCGTATTCTCTTCACCCGGACCCGGATCATATAATGCATTCGGACTATTAACATTGTTAAAGTTTCCGGTACCACCAGACCATGTACCTCCGGCTGCCACACCTGAAATGGAAGCGTCCAGGAAGGCAAACTCCGTTTCACAAATCACCTGATCAGGTCCGGCATCCACCATCACATCATACGTAACAGATACATTAGAAGTACAATTAGAAACATTACCGCTTAAATCAGTTACTGTAACCAATACAGTATTAATTCCAACTTCAGCACAAGTGAAAGTATTCATGTCAATTTCAGTAGAAGCTATTCCACAATTATCAGAAACCGTATTAATTACATCATTAACCGTAATACTTACCGTTCCATCAGCACCAATTATTAAGTCCAAGTCGTTACAAGAAACTTCAGGTGGAGTTGTGTCGGCAGGTATTAGCTCAAAGGAACAGTCCATTGTATTTCCATTCTGATCTTCAGCCAAAATAGTAATAGTTGTTTGACCTGTTATTATAGTTCCTTCCGGTGGAGTTTGCGTTAAAGTAATTTCAGCAGGTGAATTACAATTATCCATCACCATGGCTAAACCTGTATAATCTTCAACTTCGAAGTTACAGTCTACGGTTAAACTTACATTCTGATCTCCGGGACAAGCTATCATCGGCATTGTATTATCCATTGGATCTACTTCGAATGTGCATGTATTTGAGTTACCTGCTTCATCTGTAGCCGTAAGGGTAACCGTTGTTAAAGTAAGAATTGTTGTCATTGCCGGCGGATCTTGTGTAACTGTAATATCCATCGCATCAGAACAATTATCCATCACTGTTGCTAAACCGGTATAATCCAATAACATAAATTCGCAGTTATCGTCAAAACCAGGCATCTGATCTCCCGGACAGGTTATATCCGGTATTATATTATCCGTTGGAATTACACTAAAGAAACAGCTGGCTGTCTGACCGTTTCCATCATCTGCAGTCAATGTAATTAATGTTGTTCCTGTAATTATAGTACCCGCTGCAGGATTTTGTGTTACAAGCGGTGGATTTGCACAATTATCATCAGGCGTGGCCAAAGCAGTGTAGTCCAGTAATTCAAATGCACAATTATCATCAAAGAATACATTTTGATCATCCGGACAAAGAATGGTCGGATTAATATTATCCTCTACGGTTACAATTGCATTACAGGAGCTTGAGTTTCCATTAGCATCTGTAACCGTTAGGGTAACCGTATTTCCTCCCAGATTTGTACAATCAAAAGCATCCAGACTTACTGCATAGTCAACAATACCACAAGCATCAGTACTCACATTATCGATCGCTGCCGGTCCAATAGTTGCCGTACCATCTGTATCCAATTCAATAGTAATATCCTGACATAAAGCAACAGGTGGAGTATTATCTTCAATCGTAACGGTTGCCGTACAGGTTGAAACATTACCGTTATTATCAGTCGCGGTTAAGGTAACTGTATTCGGACCTACGTTTGAACAATCGAAGAGATCATTATCAATAGCTAATGAAGCAATTCCACAGGCATCAGAAGTACCTCCATCAATATCCGAAGGCGTAATACTTATACTTCCAAATGCATCCAATGAAATAGTAATATCCTGAGTTATACATTCAGGAGCTACATTATCTTCAACAGTTACGGTTGAAGTACAAGTCGAAACATTACCATTATTATCAGTAACCGTAAGGGTAACCGTATTCGAGCCTACCATCTGACATGTAAATGCATCTGTATCGATTGCAAGACTGGCTATACCACAATTGTCATTACTGCCATT
>JAHDHT010000135.1:6207-9716 GCA_020631175.1 Chitinophagales bacterium
GTAGTAATCGAAGCATTACCATCTGCATCCAATTGAATTGTAATATCCTGAGTTATACATTCAGGCATTACATTATCTTCAACGGTAACCGTGGCTGTACAAGTTGAAATATTCCCATTGTTATCCGTAACGGTTAAGGTTACCGTATTAGACCCTACATTCGCACAATCAAACGAATCATTATTTAATACAAGGCTCTGAATGCCACAAGCATCATTGCTTCCATTATCAATATCTGCTGGTGTAATTGAGGCAGTTCCTGTTGTTCCATCCAATTGAATTGTAATATCCTGAGCAATACATTCAGGCATTACATTATCTTCAACAGTAACGGTAGAAGTACAGGTCGAAACATTTCCATTCACATCCGTAACGGTAAGCGTAACAGTATTTGCACCAACATCTCCGCAAGCAAAGGCATCATTATCTAATACCAGGCTTTGAATGCCGCAATTATCATTACTTCCATTGTCGATATCTGCTGTTGTGATAGACGCGTTTCCTGCATCATCTAATTGTATAGTTATATCTTGACAAATAGCTTCAGGAAGCTCAATATCTTCCACTGTTACTGTAGCTGTACAACTTATTGAATTTCCATTGTTGTCTACAGCCGTTAATGTAACCGTATTCGCACCAACATTTGTACAATCAAAAGTATCAGGTGCAACTGTGAGAGATGCCAGACCACAAGGATCAGTAGTACCTCCATCCACATCAGCTGCTGTAATACTTGCATTTCCGTCTGCATCCAATTGAATAGTAACATCCTGACAAACGATTGTTGGATCAGCATCTTCAATTACAGTAACAGTTGCGGTACAATCAGAAACATTTCCGTTTACATCTGTAACGGTCAGCGTAACAGTATTAGGACCGACATCCGCACAGCCAAAGGTATCATTATCCAATATAAGGCTTTGAATACCACAATTATCATCACTTCCATTGTCTATATCCGCCGGTGTAATTGTTGCGGTACCATTTCCATCTAATGTTACCGAAATATCCTGAGTAACACAAGAAGGTAACTCATCATCATCAACCGTTACTGTTGCTGTACAGGTTGAAACGTTGTTATTATTATCTGTAACCGTTAGGGTAACCGTATTCGGACCTACATCTGCACAAGTAAATGCATCATTATCTAAAGCAAGACTTAAAATACCGCAGGCATCATTACTACCATTATCAATATCTGCAGAAGTAATAGATGCATTTCCATCCGCATCCAATTGAACCGTAATATCCTGTGTCAGACATTCAGGTGGTGTGTTATCTTCAACGGTAACGGTTGCTGTACAAGTTGAAACATTGCTATTATTATCTGTAACGGTAAGCGTAACGGTATTTGCGCCAACATTCGTGCAATCAAATGCATCATTATCTAAAATTAAACTTTGAATGCCGCAAATGTCATTACTTCCATTATCGATATCAGCAGTAGTTATTAATGCCTGGCCTGTAACCGGATCAAGTTCAATTGTAATGTCCTGTGTTAAACATTCAGGCATTACATTATCTTCGACAGTAACGGTTGCAGTACAAGTCGAAACATTACCATTATTATCCGTAACGGTCAGGGTAACCGTATTCGAACCTACGTCTGCACATCCAAATGTATCATTATCTAATGCTAAGGATGCAATTCCACAAGCATCATTACTACCATTATCAATTTGAGCAGGAGTAATAATTGCCACACCGGTTACAGCATCTAAAGCGACTGTAATGTCTTGCGTTAAACATTCAGGCAAAACATTGTCTTCAACTGTAACAACAGCATTACATGTAGAAGCATTAGCGCTGAAATCTGTAACCGTTAAAACGACATTATTTGTACCAACTTCTGCACAAGTGAATGCATCGATATCGATAGCATAAGTATCTATACCACATTCATCATTGGAGCCACCGTCTACATCAGCAGAAGTTATTGAAGCATTTCCATCCGCATCCAACTGAACAGTAATATTCTGACAAATAGCTTCAGGAGGCATATTATCGTTTACAGTAACGGTCGCCGTACAAGTTGAAACATTACCATTTACATCTGTAACGGTAAGAGTAACGGTATTCGCACCTGTTGTTGTGCAGTCAAAACTATCAGGTGCTACGGCAAGGGAAGCAATACCACATGCATCATTACTACCGCCATCAATATCAGCCGGAACAATTGTTGCATTTCCTGCATTATCAAGATCAATTGAAATATCCTGAGTAATACATTGTGGTGGTACATTATCTTCTACTGTGATCGTAGAGTTACAAGTTCCTACTAAGCCATTTACATCTGTAACGGTAAGAGTACCGGTAACAGCTCCCACATTTGTACATGCGAAGACCGATGGTGTAAGCACAATACTTTGAATTCCACAATTATCAAATGAGCCATTATTTACTGTTGTAGCCGTTGCAAATCCATTACCGGCAGCATCTAACTGAACCGTAATATCATTACATAGTGCAGTTGGAGGAGTAGTATCAACAGGATCAACAGTGAAGGTACAAGTCTCCATGTTTCCATTGGTATCAGTTGCGGTTAGTGTAATAGTCGTACTAGCCGCTATTACTGTTCCGCTAGCCGGAGACTGAGTTACCGTTATATAACCATAACCCGCACAGTTATCCATAGTTGTCGCGTTGCCGGTATAATCTAATAAGGTATACATACAGGAAGCATCAAAGTCAACCGTTTGATTACTTGGACAAGAGATCATTGGCATCGAATTATCAACCGGATCAACTACAAAAGTACATTGATCGGTATTGCCTGCTTCATCAGTAGCAGTGAGCGTTATCGTTGTTGGACCGGCAATTGTTGTACCTTGAGTCGGTGATTGAGTAATAGTAATATTTGCAGGCATACTGCAATTATCAATCGCAGAAGCCATTCCTGTATAATCTAATAATACAAATTCACAATCTTCATTGAAGCCCGGCATCTGATTAGCAGGACAAGTAATTTCCGGATCTTCATTATCTGTCGGAATTACTTCGAAAGTACAAGAATCGGTATTTCCGTTTCCATCATCAACGGTCAGGGTAACAGTTGTTTGACCTGAGATTACCGTTGTAGCCGGAGGATTTTGTGTTACGGTTGGAGGATTAGCACAGTTATCATCAATCGTTGCAGAGCCTGTATAATCAGGTAAAATAAAATCACAAATTGCAGAGAAATCTACGTTCTGATCGCCCGGGCAAATTATAGTAGGAAGTTCCGCATCTTCAACAGTTACAGTTGCTGTACAGTTACTTGAATTTCCATTAACATCTGTAACCGTTAAGGTCACCGTATTCGCTCCGATATTTACGCATGTAAATGCATCAGGTGTTACAGTTAATGAAGCAATACCACATATATCAGCAGAACCATTGTCTACATCTGCAGCAGTTATGCTTACATTACCTGAACCGTCTAATTGAACCGTAATATCCTGGGTTGCACAATCTGGTGGTGTATTATCTTCTACTGTGACGGTAGCCGGACATGTGGATGTATTTCCGAA
>JAHDHT010000136.1:0-3322 GCA_020631175.1 Chitinophagales bacterium
GGGTGTGATTGCTATAAAGAAATAATAAAAGTTTTTTATGTCGCTTGTTTGATTCTCTTTTTTGTATTCATTAAAGAAGCATTTTTGTATTTTCTATTTATTGGATTTTTAAGTTGATATGGTCTATTAAATGCTTCTTGTCGCAACTTAAAATGATCTGACAGAATTCTAATTGTTTCTTTAGAAAGGCCTTTTTGATAATTAAGAATTTTTGAAACTGTTCCTTTTGATAATCCTAAAATATCAGTTAAATCTTTAGCTCTTAAATTATGTTCTGACATAAGTGACTTAAGAATTTCAATTGGATCAAACTCGGGTACTTGATATTGCTCGTCATCGTATTTTTCTATAAGTAAAGTTAATAATTCAATTTCATCTTCATCAGATTTTTTGTTCTTTATTAATAAATCATTTAAAGCTTTGCAATATAAATTATACTGCCTTCTTGATTTGATGATTTTATACTTTAATTTTGATTCCATTGTATTAGTAATTATCTATTGAATATTGTTTATTTGAATTACAAAGTTTTGTGTATTCTGCGTGCGTTCCAATCCAATTTATATATAAATGAAAATTTTTTCTACCAACTATATAAGAGCAAATCATTCTATACTTATTTCCTCCAATATCAAAAATTATTCTGTTTGTACCCTTAATTTGATCAGTTGAGTGGAAAGTTGCTTTGAGATCATTTAGATTTGACCAATCCGCCAATTTAACTCTGTTTAACCAAATATCGAAGCCTGTTTTAGCTTGCTTATTTACTTCTATGTAGTCTATGATAGTTTGCATTTTAATTAAGCGTACTTTCATAACTTTAAATATATAAATATAGTTTCATTAAAGGAAACCAGATAAGTAATTATTATAACGCGCACCAGGGATTGCAGTGAAAATACTTTTTGATAAAAACTTAGCGATGCTTAGCTGATGGGAGCGACCAGCGGAAGCTTACAGCAGCTTTAGCAGCCGCTTAGGTTTTAGCTAAAAGATTGCAACGGAAAGCCCGCCCGGGTGCCCAAATTCAAAAGCTTCAAACAATAAAAAAAGGAATAGCGGTAAACTATTCCTTTTTAATTATAATGTGCACCCGAGAGGAGTCGAACCCCTAACCTTCTGATCCGTAGTCAGACGCTCTATCCAATTGAGCTACGGGTGCAGAATTTCAATAACAGACCGCAAAGATAGAAAGTTTAGTAAAACTGCATCAAATTTTGGCAACAAAAAAACCACACTGACTAGGTGTGGTTCCGACCGATTTCCCAATCCCGGAAAATAAGGTCTATTTGCCCACGACTAAACGGGCAAACTACTAAACAAAATTCTTATTCGGTGGCGTCTCCGTCAACCGATTTCGATATCGAACTACGCATGTCCGTATCGGCTTCAATATTTTTAAATTTATAGTAATCCATTATACCTAAATTACCATTTCTAAAAGCATCGGCAATCGCTTTTGGAATATCGGCTTCCGCTTGAATTACATTGGCTCTTGCTTCTTCTGCTTTGGCTTTCATTTCCTGCTCTGTTGCAACTGCCATTGCTCTTCTTTCTTCCGCTTTTGCCTGTGCAATGTTCTTATCTGCATTTGCCTGATCGATCTGAAGCTCGGCTCCAATGTTCTTTCCAACATCGATATCTGCAATATCAATCGATAAGATCTCAAAAGCTGTTCCTGCATCGAGTCCTTTCGCTAAAACCAGTTTAGAAATCGAATCCGGATTTTCCAATACCTCTTTATGAGACTTCGCCGAACCAATAGAAGTCACAATTCCTTCACCCACACGGGCTAAAATCGTGTCTTCACCGGCACCACCCACTAACTGCTTGATATTTGCTCGCACTGTAACACGCGCATTGGCAATCAATTGAATACCGTCTTTTGCAACTGCAGCAACCGGAGGCGTATTGATCACTCGTGGATTTACAGATACCTGAACCGCTTCGAATACATCACGACCTGCAAGGTCTATAGCCGTTGCCGCTTTAAAATCTAAGGGGATATTCGCTTTGTCTGCTGAAATCAGCGCATTAACTACCGAATTTACGTTTCCACCCGCCAGATAATGGGCTTCCAGTTCGTTACGCGATACTTTTAAGCCCGCTTTGGTCGAGTTAATCATAGCATTCACAATCACGGAAGGAGGTACCTTTCGAATGCGCATGAATACTAATTGAATCAAACTAACACGAACGCTCGAAGCGATGGCGCTTAACCACAGTCCGATCGGAACGTAGTATAAAAATAATAAGATGAAAACGAGGACGCCAATTATGGCACCGATTAAAAGAATTCCTTCCATATGTTATGAGCTTAAAGGCTTAACTAAAATTTTATTTATCTCAATTTTAAATACAATTATAGGCGTATTTCGTTCCACAAAAGTGGAAATCGATTGCGCTTCATACTTCACTCCGTTCACAACGATCTTACCCCATGGCTTTAAATCTGTAAACGCAATACCTTCTTCCCCGGCTTTCAGATCAATATCTGTCAATTCATTTACGCGTCCTTCCAGCTCATATTCCAAAGCCATATTACTGCTTGTAATGTAACGATAGCCGGCAATAAAGAGAATGATACCCGCCAGAAATGAGCCTCCGAGCACATAATGTCCGATAGGGTCTTCATAATTCATGTAGGATAGAGCGATACCGATGCCCAGCATCATAACACCGCCAATACCAATAAAGGTGGTTCCCGGAAACATGAAAAATTCCAAAACCAGCAATATCAATCCAAACAAAATGATCCCGGTGATAATCCAGAGCATAAAGGGTTATAAGGTTTGCATAAAAATAGTCAAATTTGAAGGATATAAAAGCTAAATTTTTGGAATTCAAATTAATAGGAATCGGTAGAACGAAAAATGCCTTTATAAAGGATGGGATGGATTTTTATTCGGGAAGGATAAATAAGTTTTACCGCTTCAATGAAGACTATTTGCAAGTAAAGCATAAGTCAGAAGATGCCAAGCAAATTCAGAAGGAGGAAGCGATTCAGTTACAGAAATACCTTGATGCTCCCGGTTTGAATATTCTGCTGGATGAAAAGGGGAAAACGATGGATACGATTCAGTTTAGCAATTATCTGCAAAACCATATGAATCAAAGTCATAAGGCGATAAAGTTCTTCATTGGCGGAGCTTACGGATTTGATGCGTCTATAAGGCAGAGCGTTCCTTTGAAAATCCGCTTATCGGATATGACGTTCTCTCATCAGATCATTCGTTTGATTTTCGCCGAGCAATTGTATCGGGCGATAACGGTGATGCATGGGCATCCGTATCATAATGTTTGAGTTTCGAGATCGCCTTCG
>JAHDHT010000136.1:3422-5156 GCA_020631175.1 Chitinophagales bacterium
CTTAAACTTAAACTTCTAATACCTTGTACCTTTTCCCTTACTACTTAAAACCTCCAATTCCACCAATAAAAAACCATCTCTATCCACCTGAAAAACAATCAGATAGACAAAATCCAACCTCCAATCTTACCAACAATTTTCAAAATATTGACTTGACAAAATCGACCTAAAAATTGAATTTTGATAAACTCTAAATTTTTGTAATATGAAAACACACTTTTTGACCCTTAACAAGTTGATGTTTTTTGCTTTAATCTGCTTAACATCAACAGCTCTTTATGCCCAAACTGAAATTGAATACAACTCCAGTTCATCCAATGGACCACAACTATTACTAAAAGAAACCGGATCTGATTTTAGCCGCATCTGGTTTACGAATAACAATGATACCTATAACTATTGGGCATTATTAGGAAAAGCGCTTGATGGCAGTACAAGCGCAGATGGAATTTTAAGAGAACCCTTTCTTTTTTCTTACAGTGGAACGCAAATTCTCGGACTTTCAAGCGACGGTTATCTGAGAATTAATACCCAGTACAGTTTACCTAATACAAACGGAACGCTCGGACAAGTTTTAGCAATTGTAGACGATAGTGACCCAACAAATTTTATTACAGATTGGGTGGATGTAAATGCTTCTTCAGGTTCCGGAAATGAAATTATTTCGGATTCGGGAAATACTTTTGTCCGGGCAAACGGTGGCAATGGTGCCTCTGAAGAAATAATTTATCAGGTAGACGGTACGCCTGTAGCATCTATGTCGACATCTTCTTTTTCAGTAGATCAAAATGTTTCTTTAAATCAGGATTTAATGATAACCGGAAGTACCGATTTAAATGGACCAATATTAAATTCTGCAACAAATGCTATTCAGGTTGCTTCGGGAAATGACTTTCAATTGTTGGGAGGAAATCTTAATGCTGCCGGAAATGTTGCTGCTGATGGAGATTTAAAAGCTTCAGGTGATGTAGAATTTGCAGGTTTTCTAAAAGGAAACGGAACAGATGTTCGTGTTGCTGCCGGTGAAAATTTGAATGTTACCGATGGGAATTTAAATGTAAGTGGCAATATTGATGTTAGTGATCAAATTTCAAATTCTAACGGACCGTCAGTTGAAATAGCGTCCGGAGATGACCTTAGATTATTAGGAGGAGACATGTATATAAATGGCAATTTAAATACAAATGGTGATATGGAATTGTCAGGCTTTTTAATCGGCAATGGGACTAACATTCAATTAGCATCGGGTGAAGATTTGATAGTTAATGGAGGTGATTTAGAACTAAATGGAAATATGAACTTAAGTGGTTTAATTAGTTCTAACGGAACAAATGTAAAAATTGCATCAGGCGAAAATTTAAATGTTACCGGTGGAGATTTTAATGTTAGTGGAAATGCATTTATTACTGGCGTTGTACAAGCTTCTTGTGGAGTCTTAACCTGTTCAGACGAACGCTACAAAAAAGATATTCAAACAATTGATAATGCTTTATCAAAAGTTCAACAATTAAATGGTGTTTCTTTTAATTTAAATACAAATGATTTTCCGGAACATAATTTTACAGACGAAAAACAAATAGGAGTGATCGCGCAAAATGTTGAAGCGCAATTTCCCGAATTAGTAAAAACAAATGAAGACGGATATAAAGTAGTCGCCTACGATCGCTTAGCCCCAATTTTAATTGAAGCAATTAAAGAGCAACAAGAAATAATTAATGAATTAAAAAATGAAAA
>JAHDHT010000136.1:5256-7401 GCA_020631175.1 Chitinophagales bacterium
GTTAACAAGTTCAAGTGTCAAGTGACAAACTCAAGTTCAAATCAGTTCAGCCTTCTCAAATATCACTTGCCCCCAAATGTCATCTTGAACGAAGTGAAAGATCTTATTGTTTGAATTGAGTTATTTCTGTTTCGAAAAACTATTGAATCGCGAAGAATAATATCCTTCGATGCACTCAGGATGACCTTCGGTCAATTCAGTACTCAAATTTCAGCATTCAAATTAATATCTTAGCCGCCTATGAGCGCAATACCAATTACCTATATCATAATAGGAATAACAGCCATTACCTCATTTATGGCATTTAGTAATCAAAGTCTTAAGAGCAGACTGCTCTTTCATCCGACAACGATTAAAGGTCAAAACCAATGGGATCGTTTTCTCGGTCACGGATTTATACATGCCGATATGACCCATTTACTATTTAATATGATCACCTTGTATTTCTTTGGAACAAGTGTAGAATATTATTTCGGCGAAGTCTTCGGTCAAACATTGGGCACCTTATATTATGTGCTATTATATTTTCTGGGAATGATCGTCGCTTCAATTCCAAGCTACATGAAACATAGTAATAATCCTTCATATGCAGCTTTAGGAGCATCAGGAGCAGTTTCGGCCGTATTATTTGCTTCAATTCTGTTTCAACCCTTTGTCAAAATATACATTTTCTTCATTCCAATAGGAATCTGGGGAATCATATTTGGTCCGATCTATTTAATCTTTTCAGCTTATATGGCAAGAAATGCTAACGATAATATCGGGCATGATGCGCACTTTTGGGGAGCTGTTTTCGGTGTGATTTTTCCAATCATCCTCAATTTCAAAATTGCTTTGATTTTCTGGAATCAGATCGCAGATAAATTCGGACTCTAATGCAAATTATAGACTTAAGATCGGATACCGTAACTCGTCCATCCAAAGCTATGAAAGCAGCAATGATGGATGCGCCTTTGGGTGATGATGTATTTAATGAAGATCCGACTGTTCAGGCTTTACAGGAAATGGCTGCGGATATGTTCGGGATGGATGCCGCCTTATTTTGTCCAAGCGGTACCATGACCAATCAAATTGCAGTCAAAGTACACACTAAACCTATCGATGAAATCATACTTCATAAAGATGCCCACATCTATAAATATGAAACGGGTGGATGGGCTTTGCATAGCGGAGTATCAGTGAAATTACTCGACGGACCTTTAGGTCAGCTCAGTCCGGAAGATGTAGAAGCTAATATCCAACCCGATTTTGACTGGTTGCCAAGAACCCGCTTAGTCAGCGTTGAAAATACAGTGAACCGGGGAGGAGGATCAATCTATACTTTAGAAAACATGAAAGCTATTGCTGAAGTGTGTAAATCGCACGGTTTAAGATACCATCTGGACGGAGCCAGGCTCTTCAATGCCATAGCTGAAAGTGACTATGGGCCGAAAGAATTAGGATCTACATTTGATAGCATATCAATTTGTATGTCAAAGGGTTTAGGTGCTCCAATTGGATCATTACTTTTAGGTTCAAATGACTTTATTAAAGAGGCGAGGAGAGTGCGTAAAGTTTTTGGCGGAGGGATGAGACAAGTTGGAATAATTGCGGCTGCTTGTAAATATGCTCTGCAAAATAATACCGAAAGAGTTTTAGAAGATCATGAACGTGCGAGAAAACTGGGTGCTGTTTTGAATGATTTACCTTACATCGATGAAGTCTTACCAACAGCAACAAATATTCTGATCTTTAAACTAAACAGTACTATAAAAGGTCATACCTTTATTGAGCAGATAGATCGACACGGAATCAAAGCGATAGAATTTGGTCCTCAATGGGTTAGATTCGTTACGCACCTTGATTTCACCGATGAAATGCTTAATAAAACAATCAATATTTTACAATCAATCAAATCCGAATAAGATGATAAAATCACTACGAATTCTTGGTTTAGCCCTAAGCTTTTGCGCTTTAATTTTTGTTGCCTGTGAAGAAGATAACTGTGAAGTATGTTCAGACTGCCTGTTAGCTGACGACAATGGTACTTATTGTGAGTCAGATTTTGATGATGTAACCGGTTTCAACGCAGCTATTATGTCGTTGGAAACTGGTGGTTGTACGTGCCAGTAGTCTTTTAGTAGCACGGTACTATGTAGCACGGTA
>JAHDHT010000136.1:7501-9684 GCA_020631175.1 Chitinophagales bacterium
AGAAAGTATCAGAGTACTTTGTAGCTCGGTAGCTCTGAAGCTGTGAAAAGTAGCTTTTCTACTTTTGGTAGAAAGCGGTCTTGAATCTCAATAATCAGTGCTACCAAATACTGCGCTACCAAGTACAGCGCTACCGCGCTTCTAAATCAAGGCAACCACTTATTCTCCCCAAAATTCGGCTTCCTTTTCTCCAAAAAGGCATCTCTTCCTTCCTTGGCTTCATCGGTCATGTAAGCAAGACGTGTGGCTTCACCGGCGAAAACCTGTTGTCCAACCATACCATCATCGGTAAGATTCATGGCAAATTTCAACATTTTGATGGAAGTAGGGGATTTCTCCAATATTTCCTGCGCCCATTGATACGCAGTATCTTCCAGCTCATCGTGAGGAATAACCGCATTCACCATACCCATTTCGTATGCTTCCTGCGCTGTATAATTCCTTCCTAAAAAGAAGATTTCACGCGCTTTCTTTTGTCCGACCATTTTCGCCAGATAAGCAGAGCCATAACCTCCGTCAAAACTGGTAACATCAGCATCTGTCTGCTTAAAAATAGCATGCTCTTTACTGGCTAAGGTAAGGTCGCAAACCACATGGAGACTATGTCCGCCACCAACAGCCCAGCCGGGAACGACCGCAATTACAGCCTTAGGCATAAATCGAATTTGGCGTTGAACTTCCAGAATGTTTAGCCGATGCTGCCCATCCGTCCCAACATAACCCTGATGACCTCTAGACTTTTGATCACCACCGCTGCAAAATGCCCATTTTCCGTCTTTGGTAGACGGACCTTCACCCGATAAAAGCACAACACCGATCGTAGTATCTTCCTGAGCATCATAGAAAGCATCAATCAATTCACTGGTGGTATTTGGACGGAAAGCATTCCGCACATTCGGACGGTTAAAAGCAATACGGGCAACGCCATTGCATTTACGGTAAGTAATATCCTCGAAAGGCCTGTCTTTTCTGAATTCCGGAATAACATCCACCCAATTAATTGTACTCATGCCACAAAAGTAGAAATTGTGGATAAATACGGGCATTTATTCATCGCTTTTCTTTGGAAATCCCTAAAATATTCAGACATTTGCATTTCGTTTCGAGAAAAGCAGAAGAAGATGTCAAAAATTTGTCAATTAACAGGAAAAAGGCCGATTACAGGAAACAACGTTTCTAAATCGAACCGTAAAACGAAAAGAAGATTTATTCCAAATCTTCAAACTAAAAAGTTCTATATCCCTGAAACGGATCAGTGGATCACATTGAAAGTTTCAATGGCAGCTTTAAGAACGATTGATAAAAAAGGAATTTATCAGTACTTAAAGCAGTTAGAACGTAAAGAAGGAATCAAGTTTATCTAATTTATAATTTGCACTAAAGATGGCAAAGAAAAGTAAAGACGCAAGATTACAAGTAATTCTGGAGTGTACCGAGCACAAAGCAAGTGGTATGCCTGGTACGTCGAGATACGTTACACAGAAGAATAGAAAAAATACTCCGGATAGATTGGAACTTAAAAAGTATAATCCTATTTTAAAGAAGTATACCTTACACAAAGAAATTAAGTAATCATGGGAAAAGTATCTAAGAACTCGAGAACCAACAGGGGATTATTAGGTGGCGGAAAAGATCACGTAAAATTAGTAATCACAGAAAAGAATGAAGAAACGGGCGGCTACTACTTCAAAGAAGTAATCGTTCATAAAGATAAAGTAGACGAAGTATTAAAAGCGAATAGCTAATCTTCCGTCAACAAGAAATTGAGGGCTTCTTTTGCATAGCAGAGGAAGCCTTTTTTGTATATTATAGCACTCCAAATTTCTACACCCTTATATCATCAAAGAGGAGCATTTAAATGAGCGATCAAAATTCAAATAGCGGAAAGTCAGCAGCTGATCTCTGGAAAGAACAGTTTGGTTGGGGAAGTACAAGCGAATCTTCTACTGAAAAGGAAGAAACGAGTGAAAGTCCTTCCGTCGAAAGCAATGAAACTGCTGAAACAGTAGAAACTGCAGAGATTTCCGAGGCTGCAATAAAAACGGAAGAGGCAACTGCCCCGCAAATAAAAGAAGAAGCTGTTAGCGAAGAACCACATGAAAAAATTGAAGAGAAAGCAGTAAAAGCTGTTCAGGATACCAAAGTAGTTCAGTCAACTGAAGCGGTCGTTCAAGAAACAGAAG
>JAHDHT010000137.1 GCA_020631175.1 Chitinophagales bacterium
GGGTCGAGCTAAAAACAAAAAACCTCGCTCCATTGCTGAAGCGAGGTTACTGATTTCTTAATTTGAAACGTTGTTATACCTCTGTTTCCATTACGCTGTTCAGATCGCTGATCGCTAAGATCAAATCTACTGAGGCGCTTGAAGGGCTTAATAAAACACTATCTAAAATTTCTTTAGAATCGTTGATGAGTTTCATTTCTTCCTGAAGCTCAAAGTCATGTGACAATTGAGATTCGATCAGTAATGTTTTAACAACATTGGTTTCACAGTAAGAATAGGCAATTAAATCATTTAAAGTAGAGTCTATCTGCATAGGCCTGATCCGAAAATTTAGGGTTTAATAAATAAATTTCACCCTACAATAACGGAGGCCCTTTTTGAAATATTGTCTATCTAACCGGAATTCCGTTTTCTGTGATCATTTTACGCATGTTAATCAATGCATAACGCATTCTTCCTAATGCTGTATTAATGCTCACATTGGTAATTTTGGCAATTTCTTTAAAGCTCATCTCCGCATAATGTCTGAGAATCACTACTTCTTTCTGTTCTGCTGGAAGCTGATCTACCAGTTTACGCACTTTAGCGTAAGTCTGATTTTTAATCATTGCTTCCTCAGCATTGTCTTGATTGTTCTTTAGGACATCAAAAATATCGAACTCATCCGTGCTGGTTGCGAAGTTTGGTGTACGCTTTACCTTACGATAGTGGTCTATACATAAGTTGTACGCAATACGCATTACCCATGGTAAAAACTTACCATCTTCGTAGTATTTACCACGTTTTAAGGTCTCGATTACTTTGATGAAAGTGTCTTGAAAAATGTCTTCTGCAAGGGCATCATCTTTTACAAACATGATGATTGAGGTATAAACCTTGTCTTTGTGTCGCGTTACTAATTCTGAAAGGGATTTGTTATCACCGTTCATGTACTGACGAACCAATGTAGTATCGCTAATCTCCTGAATTCTCATGATAAGAACGTTTTAAATTAAAAAAATCAGTTAATAATTAGCGTATATGTGTTCGTCTATAGAATCTTATTTTTGGTGATTGTTATGAAGATAGTAGCAACTATCAGACCACAATATATAAATTTTTAAATTTCCTAACCAAATCGTCTTAAAAAAATTAACATTTTATGACATTTGGACGCTGGTTTTAGAATCATAGATTCTAAACAATGCCTTTAAGAAATGCATTATTCTATTACAATACGCAAATGACGAAAAGAAGTTCGGCAAAAGGATCAAAAAAAGGTCCGGGTGTCATCAAAATAAAGGGAGCAAGAGTTCATAATCTTAAGAATGTCGATGTAGAAATTCCTAAGAATCAATTAGTTGTTATAACAGGGGTATCCGGCTCAGGAAAATCTTCACTTACGATGGATACTTTGTTTGCGGAAGGACAAAGACGCTATGTTGAGAGTCTTTCTTCCTATGCAAGACAGTTCCTTACGAGAATGAATAAACCGGATGTAGATTATATCAAAGGAATTTGTCCGGCAATCGCTATCGAGCAAAAAGTTGTTACCCGTTCAAGCAGATCGACTGTTGGTTCGCTTACAGAGATTTATGATTTCATGCGATTACTGTTCGCCCGTGTTGGAAGAACTTATTCTCCTGTCTCCGGAAAAGAAGTCAAAAAACATGAAGTCAATGATGTAATGGATTATGTCTTTTCGCTCAAAGAAGGCAGTCGTTTAATGATTTTATCACCGGTTCCGGTAAAAGATTATCCGAAAAAGTCATTATATCAAATTGCTCAGTTACTACTTCAAAAAGGATTTTCAAGGATCTTGGTGGATGGAGAGGCTTATCGAATAAGTGATCTGGATGAAATGACTTTAGGTAAAAAAGCAAAATCTTTCTTCGTTATCGTTGATCGAATTGTAGTTCGCGACGATGATGAAAACCGATCGAGAGCGGCTGACTCTATTCAAATTGCTTTTTATGAAAGCGGTGGCGATTGTATTATTCAGGAACTGGAAGGAAAATCAAAAAACTTTAATAATCGCTTTGAATTGGATGGAATGGAATTTACTCCGCCGACTCCTCAATTCTTCAGTTTTAATAATCCTTTTGGTGCCTGTAAAAAATGTGAAGGATTTGGTACCATGATCGGTATCGATGAAGATCTGGTTATTCCGAATAAAAATTTATCAGTATATGAAGAAGCTATCGCCTGCTGGAAAGGGGAGAAAATGAAAATGTGGACGCAGGCTTTGATTAACACCGCTTCGAAATTTAAATTTCCGATTCACCGGCCGATTAAAGATTTAACCGAAAAACAATATGATCTACTTTGGTCGGGCAATCAATATTTCGATGGCTTAAATACATTTTTCAAATTTCTGGAAGAAGAATCCTATAAAATTCAGTATCGTGTAATGCTATCGCGGTATCGCGGACGTACCACCTGTAGTGAGTGTAAAGGGAGTCGTTTAAGAAAAGATGCGCAATATGTAAAAATTGCAAAGACAAATATTACAGAGCTGGTCAATATTCCAATCGAAAAAGTGGCTGTGTTTTTTGAGAAATTAAAACTCAGTAAAAGAGATCAGCAAATTGCAGAACGAATATTAATAGAAATCAATAATCGCTTAAAAACATTGATGGATGTCGGTTTAGGTTATCTAACCTTAAATCGCTTATCAAGTACCTTATCCGGCGGTGAAACGCAACGTATTAATTTAACCAGAACAATCGGAAGTAACCTTACAAGCTCCATGTATATTTTGGATGAACCAAGTATTGGTTTACACTCACGGGATACAGACCGTTTGATAACTGTTTTAAATCGATTAAGGGATTTGGGTAACACGGTAATTGTTGTTGAACACGATGAAGAAATAATAAGAGCAGCAGATCATATAATTGATATGGGTCCCTATGCCGGAGTTTTTGGTGGAGAAGTAACTTATAATGGTCCGGCAAAAAAAATCAAAGCCAGTAAAGAAAGTCTTACAGGAAAATATTTAAGTGGTAAAGAAGAAGTCGAAGTTCCAAAACAACGTAGAAAGTCTTCAAATTTTATCGAATTAAAAGGTGCAGCACATCATAATTTAAAAGATATTGATGTTAAAATTCCATTGAAATCACTTGTTGTTGTAACGGGAGTAAGTGGAAGTGGAAAGACTACTTTAATAAAAGATATTTTATATCCTGCTGTATTTAGAAATATAAATAATTACGGAGAAAAGCCGGGTATTTATTCTTCTTTAACCGGCGATCTAAAGCAAATCGAGCAAATTGAAATGATCGATCAAAATCCACTTGGCCGGTCTTCACGCTCGAATCCAATTACTTATATTAAGGCTTATGATTATATCCGCGATTTATTTTCAAAAAAGAAAATTGCTAAGGTAAGAGGCTACAAGCCGAAACATTTTTCCTTTAACGTTGAGGGTGGGAGATGTGAGACTTGTAAGGGTGAAGGCTACATCACTGTAGAAATGCAGTTTTTAGCGGATGTTCAATTATTATGCGATGAGTGCAATGGACATCGATTCAAAAATGAAGTGTTAGAAGTAAAGTTTAACGGAAAAAACATTTTTGATGTATTAGACATGAGTGTAGATGAAGCGATGGAATTCTTTAATGAAACACCTGAAGTACAAAAAAGAATAAAACCATTGCAAGATGTTGGTTTAGGTTATGTAAAACTTGGTCAGTCATCGAGTACACTGAGCGGGGGAGAAGCGCAAAGAGTAAAGCTCGCATCTTATTTAGGGAAGGAAGGAAGCAAAAAACCGATCTTATTTATTTTCGATGAACCGAGTACCGGTTTACATTTTGAAGATATTAAAAAATTAATGAGTGCATTTAATGCTTTAGTTGAAAAAGGACATTCATTAATTATTATCGAGCACAATATGGACATTATTAAATGTGCAGATTACATAATTGATTTGGGTCCGGAAGGAGGAGAGAAAGGTGGTAAACTTGTTTTTCAGGGAACACCAGAACAAATGGTTAAAAAGAAGAAAGGATTTACCTGGGAGTATTTGAAAGAGAAATTGAAATAATGGCTTGGGTTTGTCCGGATTGTGAACGCACTTTAAAAAGTAAAAATCAACATCATTATTGCTATCAAAATACTATTGATAATTTATTTGAAGGTAAAGATCCTGAATTGATTCTAGTGTTTGATACAATATTAGCTGAGGTAATTGAATGGGGAGATAATATTCTGGTAAGTGCCACAAAAAACTGCATAGTGTTTGTTTCCAGTCAAACCTTTTTGGTAATCCGACCGATGAAGACGCAATTGAATGTGAAGTTTTACAGAGAAGAAATTAGTAAAGACCCATTAATTTTTAAAGTTTTGAAATATGGCAGGTATTATGCCCATAATATTCGTGTTAAGAAGTTAGAAGATGTCGATGTACACTTGTTATCCTATTTAAATACATCTTACAAATTATTTATAAAAAAAGAGGATGACTAAAAAGCCACCCTCTTTTGATTATCTTAAGAAATCGAGATTTATTGAACAATAATTTTTTCTGTTCGAATTAAATTATTGTTTTCGTCTTTAATGTCTAATAAGTAAATACCTGTTTCAAAATCGGCAACATCAATTTTGATTTCACTGTTATCAGCTTGCTGGAAAAACATTAGCTCACCATTTAGATTATTCATGCTTAAATTGATCGACTGATTATTAAAATCGTTAATGTTGACATTTAAAATGTTGTTTACCGGATTCGGACCAACAGTAATATTAAATAAAACTTCCTCTTCGATATTTGTCGCAACACTGCATGAAGAAGCTTCAATTCCTAATGGTTGTAAAATTGATTCCATTCCTGCAACAGTTACTGAGGAGGTAGAAACATTCATTACGCTTCTGTCCGGCTTAATTAAACGAAAAACAGGTTGGCCTGCAATTCCGAATGCGTTATGTACGCCTAAACCGCCACCTTCTGTACCTGAAACAGCCGGAGCGGGATTATTACCTGCGTTTGCATTTTCGAAATTGATAGTTTGTTGATTTGAGCCTTCTCTTTCGATAGCAATAACAAAGAGATCTGAAGTGTTGCAACCATATTCATTATAGATTGCAGTTACATCATCAGCTTTTCCGGCGCAGATACTACACCAATAGGCGAAGAAGTCAATTAATACGTGCTGGCCACCATCGAGTATTTCGTATAAGTTATGTGTTTCGCCTTCGATATCGGTAACGGTAAAGTCGGGCGCTGTTTGAGCCATTCCCTGAAGGCAGAAAGCGGCAATTAAAATTGTTAAGAATAAATTTTTCATTTTCATTTTTTTACAAAGTAAATGTACACCGTTTGTATTAAATGTCGTGTACTATATATGTTAATAGGAAAATGGAGATTTTGTTTAATTCATTTAGTCGCACATGGTCGCACAGTAGAAAGTACTTGGTAGCGCGGATTTCTTAAATTTCTCAGGGAATTTGTCTACTTATTAATTTTCCACCCTCGGACCACTACGTTGGGTCCCCCTCGAGCATATATGCTCTTGCCCGCCAGCGGGACATTTTTATGTTTCGATTTTGTTTTGGTTTGTATTTGAATTTGACGCTTGAGCTTGCACTAGTTCACCCCTTCCAAGAATGCATAACCAATCGTTTCACTCTTGGAGCATTCTATCCTTCCCTTCTGGGAAGGAGTTCATCCGAACTAATTTGAATTTGAGTTTGACACTTGAACTTGAATTTAATATAAGTATCTATCGTGCTCGACCAGGTTTCATCTAGCCGGGATTGCAATGGAAACCCGATCTTGATGAATGCATTGAAGAAGGCTTGAGCGCTGGCTGCCGAAGAAAGACAAGCGAATGCCATTCTGAAATACATGAAACAAGGGCGCGTTGCAATGGAAAGCCCGCGAGGATGTTTTTTGGAAGCAGGAGGTTTTTGCTTCATAAAAAAAGCGGATGCTCAATTAAGAACATCCGCTTCAATTAAAATATTATCTACGTTTTATTGCTTGAAAATCTTTTGATAAGCTAAAACTTCTGTTTCAGTTGCAATTTGTAAAATGTATTGACCGGCTTCAAAAGAAGTCATGTCAACTTTTATTGCTGAGCTGTTTGTCTGAACAGTAGAAGTGTGTACTAACTTGCCTGAAATACTGTAAATATTTACGGCAGCATTTTGCACATCATTTAAAATCATATTTACATTCAGAATGCTGCTAACCGGATTTGGATGTACATTAAACTGCGTTAATGCATCATGATTTAAAACGCCAACTAAATCGGCAACGGTAACATCATTACAAATCTCATCGTCTCCTGTGCCACCAACTGCATTTAAGCAAACGGTATAGGTACCGGCAACAGAATAAGTGTAGGTTCCCGGATCGGCATCAGTACTTGTGTTTCCATCACCAAAATCCCATGTATAAGATCCGCCGTCGATAGTTGTATTGTTAAATGTAACGGTTAAACCATCTTCAGAAGCTTCAAAACCAGCAGTCGGTACTTCAACAAAAACATCTTTACAATGCTGATCTGTACCAACACTATTTGTAACGTCTACACATACGCTATACGTACCGTTAGCTGTGTATTCGTGTGGTGCAGGATTTTCATCCATTGAAGTTGTGCCGTCTCCAAAATTCCACTCAAAGCTATCGCCGTCAGTCGAAGCGTTTGTTACAGAAATCGTTCTTTGATCTACACTGTAATCATAAGAAGCAGATGGAGCTGCAGCCATAACATCGCAAGATGCCTGCTGAATACCAACACCGGATAATAATCCGGCTGCTTCACTGTAAACATTTGGCCATATATCATTATCTAAAATCGATCTGTCAGGAGCAATGAAAATAATGGTTGGCATTGCTGCAGGATTGTAAGCATTTACAACAGCGCCACCGCCACCATCAGCGCCAGACACCGCAGGCGCACCGTCTGCAGCACCACAACTATTTTCGAAATTTTCAACCTGAGCAGTTGTTCCGATATCATCAATCGAGATAACGAAAACCTCACCGGTGTTACAACCGTAATCTTCATAAATCTGCTTTACTTGTGGCGCAACATCACAACAAGGGCCACACCAGTAACCGAATAAATCTAAAATTACGTGCTGACCACCATCTAAAATCGAGTATAAATTGTGCTCATCGCCGTGAATATCTGTCACCGTAAAATCCGGTGCAGTGGTTAAACTTACCTGTGCGTTTACGCTAAACGACAAGCAAGCAATCATAGTTAAAAGTAAAATCCTTTTCATCAATTAATTTTTAGTTCAATATGAAAATACAACATTGAAAGCATAGATTGAAAAGAGCTTCTCGATAGATGTCGTTTAACTTACAAATAACTTAGAATCTGAAGCTTTGCATATTTCAAAAGAATGCGTTTTTGACCAAAATCTTCGAAGATAATCGTTGCCATTCGTGCCGGACCTTCGCCTTCAATTCCCTGAACTTTGCCCTTTCCAAATCGCTGATGCAGAACAGACATGCCTGAGCTTAAGGCACTTACATCACTTGCTTTAAAATCTTTAATATCCATCTTAGCATCAGCCTTTGGACTTTGCTTCTTGAACTGCTTCGAAAAATTGAAACTGCTGTTGCCCATAGGCCTTTCCCAGTTGGTTTCCGAAGGTTTTTTCGCTTTGGGTAAGCCGATTCGTTCGATATCTAGAGGTGAAATATCGTCGATAAAACGACTTGGCTCGCAATATTGAAGATTTCCGAATCGATAGCGCATTTTCGCATAGCTCAAATAAAGATGTTGTTCGGCTCTGGTTACTGCTACATAAAATAAACGACGCTCTTCTTCAAGGTCTTCACGACTTTGCGCCGAAAGCATATTCGGAAACAAATTTTCTTCGAGTCCAACCATATACACCACCGGAAACTCTAATCCCTTTGCGGCATGAATGGTCATCAGTTTCACGACCGGCACATCTTCTTCTTCCTTATTTGTATCGGTTAATAAACTGACCTGCTGTAAATAAGCACCCAGATTATTTTTGTCGTTTATAATTTCTTCCCCTTCCAAAGTCGCTTCAGAATTTGAATCGCGAAACTCGCCGATACTGTTGAGTAATTCCTGCAGGTTTTCATAACGACTCAATCCTTCCACCGATTTATCATTATGTAAATCTCTGAAAATGCCACTTTGCTTTCCGATATGTTGAGCGAGATTATAGGCATTATGTTTATCCATCATCGAGCGGAAACTCTTAATCATTATCGCAAAAGCATTCATCGCCGATGCTGCCCGTGAAGAGATACCATATAATTGCGGCGCTTCAATGATTTCCCATAATTTTTTACCGGTTTCATTGGCCGCCAGCATCACTTTATTCATGGTCGTATCGCCAATTCCACGGCGCGGATAATTAATGACCCGTCGTAAAGCTTCTTCATCATTGTGATTAACGGTCAGCCTAAGGTACGACATGAAATCTTTTATTTCTTTTCTTTGGTAAAACGAAAGTCCACCATAAATTTTATAGGCAATATTCTGTCGTCGCAGCGATTCTTCAAAAGATCTTGACTGTGCATTGGTACGATATAAAATCGCGAAATCATTATTACTTAAATGATCTCTTAATTTATGTTCTAAAATTAAATTAGCGATCATCCGACCTTCATCATTATCGGAAGCCGCTTCAATTAATTTTATTTTATTTCCACCGGGATTATCCGTCCAGATACTTTTATCGAGCTGATTGCGATTTTTCTTTATAATTTGATTCGCAATTTTTACAATGTTTTTAGTCGAGCGATAATTTTGCTCGAGTTTAAACACCTGCATATCCGGATAATCTTTTTCGAAATTTAAAATGTTTTGGATGTCGGCTCCTCTAAATGAGTAAATACTTTGTGCATCATCACCAACCACACCGATATTCTGAAAAACATCGGCCAATAATTTAATAATTAAATACTGCGCATAGTTGGTATCCTGATACTCGTCGACCATGATGTATTTAAACTTATGCTGATATTTATATAAAACTTCAGGATGTTGCGCCAGTAATTGATACATCTTTAAAAGCAAATCATCAAAATCCATCGCACCTGCTTCGAAACAACGGTGTGCATAGAGGCGATAAAGCTTACCCATTTTCGGACGCCGATTAGCTTCATCTTCCGAAAGTAAATTATAATCCTGGTTATATTCCTGAGCGGTAATTAATGAATTTTTCGCTGCCGAAATTCTATTGTAAACGATATTCGGTTTATAGATTTTGTCGTTGAGTTGTTCTTCTTTAACGATCCGTTTAATCAGATTTTTCGCATCGGTCGTATCGTAAATCGTGAAGTTATTCGGGTATCCAATTTTATCCGCTTCGATACGTAAAATACGTGCAAAGATCGAGTGGAAAGTACCCATCCACACATTACGCGCTTCGCCGCCGATCAATTTTTCGATTCGGTTGCGCATCTCTTTGGCGGCTTTATTGGTGAAGGTAAGCGCTAAGATATTGAAGGGGTCGATACCCTGTTCGATCATATGCGCAATACGGAAAGTTAAGACCCGTGTCTTGCCCGAACCGGGGCCTGCGATCACCATGATCGGTCCGTCAATCGTCTGCGCCGCCTTCTGTTGTTCGGGATTTAATCCATCCAATAATGCCATGCTCCAAAGGTATTGGTTTTTTGATCGGGATTGAATATTGTGGAATTCAATTTATCCACTTTGAAAGAATTTTTAACGTTTG
>JAHDHT010000138.1:0-6866 GCA_020631175.1 Chitinophagales bacterium
TTTTTCCCTAAATCTGTTCGCACCTCAACAGGCATTTCAAAACCGTCAACATCCGCCTTCCATCGAGCCTTTATCTTAGCCTTACCGTTATTCTTAATTTTTACCTTCGTCTCCAATTTCGGAATAGAAGCATATTGATAATACTGTTCCCATATTTTCGAATAATCTTTACCAGTAGCTTTATTTATATAAGCCACAATCTCATCATAGTTCGTCGTTTTATAAGCAAACTCTTCATTTAAACCAGTCAAAATGTCAAACCAAACCGGCTCATCATTAATAATATGTCTCAAGGTATTTAAAAATAACATCCCCTTATTATACATATCACCTGCCCCTTCTTCATTCACACCATACGGTCCGACCATAGGCTCTTTATTTTGAATACCCGGTACTTTCGCATTAACATAATCCATTGCTTTTTCATAACCATGTAAACACTCTACATAAATCGCTTCAGAATAAGTACAGAAACTTTCGTGAATCCACATATCTGCAATATCCTGTGCGCTCACATTATTCCCCCACCATTCATGACCCGCTTCATGAATTATGATATAGTCAAAATCCATTCCGATACGGGAATAATCGCGACCTGCATAGCCTGTTTGATAATCATTGCCATAAGCAATGGCACTTTGATGTTCCATTCCTAAATAAGGTGTTTCCACTAATGCAAACCCATCTCGATAAAAAGGATAAGGACCTAAATAAGCTTCAAAGCATTCCATCATTGGAATAACCTGTTCAAAGTGTTTTTTTGCTTTCTTTAAATTATATGGAAGAACATAGTAATCAAGATCAAATCCGCCGCCAAAACTACTTTCATACTTTTCACCGAAATGCACATAATCCCCTATGTTAACCGTTACATTATAATTATTAATCGGATAAGTCACTTTCCAATCATAACGTTTATATCCATCCTCTAAGTCCACCGTATCATCAAGATTACCATTACAAACAGCAACAAGATCTTCAGGAACAGCACAACGAATCATCATTGAATCAGGTTCATCACTTAAATGATCTTTATTCGGCCACCAGCTACTTGCACCAAATCCTTCACAAGCAACACCAATCCATGGATTCCCATTATCATCCTTTTCCCAAACGAAACCTCCATCCCACGGAGCACGTTTTGCAACAGGAGGATGACCTTTATAGGCAATTTCAATCTCATGCTCCTTCCCTTTCATCAATTCAACACCCATATCAATTATTAATGCCTGGCAATCACGTTTAAATTCCAGCTCATGATAACCAACGTTCACCATAGGAGCCATCAACCGAACATAATCCACTTCATAAACATCAAATAAATCAACCTGCATTTTTTTAAAATCCTCTTCTACATTAAAACGAATCAAATTTGTTCCTTCCAAAAATTTTTCTGCCGGATCAATCTTCACGAACAAATCATAATATGTAACATCATAACAAGTACGCATATCATTTAAACTGCCACGCAAAGTATCACAGCGATCATACTCGGCCTCTTTACCCAGCAATTGAGCAGATGTTGAAAAGCCAATTAAAATAAAAATCAAACAAAGACTAAAATTTACTGTTGTTCTCATAGTTAAAAAATCAAAAGATGATGAAAGGTGCAGAACCAAATCCGTACCTTTACAGTTAACATTCAGGATGCGCAATTTAATACCATTTATTTTTATTGGAAGCCTTATTCTCGCCGATGTTTACACATGGGTAGCTGTAAGCACCGCCGTTTCAGATCAACCCATAGCAATAAAACGAATTGCCAAGACCCTTCTTGTATGCAGTATACTACTTTTTTATGGTATCATCCTTGGCATGTTTTTCACCGAATTTTATCGTGAAATAGACAACAGAATATTAAAAGGAGTAATGGTAACTGCCTTTATTGGTCTTTTCCTGTTCAAAATGTTCACCGGCACTATTCTACTACTCGAAGATATTTTCAGGGTTTTAAGTGGTAGCGTTCAAACCGTCTCGGGATGGTTCAGTACCTTTCAAAACGACACCTTCCTTCCTTCCAGAAAAAAATTCATCTCGACCATAGCATTAGCCGCCGGCTCGCTTCCTCTGATCAGTGTTTTTTATGGAATGCTCCGCAATGCTTATCAGTTTAAATTGTACAAAAAAGATATAGCTATTAATAATTTGCCCACAGCACTCAAAGGGCTCAAAATCATTCAAATTTCCGACTTACACACCGGCAGCATGATGTATCCCGAGCGACTGCAAAAAGCGGTTGATATGATTAACAATCAAAATCCTGATCTGATCTTTTTTACCGGCGATCTTGTGAATAGTACAACCAAAGAAGCCTATCCATTTCGAGATATTCTTAAGCAACTAAAGTCGAATTACGGCAACTATTCTATCCTTGGAAATCACGATTACGGTAATTATCACAATTGGGAAAATGAAGCTGAAAAAAGGCAGAACAGAGCTGACATGGAAAAATTTCATAAAGATATCGGCTGGAATTTGCTGCTCAATGAACACGATACTATTACTGTAAACGGAACCGATTTAAATATTATCGGCGTCGAAAATTATAGCGCAAATATTCGTTTCGGACAATATGGGGATCTTAAAAAAGCCACCCAAAACTGTAAAGATTGCGAACTCAATATCTTGTTAAGCCACGATCCGTCTCATTGGCGCGATGAAGTACTCAAAAGCTACAAAAATATCCAACTAACCCTTTCAGGACATACCCATGGTTTCCAATTTGGCGTCGAAATACCCTGGATCAAATGGAGCCCCGCACAATGGGTATACAAAGAATGGGCAGGATTATACAAAGAAAACGATCAATACATCTATGTCAATCGCGGCATCGGGCATTTAGGCTATCCCGGCAGAGTTGGTATTTTACCCGAAATCTCTGTGCTTACGTTAGTATAATTCTAATTTGGGGGGCTGCCTTTCGTAGCCGGAAAGAACTCGAATCAACAATCATTCTGCTTAATTCAAACAAGCTCGTATTTTCAAACCAAAGGCACCGGGCTATCCATTCAAATAAAGCCTTTCTTCATGGGCTTACAATAGGCTTAAATGGTTTTTCCGCAAAGCTCCAAACCCCTTTAAACCTTTGTAAGCAAGCCATTCAGAAAACCTTTATAACCATTCCTATCCCTGCCCCGAAACCTAACATGTAAAAACAAACTTGACTTAAAATATACTTTATCGTATTTTATATAGGCGAAAATTGCAATTGTGAAACAACAAGACTACGACCACCTATCTACTTTATTTGAAAGCATAAGCTACAGTGAACGATTGCACCTCAATAAAGCTATTGAACAAGCCAACCTGACATTTCAATTAGTCTATAAAGAATTGAAATCGAATAAAGAATCTGATTTTCGGGCCTTCTCAAAAAAAATACAAACTATTGAAAAGAAAAGCGGAAATAAATTCTACCCGCGTAAATTCACCTCTTTTATTATTAGTCAATTAACCGAAATGGAAAACCGCCCTGAGGTTTACCATAATGTATTGAAAGAATTACAACATGTAAAAATAGCATTCGCTAAAAACCAGCATGATTATGCATTTAAACAATTAGAAAAGCTAAAGATAAAATGCAAAGAATATGAAATGAATGATATTCTTTTATTATTAATTCAATTACAAATCGATCAGAGTTATTTTTTAAAAAATCACGCTATTAAAATTAAAGATCTTTTTAATGATTTTGAAAACCTTCAACAAAGTCTGCAATTACAATTTGATGGTATTTTATTAAGAAATGAAATTCAGGATTTTCTTTTTAACTCAGGCTTGCTGGTTCGTGAAAAAACAAACTCAGATTTAAACGATTTCGATCAGCGTTTAAATAACTTTCTCGAAAAAGAAAATATAACCTTTAAAACAAAATTTCATTTACAAAATGCGGTAAGCAATCTCGAAATAGTAAAACACAATCATGTCGAAGCAATGAAACCAATGGAAGAGTTGCTCAATATTTTCGTTGCTGATGATAAATTACAACATGTAAATTTTAATGAGTTTGTTCAAACTTGTATTAATTATATCAATAGATTGGTTATGGCTGATCTTTACGACGATGTAAAAGATTTAAGTTATATCGAAGGAATAGTCGCACAAATTCTAAAAAATAAACTCCTTAAGAAAATTCAAAAAGAATATTTAACATTAACTATAAGTCATGCCCGGTATGCAATCCATTTAAAAAATTGGGAATTAGAAAAAGCTTTAACTGAAGCTAAAAATTTTGAAGAAAATAAACTACCTCAAAAAAAGAATAAAGCTTTATTTGTAATCTTCACTTATGAATTAGCCCGACTGTATTTTTACACCGGCGATCTGGATCGTTCGATGAATAAACTAGATTTATTATTAACAGATAAAAGTAAATCTTTATTCCCTGATCTTCATATGTTCACTCGAATTCTTGAATTATTTATAAGCACAGAAAAAGAAGAAACATTCTGGTTTACAAGTCAATACGAAAGCATTAGAAAGCAAATTGCCGCTGCAAAATACGATGCTACTCTCGAAAAAGAACTTGCTTACATGCTGTATCGTTTTAATAAAACTGATGCTAAAGATGAAAAGAAAGTCATTCTTCAAGAGTACGCATCAAAGCTAAATGCTAATGCAAATGCAAAAACTAAACTTTTAATGTATTTTGATATTGACCGATGGATAGCAGCTAAATTAACTGCCAGACCGATTCAACAAATCCATAAAATTCCTGAATAAATTCACCCCATCTGGAACAACTAAAGGACTTGAACCATAGTGCTTACTTTCGGGTGCTTTTATAAAAAGGTAAATATTTTTTTTATCGGCAAAGCCGTATTCACCGGTTCGAAAAATTAAAACTTCTTTTACTTTTTCTTCTTTTCTAAATTGAAAAACAAAAGCATCTTCATTTTGCAACAAGAGCTGCAGTTCTTGTTCAGAAACTTTAACTCTTGCTACAAATGAAGTTTTAATAAGGGTGTCTAAAATTTCAGCAATAAAAAGCTGATCTTTTTGATTTGGAGTTATTACTGAGCTTTGCCCTTTTTTATATTGTATCACTTCAATAGACTTATCTTTTTTATGATCATCTTTTATAGTTTGATTATTACAAGATGTAAAAATCAGTATTCCAATTAATCCGCCTATTTTCATGATAGTTAAAATGATAGTAAATATTATTCTTCTACTTCAACCCACATACTATCTAATAAAATAGCAGTATCAAAAACAGAATCTCCAACATCGGTGCATCTTAATATTAATGTTGCACATTTCGATCGGAACGGAATTAAATCAAATGAGCTTTCTTTTTTACCGGTCATATATACATCACCAATATCAAAAATAACGCCAGGAGAAACTGCTATTAATGCTCCTGCCTCTTCAGGAGTAGCTCCATACTCTGCAGCAATTGCATCAATTGAAGTAGATAATAAAACATGCTCAACATCTTCCACTTTCATTACTACTTCAAACCGATCCTGAAATTGAGATCCGATATAATCTAAAAATTCTTCCGATAAGAAATTCCATGTCATGTGTAAAGTCTCTGCATCAAATGGTACAATAAAAGTTTGAGACAACTCACCACTACTTGTTGTATATCCTAATCCAGTAGAAATGATACCCATAATTTCATCTTCATAAGGTTGAATTTGACCTAACTGACTAATGACTCTTCCATCCCCTATATAAGTCCAATAATCCAGCAAATCTTCAAAATGTCCATTCTGGAAAGTAAGTGAATAACTCAATTCTGTATTACCTACTAATTGAATTTGGGCATAAGGTTCAAGCGGATCGGTATCACCTGTGAAAATTTTACTGGTAGAACCAATACCCAATCCGTCCACAACCAAATTGGTAAACATATCTATTGCAGTTGTTACACAATAATTAGAATTTACTACTTTATCATATCCCACATATGCTTTTGCACCATTCGTAATAAATGCATTAGACAGCTTGTCAGACATGGTACTTTCACAAGAATTATTAATCACTAAAGTATTGGGGAAAGGACCAATATCCTGAATCAACTTATAGGTTGCCGACCATACCCATCCAATATCAATAGCCTGTCCGGTTTGTTGATTCACCACTACTTTCCAGGATGCTTCCAATTTGTCTGCGTTATACAATGCTTTTTGTGTGAGATTAACGGTTACGGTATCGACTATTTCACCTGTAGTGAAAATTTCTCCTCTTGCACCATGTGAACTGATTAAAACGGTTCCGAAATCAGGCATGGCATATAATGCATTTACAGTTGCCTGCTGATTAACAAGACTGGCAACACCAAATTCGCCGCATTCGGCATTGAATAAAATGTCTTCTACTGAAGGGCGTTCTATATATGGAGCAAATTCATCTTCTGCGGAAGAATAAACATAAACATTTCGATTTCCGATTTCCCAATCTTCTAGTTGACTAACTTTGTAATTACTCAAAGGAAGATTTTGTCCGCGAGTTTGATTTTGAAGAGCAACTTTCGCAGTTGAAGCACGATCATTTTCAGATGGAATACCTCCTCTTGTTAATGAAGTACCATTTTCATCCTGTGGAGAAACAAAGACAGTACTTTTCAATCCATTATCCCAGATAATTTGAAAATTTGAATTCCCTGATGCCACAGCTGAACTAATTCCGTCCTGTTGGCCAACCCAATCTACTAGTTGAGTGTATGCGTTATTTAAATTAGCATAATCACCGTTTAGATACTCATTGAATTTATCCAGCATCTGATCTTTGAAAGTATAAAGATTTACAAAGAATTCATCCGGTACATCTGCATAAACACCAACTTCAACTGCTTCTGTTCTAATGTTTTCTATTGCTCCATCATCTTTATTGACATCGGCTGCAACTTCAAATTCAAA
>JAHDHT010000138.1:6966-9651 GCA_020631175.1 Chitinophagales bacterium
TTGCAAGGAAAAATCTGATCGGAAAAGTGCTTAGCTTTTAGTCAATTATTGAGTTAACTAACTTATAATCATCTAGTTGACAATATTCAATTTATTCAATAGATGCTTAAAATCAAGCTAAATTTGAAGGTAGGAAAACATGAAATTTATTGTCACTTTGCAACAGGAATGGCATTTTATGCATCTTAAAATAGTCAATAAGAGCTATCTGATAATCTTATATATTTGAAAATTATACCTATATGGGTGAATTTATCAAATTGACACAAGTTAATTTACTGAATATCAATTATTTAATGTAAGTTAAGAACTGCATTTTGCATCTATGAATAACATCAGTAAATTTGAAAAACATTAATGTAAATTTCTCGTATATCTAAATCAGTAACCCACAATTCTGATATACAGAAGTTAAATCAAAAGATTGAATGAGATATTTAGGTGTTTTAGCCATTATAGGTTTACTGATTTTTAGTGCATGTGAAAAGGATCCGGGAGTTGGAGGAACTTCATCCATTGTAGGAACGATAATCGTTCAGGAAACGGATAATTTTGGAAACGTTGTTACTGAATATGCAGGACCAGAAGAACGAGTTTATATTATCTATGGCGACGGTGATTTTTATGATGATGAAGTAAGGACAAATTATGACGGCCGTTATAAGTTCGACTTTCTTACCATCGGTAATTACAGAATTTTTGCTTACACAGATTGCAAACTATTTGACTCTTGTGATGCACCGATCAGACCGGAATTTATAGATATACAAATTAATAGTAACGATCAGGTCGTGAATGCTCCCGATCTAATTATTCAAAATTAGAACTGCTTGAACGTAATTGACGACATACAGCATGAGTTGGAGCAGTATAATACCGTATCCTTAGACGATTTACTGCAAATTGAACTACTCAACAGAAAGGATACGAAGTTTATTTTTCACATTAATAAGCTACCCGGACTGTTAAATGAATTACAGCCCTATTATGATGTGCTGAGAATAGATGATTATCGAATGTTCAACTATGAATCAATGTATTTTGACACAAAGGAATACAAGCTTTATCATGAACATCACAAAGGAAAATTGAATCGATATAAAGTAAGGTATCGCAGATATATTGAAACAGACACTTGTTTTTTTGAAATTAAATTTAAATCAAATACAGGCAGAACGATCAAGAAACGAATTCAGGATCTTTTTATTAACACAACAATTGAAGGTCAGGGAATAGAGTTTATTGAACAAAATACTCCTTATCTGGCTAAAAATTTTGAACCAAAGTTATTGGTGTTTTATAAACGTATCACCCTTGCTTCTATTGAGCGGCAAGAACGTTTTACAATAGATATTGGCCTTGATTTTTTTAATTTTGAACAGCAGGCAGGATGGCAGGAATTAGTGATTGCTGAAGTAAAGCAGGATCGAATTGCCCTGGCATCTCCGGTGTTTAGAGTATTTAAAGACAACAAAATTCGTAAAATGCGTATGAGTAAGTATTGCGTTGGAATTGTGGAGACTGATACTAAAGTGAAATATAACCGATTCAAACCAAAATTACTTACGATAAATAAAATTGTAAATGCTAACTGAAATTTTAAGTATAATCGGATCATCTGAATGGATAAACACCAGTCAGCTTTTTGAATTATTAATTCGTTTCGGATTTAATGCAATAATATGTTCTATCATTATCACATTGTATTACAATTTCTCTAAGAATAAAGAATACCTATTCACATTCTTTGCCTTTAACACTTCTATCTTCTTCATGGTATACATGATGAATTCAGTTGACCTTGGTGTAGGATTTGGATTTGGTCTCTTTGCCGTTTTCTCCATTCTTCGATACAGAACAACTACTGTTCAAATCAAAGAAATGACTTATCTGTTTATGGTAATTACCATTGCTGTAATCAATGCGATCATTACGGATAAGTTTAGTTACGCCGAATTAATATTTGTAAATATTATTCTTGTAATTCTAACTTACATTTTAGAGAAATTAATGCGACGTCAGACACTAAGTGTTTATAATATTGTTTATGAGAAAATAGAAAATATTACTCCTGAAAAACGAGAAGTTCTAGAAGACGATTTAAGGGAACGTACGGGTTTAAATATTATCGGTATTAAAATCGTTAACATCGACTTTTTAAGAGACGTTGCAAACATAAAACTCTACTACAAAGCCGAAGAAGAAGATTTTAGTTAAATGTCCTTTAAAAATACATATCAACTATTATCTGCACTTTGCATTACCTTTTTACTTTGCGCATCAAGTGTATCCGCACAACTAATAAATAATGCTGAATTTAATGAACACGATGTTGAATTCTGGACCGGTATCGGACTAGAACATGAGGTTAATGATATTATCGGAATAAGTTTCGATTATCAGGTCAGATATAATAATAACGTAAACCGTTTTAAGAATACATTTGGTGAAGCAGCTGTTGGTTTTAAAATTGTTAAAAACCTAAAAGCTGATGTCGGATTACGATACATTTATAATGCTAGAAAAAGATATGTCTTCCGCCCTATTGCAAATATTGTATACAAACCATTAAATACTAAAAAGCTTGATGTTGTTTTAAGACTTCGTCTGCAAAAAGATTTCGATCATTTTCTCAGAGAAGAATTTATTCAGGATTATTATTCACGACTGCGGGTTCAGTTTAAT
>JAHDHT010000475.1 GCA_020631175.1 Chitinophagales bacterium
CTCTGAATTTACCGAAAGCAGTTCGGCATCCGTCAATGATATAAGCTTCTTTCAAGACTGTATTTTTATAGTCCAAATTTACGCTTTTAAATTTAGAGGCTTAAGCGGCAATAAAAATTGATTTATTCTTTAAAATAGGCTTTCAATTTTCCTTTTTTATCCAACTTGATCAGTTCGTCGATACCTTTTGCTTTTCCTAATTTTCTTTTGTTTTCATTATAAAACTTAATTACGTCTTTAGTAGCTGCAACATTCGTTTCAACAGCATCAGCCTTTGGATTATTGATGGCATATCGACCATAAGCTGCAAAAAAGGCAATCATCATTTCCGGATTTTCCATGTAAGGAAGATTTTTATCACTTAGCTCAAGTGTTACATCAGGGGCACCGGTCATCCATATAACTAGTATACCACTGTATGCATCTCTGGTTTCTTTATCAGTGCCTACAGGCGTATTTAGAATCCAGTCAGAAATCATAACATACTTCTCTTCAAAATCTCGGTAGTCTTGAGCAGTTTTAAATAATTGATTTCCATCTTCTCCGTCTTCATCTGTTGATGTTTCTTCCATTTCTTCCAGGTTTGTTTCTGCTTCATAAAGAACCGCCATCGTTTCATCATCGATTTCCATACCTCTGTCTTGCGCTTTTTTAATAAATGGAGCGGCTTCTTCAATCTCATCTAAACCGATTAATGCTACACCTTTTATATAATAGGCCTGCCCGAGATAGTCGTTGTTTTCTGCTTCGTAAATTCGGATAGCTTCATCAATATTTTCACTGGCGAGACGATAGCGCTCTAATAGCATACCTGTAGATGCTAAACCAAAATAACCTTCCGGATTTTCAGGATGAAACATAGTTAATGACTCATATAACTTTAAGGCTTCAATCAAATCTCCATTGATTCGATGCACTACTGCCAGATTCATCAATGCGAAAGGACCTTTAGGGAAAATTTCAAGTGATTTATTGTAATAAAATTCAGCTTTCTCTAAATTTCCGATACTTCGGTAAACTCTTCCAAGATTATCATATGCTTCTACAAACTTTGGATCCTGTTTTATTGCTTTTTCGTAAAACTTAATAGCATTGTCTTTGTCATTAGCATTCGAAGCATCTATTGCTTTAATATAAAAAGCTTCTGCTTTTTCGCTTGTTGTTCCTTTATATTGATCTCCATAATCAATATTATCTTTAGCAGTAACAAGAGTTGATAATCCATTTTTTTCAATAATTTGTGTCTCTTCATTTTGTGCAGATAGCACGCCATTGAGCAACATGATAAAGACGATCAAATTGACTTTATAAGAATTCATAAACAAGGTTTTAATTCAAGTAATATACATATTAATCAACTGAAAGTGGATTTATAACAATCTAAAAGAACCTTAAAACATCATTTGATTGTCAGATTATTTTTCAAAAACCAATTTTATTTCTTTAGTGAACCAGCTTGTTTTGGTCTTTTTTAAGTAAATACTCTAAAGCCTGATGAATATCTTTAAATTTTACATCCATTTGCTTTTCTAAATCTTCAATAGTTC
>JAHDHT010000139.1:0-1634 GCA_020631175.1 Chitinophagales bacterium
GCCGGTGTACTTGATATTAACTCCTCCAAAAAAGGAGCAAGATTTGTTCGTTTCTGCGATTGCTTTAATATTCCATTATTAGTTTTAGTCGATGTACCGGGATTTTTACCGGGCACCGATCAGGAATGGAATGGCATCATTTCAAACGGAGCAAAACTTTTATACGCTTTTTCAGAAGCAACTGTCCCTAGGGTGACCGTTATTACCCGGAAAGCATACGGTGGAGCCTATGATGTAATGAACAGTAAACACATTGGTGCTGACATGAATTATGCCTGGCCGAATGCAGAAATTGCCGTAATGGGCGCAAAAGGAGCAAGCGAAATTATTTTCCGGAAGGAAATAAAAGCAGCTGACGATCCAGATAAAATATTAGCAGAAAAAGAACAGGAATACAAAGATAAATTTGCGAATCCATATAGAGCAGCAGCGAGAGGATTTATCGATGAAGTAATTATTCCTGATCAAACAAGAATAAAATTAATTAAGGCATTTAAAATGCTTGAAAATAAAGTGGATGAACTTCCATTTAAAAAACATGGAAATATTCCATTGTAATTTTTTAATGAATTTGAACTGAAGATTTTGAGCTTACCAAAAAAGATTATCGGCAAAAAAGAAATGGCTTTCATGGAAAGTTATTTAAACAACAATGCACCTACCGGTTTTGAAACACCCGGACAAAAAATGTGGTTAGACTACATCAAACCTTATATCGACGAATATGAAGTCGATCCATACGGTACCGTCTATGGTGTTGTCAATCCAAAAGCAAAATATAAAGTGGTGATTGAAGCACATGCCGATGAAATTGCTTGGTATGTAAATTACATTTCAAAAGACGGTTACATTTATGTAATTCGAAACGGCGGATCAGATCCTTTAATCGCACCGTCTATGCGTTGTAAAATTCATGGCGATAATGGAATTGTTGAAGGTATTTTTGGCTGGCCGGCAATTCATTTAAGAAGAGGAGGAAAGGCATTACCTAATCCTGAATTGAAAAATATCTTTATTGATGTCGGTGCAGATAGTAAAGCCGAAGTAGAAGAAATGGGTATCCATGTTGGTACCGTCGTAACTTTCGATGCAGAAATGACAACCTTGAATAATGGTAAATACTATACCGGTAGAGCGCTCGACAATCGTATGGGCGGATTTATTATTGCTCAGGTAGCCAGACTGCTAAAACAAAAGAAAGACAAGCTGCCTTACGGTCTGTATATCGTCAATTCAGTAATGGAAGAAGTTGGTTTAAAAGGTGCCCAAATGGTAGCTCATAGAATTAAACCGGATGTTGCTATTGTAACTGATGTAGCGCACGATACAACAACGCCAATGTTGAAACCGGAAGAACTAGGAGAATTTAAATGCGGTCGCGGACCAATGCTCGCCTTCGCTCCAAGTGTTCAAAATAAATTATTAAAATTATTAATCGATACAGCAAGAAAAAATAAAATTCCATATCAACTTGAAGCAAATTACAGAGCAACCGGTACCGACACCGACGCTTTTGCTTTCAGTAATGCCGGTGTGGTTTCAGCATTAATTTCTCTGCCGATGCGATACATGCATACCACAGTAGAAACGGTTGCAGCAAACGATGTAGAAAATGTAATTCGATTATATTATCA
>JAHDHT010000139.1:1734-9572 GCA_020631175.1 Chitinophagales bacterium
CCGGTTTTCGACGATCAGATGCGCCTTGCGATCGGAAAAGTAATTATCGATCCGACCGATGCCAATACCGTTTATGTCGGAACGGGTGATGTAAATATTTCAGGTTACCCCGCCGTAGGCGATGGACTTTATCGTTCTACAGATGGTGGAGATAACTGGACAAATTTAGGGCTTGCAGAAACCGGTATCATATCAGATATTTTAGTAAATCCTGATAATCCCGAAACAATTTATGCCAGCGCAATGGGAATTCCATATATCCGTAACAACGACCGGGGGCTCTACCGTTCGCAGGATAACGGGCAAACTTGGGAGCAGATTTTATTTATTTCTGATCAGGCAGGAATTATCGATCTTGAAATGAAAGCAGACGATCCCAATACAATCTTCGCCGTAGGTTGGGATAGAATAAGAAACAATACTGAATCGATTGCCTCGGGTCTTGGAGCTAAAATTTATAAAACAACAGATGGAGGTGATAACTGGACGGTTCTGGAAGGAGGTTTACCGCAAACAGAATTTTCAAGAATCGGAATTACAGTCTCTCCACAAAATCCGGATAAAATGTATGCACTTTATTGTGATGCAAGCTTTCTCTTTTATAACATCTTTAAATCCGAAGATGCCGGCGAAAACTGGACGGCCTTCGATACCGATTATATCTATAATTCAGGCGTAAATCCTTTAGGTGGCTTTGGATGGTACTTCGGTAAAATAAGAGTTAATCCTGCCAATGATGATTTAGTTTATATCCTCGGTGTCGATCTTTGGGAAGTAATCGATGAAGGTGATTTCTGGCAACGTACTGCACCCGATTGGTGGACCTATGAAGTGCATGCCGATAAACATGATATGCAATTATTGGATGGAGATAGTTGGTTATTGGCAACGGATGGAGGTTTATACCGAACAAACGATGCGGGTTATAGCTGGGAAGATATTGAAGATATTCCAGTATCCGATTTTTATCGTATCGATGTAAATCCTCATAAAGGATTGGCTTATGGAGGAGGTATGCAGGATAACGGTACCTCTGAAGGAAGTTTCAATATTTTTAATCAATGGCCAAGATTAAGAGGTGGTGATGGATTTCAAATCCGATATCATCCTACAGATCCAGCTATTATTTATTCTGAATCACAAAATGGAAGCTTGCGGGTATCAACCAATTCAGCAAATACATGGAGTGATTTCACAAGTGGAATCGATAGTGATGATCGACGCTCATGGGATATGCCATATTTAATTTCAGTGCATAATCCGGATGTTTTATATACTGGAACATATCGAGCATATAAAACCGAACAAGGAACAGATCCAAATTGGTACACTATAAGTGGTCAGCTTACAGATAACGTCATAGATGCAGACCGTTATCATGTAATTACAGCAATAGGCGAGTCGCCTTTAGATTCCGGTATATTGATGATGGGTACTGTTGATGCAAATGTACAGATTACTTCCGATGGAGGCCAAACTTGGGACAATATGACAAACGGTCTGCCTGAACGTTATGTTACCTCCCTGAAAGGCAGTCACTCAGATGCTTCAATCGTTTACTGCACATTTAGTGGCTATAAAGATAACGACAACTCACCCTATATCTACCGTTCGGATGACCTTGGACAAAATTGGTCTGCAATAAGTGGTAACATGCCAAACATCCCTGTAAATGAATTATTAATCTGGCCACATGATGATGATCAGAAATTATTTGCCGCTACGGATGGAGGTGTCTTTTATTCTGCGGATGGAGGACAAAACTGGTCAATGCTTGCCGGAGAATTACCAATGGTTCCGGTATATGATATTGCTTTTGATTATCAAAATCATCGCTTAGCAGTTGGTACTTTTTCAAGATCAATTTGGAGTTATGATTTGAGTCTTATTATAGATAATGAAGGCCCGGAAATCACAATTAATAGCGAAACCTTAATCATAATAAATGAAGGAGAAGAACTAATTTTACCTGAAATTACTGCATATGATATTGTAGACGGGGATTTGACCAATGAAATTATAATAGATGATACTGCTGTAAACGTCGACATAGCGGGTACATATGAGGTAATTATTACCGTAACTGATGCAGCCGGAAACACAAGCACAGAAAGTATAACAGTTTTTGTAACTGTAGTATCCTCGGTAGAAAATGATGCACTTAAAAATGGAATTAAACTATTTCCAAATCCTGTTCAGAATACATTGAATTTTAAATCAGAACAACAATTACAAAGCATTCGTATTTATAATGTTTCTGGACAGTTAATTTTAACTACAGCATTTAATAATAAGATCAATTGCACTACCTTTGAAAAAGGATGGTATATGATTGAGTTTCAAAACAGTGAAGGTCAGTTGTATCAAACAACCTTTATTAAAGAGTGAATTTGAGATCATTATTTGAATTCTGGACCTATTCTAATTTACACATAAGCGCTTCTGCATTATCATTTGCAGCTGTATCAACTTATTTCATACCTGAATTACAAATTACCACAGGTCTTGCATTGCTTATTTTTGGAAGCACTCTTTGCAGTTATGTCTTTCATAGACTCTATCCAATCATCAAGCATCATCGAATATCGACAGATGGAGCATTAAATATCTGGACGAATAAATACAAACGCCTTCAAAGTTTTGTGTTTCTAATTGGAATCATTATTTCCGGAGCCGGATTTTTTATGATTCATTTCAATACTAAAATTGTTTTATTAATCCTTGCCGGAATTACATTTTTGTATTCATTTCCCTTTTATAACTATGGAAACGTAAAAATCCGATTAAGAGATTTCCCATTCATTAAGATTTTCTTAATTGCATTAATATGGGCATTGGTATGCGTTATTTTGCCCGCAGCAGAAAGCGAATTTCAAATGGCAAACGCTAACCTTTGGAAACTATTCATAGCCCATTTCCTCTTTATTTTCGCCATTACTATCCCTTTCGATATTCGCGACTTGGAGTACGACCGTTCGGTAGATGTTAAAACCATTCCATTAGTATTTGGAGTAGGAAAGAGTTTGATTATTTCAATTGCAATGCTCATTACAGCAACCATAATTTATTTAAGTTTCGATCTTAATTTTAATGCAAGATTTGCGACCACAATAACGATGTTTATCAGTTCAATTTTCATTCTAAACGCCTACGAACGAAAACATGATTTGTATTATCTCTTTTGGATGGATGGATTGATGTTTTTGTTTTACTTGCTTTTAATGGGTTTCAATTAGGAGTTTCTAGTTATTAGTCTCTAGTTTTTAGTATTCAGTTTAAGGCTTAGTATTTTGCTGAATGCATTCAAGTGTTAATAAATTTTAAGTACATTTTATTTTATTTTTTAAAAGTTCGAATTAGTATTAATGTAATTATATTAGCAGGGGTGATAAGTTTGGAAACTATCTAATAATTTTAAAAAAATGTCATACCATAAGTTAAGTAGTTCAATTATGAGTTCAAAAGAAATTAATTCTAAAATAGAGATTCCTGATTTTTTCAATGAAGAAATAAAATGGTTGTACTCACATGGTTTATATATAGGCAAAGAAAAAATCGATATTTTATTAAATCTAAAAAGAGAATCACTAATCAATGACCTTGAATTAGTAATTCAGGATAGCATCAAAAGGTATAAATATTTTGAGGCTTATGTTGAAGAAAATGGATTGCAAGAAGATGAAATGAATTTTGTAGTTCATGCTGTATTTTTATTGGGTGAAATAGAAGCCAAAGAAAGCAATCAAATATTGCTTGAACTACTCAGTCAAAGCCGCGAATATCTAAACTTATTTTTAGGAGATTTCTTGACTGAAGCCCTATGGGAACCGGCATTAAAAATGTTAGCAGACGATCTTAATATATATAAACCATTTGTTACGAATACAAATTTACTTTCTTACTCCCGTTCAGTTATTACAGATATGTTGGCTGAAATGACATGGCATCTCCATGAAAAAAAAGAGCAGGTTTTGTCTTTTTATGAAGAAATATTAGATCATTTTCTTACGCTTAATAAAATAGATAAGGAGCTGGAAAATGCAGAATTTATTTCTTTTGTTGTATGTAATATAATTGATTTAAGAGCAAGTGAGCTTTTACCAAAAATTAAAATGCTTGATGATAAAGGCTTGATATCAAGAATAATTTGCGGTACGTACAAAGAAGTGGAAGAGACACTGTTACAAGAAAACTTTAGTATTATTAGACAGGAAATATTACCAATTGCAGACCGATACTTAAATATTACCTCAACTTGGGCAGGATATAATGAAGAGGCAAATGCTGAAATAGTAAATTATTTTGACAATTTAGATTTGGATAGCAGATTTGCTCAATTAGAACTTCTTGATACAAAACCTATCATATCAGAGCCTGTTAGAACAGAACCTAAAATTGGTCGTAATGAACCTTGTCCTTGTGGTAGCGGGAAAAAATATAAAAAGTGTTGTTTGAATAATTAGAGCTTCTCTTATGATTTTATTTCCTTTTTTGCGCAAGGGATTGGAGTGTTTATACTTGAATAAGGAAGCTTAGTTGGTTAACAGCTTTGGTAGGCGTCCAAAGAGAGCCTGCTAAAGATGTTTAACCACAAGCTGATTTGTTTGAGTATTTGAACGGAAAGCCCGGTGCCGGCAAACAAGATGATGTTCGGTTTTACCAATAATTTATACCGGCATGCGCCCAAATAATGATAAAATGCTATCCAATTCATCTTAAACGTAAGCTTTTGTCTAAACTCAGATTTGAAAAATTAGATGTCTAAGATACTGCACATTTTAATTTCGCAATGTCGTTTATTTAAACGACATTTGTAGACATTAATGTACAGACACTATGGCTAATATATTGATCGTAGATGATGAAAAAGGAATACGTAATACCCTGAGAGACATCCTCGAATATGAAAAATACTCGGTGGATGAAGCGGCAGACGGACAAGAAGGTTTAGAGAAAATAAAGGCAAATGATTATGATGTCGTTTTTTGTGACATTAAAATGCCGAAGATGGATGGGATGGAAATGTTGCAGGAAGCTACCCGTCTGAAAGAAGATTTACCGATTGTTATTATTAGTGGACATGGTAGTACCGAAACTGCAGTCGAAGCGGTTAAAAATGGCGCATTTGATTATATCGCCAAGCCGCCTGATTTGAATCGTCTCTTGATTACGGTTCGAAATGCACTCGACAAAAGTAATCTGGTAACGGAAACAAAATTCTTAAAACGACGGATTTCTAAAACCAGAGAAATAATTGGTGACTCACCTGCGATTATGAAAATTAAGGATACCATCGAAAAGGTGGCTCCAACTGACGCGCGTGTCTTAATTACAGGTGAAAATGGAACGGGTAAAGAATTAGTTGCCCGATGGATTCATGAAAAAAGTATGCGCGCCAGCGGTCCGATTATCGAAGTGAATTGCGCAGCTATACCGGCAGATCTTATTGAAAGTGAATTGTTCGGGCACGAAAAAGGTGCTTTTACTTCTGCTGTAAAACAAAGAATCGGAAAATTTGAACAAGCAAGCGGTGGAACACTGTTTTTAGATGAGATCGGTGATATGAGTTTGTCGGCTCAGGCTAAAGTGCTTCGTGCTCTACAAGAAAATAAAATAACCAGAGTAGGAGGGGACAAGGAAATTCAAGTAGATGTGCGTGTTGTCGCGGCAACGAATAAAGACCTGAACAGAGAAATTGAGGATAAAAAATTCCGGATGGATTTATATCACCGTTTGAGTGTGATTTTAATTCATGTACCTTCTTTAAATGAACGGGTGGATGACATCCCCCTACTGGCAGACCGTTTTGTAAATGAAATTTGTCAGGATTATGGTATGTCGGTGAAAACAATTCAACCGAAAGCCATAAAAGAATTACAAAAATATAATTGGTCGGGAAATATTCGGGAGCTGCATAATGTTTTAGAACGTCTCGTAATTTTAAGTGATAAAAAAATTACAACAGATGATGTGATAAATTATGTAACACCTAATTCTCACTTTGAAACTTCAACAGATATCTTTGAAAAGTACCAGAAGTTTCAGGATTTTAAAGATTACATTGAAAAAGAATTTGTTGAATATAAATTGAAACAAAACAACTGGAATGTTTCAAAAACGGCTGAAGAGTTAGAAATTCAACGAAGTCACCTTTACAATAAAATTGTGAAGTTTGGCTTGAAAAGAGAATGATCTACAATTCGTTTTTCTTTTGATACATATTAGTACCGTCTTTATATTGTAGCAGAACATCTTCTTCTCCGCAAAAAGCCTCTATGATGAGGGTTTGGTCCATCCAGACATAACCTGTACACGAGCCATTTTCATAGCGATAGTTTGCTTTTCCATATTTGTCAGACATTAAACTTTCGATTTCCTGTATCATTTCTTCAGGAGCTATTTTCCCATCTGTGAACGGACGGCATTCCAACATATATAATCGTTTTTTGCGATCGAAAAAAGCATCGAAATACATATCTACATTTCCAAATCGATTAGTACCCAAAGTGTAGACATATTCAAAATTTCCTTTTTTATTTTGAATGCGTTTTAATTTGCCTTGTTTATATAATCTGCGGATGTGCTTATATGTCGTATCCTTTTTCATGCCCATTTGATGTTCAAGAATAGCACGCTTTTGAACCTTACCATTCATAGCTGATTCTTTTATATCAGCTGTAATTAATTCGTTGAGTTCATTTCTCTGATATATTTTATCTTCTTTTTGCTGAACATCACTTTTTGTTGAAGATGTGCAGGCAGAAATAATAACTAAAAAAAGAAAGTAAAATAAATTACGCATTGATAAAGGTTTCCATTAATCTGTTAAAGATAATTATTTCATAATGGCTTTGGGAGGATTCAATAATTGAAAAGAAGTGATATCCTTACTTTCAATCTGTTCATAAGAAATAAACTGCGTGTAATAAACATTTAACAATAGTCCGCTTTGTTCGTGAAAGACATAATCTTTTCTATCCCATGTTAAATATTGCATCTTTTGCATTCTGTTTTTTAAGCGATATCTGCCAACCGGTCCCAGTTCGTTTTGCGATTTTGCAAAGAGTCGATGTAAGGCTTTTTGATCTGCTCTGGTTTCATGGGTGATATGTAAACGATCATCTTTTTGTCTCGATAAATAAAATTCACTGATTGCCGGAACCCTGCTATCCATAAAATGCACTTTCATTTCATCATCATAAATTAGGGTTTTATCCGTCAAGTAATACAAGCCATAATAATTATGGTAAATATCAAGATCAGTATAAAAAAGTGAAGCGATTCCTTCCAATGATCCGTAACGCATCATCAAGTCAATAATTCGATCTTCATCTTCATTGCTCATGCCTTGTCTTTTTTCGAGTTCCATTATGCCGGCTTCAATTTGCTTTACAAAAACATCTCTCAACTCTTTTAAATTCAGAAACTGACTAAAGCCTCCAAGACTATCGGTTTGATATTGTAAAATCAGAATCGGAAAAACAATCGGATAATCACTGGAAAAAACAGAACTTCGATATTGCCACTCAACGATATAACCGTATCGAGATGAATCCAAAACTACCATATCCATAAAGTGCTCGTAATTATAAAGGGTATCAATACCACTTGAGTCCGATTCCTGAATAGTGAAATTTTGTATCAGATATTTTAACGTATCTCCCTTATTCCATGATGCATTTAACTGCACACTATTTTGTTGCACTTCATTCTGCCCTTCCGAAATAAACGGCACTAATAGAAGAAATAATATGAGCATTTTGGATTTCACGAAATAATAACGAATATTAAGTTAACTTATTCGCCCTCAAATTGATAAAAATGGAAACAAAAACGCT
>JAHDHT010000476.1 GCA_020631175.1 Chitinophagales bacterium
CGTACACTCTACATTTAAGACAAATGTTTGAGTCTCAGGACCACATGAATCATTACTTAATGGAATAGTTCCACTAAAGTTACCTGCTGCATCAGGCCCAGTTAAGTTCGCTATTAATACTGCACCCGTTCCTGATTCTACAGAAAGGATTGCATTGGTAGCATTTGAAGGAGCTAATTGAGCTAAGATGATTAAATCATCACCTGAACAAGCTTCATTTGTACTCGCTGAAGCAGTATATAATGTTGGGCAATCTGCCGTACCAGGAGTACCGGCACAAGAACAATCTGCCTGAACAACATCATTGATCGTATTCGGATCATTATCATCACAAGAATCACCAGGAAGGATACAAGATCCATCATCATTGGTAGCATCCGGATCGAAGTTACACGCCATCATATCCGTACAACCATCAATTTGAGGTGTACCACAATCGATAGCACAAGCATCAATAGTTATTGTTGTTTCACAAGCAGCTAAAGGTGTAGGAGCAACTAAACTTCCTTCCACCGTATTACCGGCAGATAATTCAACCAATAAATCGACACAGCTGTTGAAGCTTAATGAAATTGTAGGTATAGTGATTGGATTTTGAGGTGTTCCAATCATATTTATTATATCATCAGGATATGTGGAATCGTTATTACAAATTATTACTGCTATTGCACCACAAGCCTGAGCATTTTCAATTTTATTGGTAAATGCGCATGCTCCTCTGTTTATTACAGCAATATTTCCATTGATATTAGCGCAAACCGATGGATCCGGAAGGGCCGGAGCGGTAGGCTCACAGAAGTTAGTTTCATCCGGAGTACCATCATTTACTAAGGCAAGTGTGCCGGCTACTGGTGTAGTTACGGTATTAAAGTCAATACCAAAATCTGCAACAACATTTGTTCCGAATGTAGTAAAAGCACCGGCAACTGAAGCAGGACTTGTAACTGTTAATCCGCCACCTTGTGGAGGAATAATACTTCCGTTATCTGTTACGGTTACCGTAATCTGACCACAACCTGCACCTGTTTCAACAGAAGCAAGATAAGGATCAGCGGCATCGCCTGTTCCGGTTACTGTAGCACCTGAGAAACTTACTGATCCACTTGCACCTGAAACTGTAATTGGAACTTGAGCCTCAGTATAACTTACACAAGTAGCAGAAGCTACATCTGCAGAAGCTGCAATATCACAGCTTGTATTATTTGGCGTATCGCCATCGGCAACACCTGTACAATCAAACTGACTACCTTCTACAATTACTGTAAGGGCACAATCAGGATTACCTTCATCTAAAATAGTTACCGTAAAGTCTGTTGTAGGGAAAACAATTGCAGTTGTTAAGATATCTAAATCTACACCTGCATCATATGTAGTATTTCCATCCTGATCAATCCAAACTACAGGACCAACAGCATTCTCTACAATTAAAGGTATAGTCGGACCGTCTGTTGTTCCATCACCATCCAGATCAGTACAAACAGCATTTGCATAATCAGGAGTCACGGTTAATAAACAAGGATCAACTGTACAGCCAT
>JAHDHT010000140.1:0-1302 GCA_020631175.1 Chitinophagales bacterium
ACTTGAATTTGAAAACCTTACTTTTGCAGAAAAAACAATGCAAAGCTGGCTTAACATTCCTTCCGATCACGATTTTAGTATTTACAATCTTCCTTTTGGCGTTTTTTCATCGAGTTCGGCCAATCGAAATATAGGTGTCGCAATAGGTGATCAGATATTAGATCTTACTGCCTGTAGTGATCTAGGTTTGATTAATGATATCGATTCAAACGTTTTTCAAACCGGGCGATTAAATGAGTTTATTGCTTTAGGGAAATCAGTAACGGTGCCTTTCAGAGAGCAAATACAACAATGGTTATGTGATACAGAAAGTCCGGTAAAGAAAAATCCGGGATTGTTGGTTGACCGTTTAACTGCTCAGATGCATTTACCGGTTGACATTGGTGATTATACTGATTTTTACTCTAGCATTGAACATGCTACCAATGTTGGAAAGATGTTCCGTGATCCGGAAAATGCTTTATTACCAAACTGGAGACATATCCCGGTTGGCTATCATGGTAGAGCGAGTAGTATTATTGTAAGCGGAACGGATGTAAAGCGACCAAACGGACAAGTTATGCCAAAAGATGCTACTCAACCTGTTTTTCAGGCTTCGGGTCGATTAGATTTCGAATTGGAAATGGCCTTCATAATCGGAAAAGAAAATCAACTTGGAAGTCCGGTTTCGATAGATAATGCTGAAGATCATATTTTCGGTTTGGTATTGTTTAATGATTGGTCGGCAAGAGATATTCAGAAATGGGAATATGTGCCATTGGGACCATTCTTAGGTAAAAACTTTGCCAGTACGATTTCACCCTGGATTGTAACACTTGAAGCATTAGAACCTTTCAGAACAGAAGGACCCGTTCAGGAACCTGAGGTGCTTTCATATTTACAAGCTGATCGTAAAAAGAACTATGATATTAATCTGGAGGTTATCATCCATCCGGAAAACAGTGAAGAAAAAGTGGTAAGCCGTTCGAATTATAAATACATGTACTGGAACATGGCGCAGCAGTTGGCGCACCATACCGTAAACGGTTGCAATTTAAAAGCGGGTGATATGCTAGCTTCGGGTACCATTAGTGGAAAAGATGAAAGCAGTTATGGTTCGATGCTGGAAATTGCATGGGCTGGTTCGAAACCTGTTGAGATGCCGGACGGAAGTAAACGTGTTTTCATTAATGATGGTGATAATGTTATTATGAAAGGATTTGCAGTGAAAGACGGTGTGCGTGTTGGTTTTGGAACTTGTGAAGGGAAGGTTGTTTGATGAATTTCTAGTTATTAGTAGCTAGTTTTTAGTTGCTAGTTTTT
>JAHDHT010000140.1:1402-9557 GCA_020631175.1 Chitinophagales bacterium
GCTAGTTTTTAGTTGCTAGTTTTTCCACCCTCGCATTCGCTGCGCTCAAGCCCTTCGAGCATATATGCTCTCACCTGCCAGCGGGACATTTTCACCGCGAACTGATAACTGAAAACTAAAAAATATCCATCAAATTCTTTACACCCGGCGGTCTGTGCAGACAGAAACCTTCCCCATAAGTAAAGCCTTTTTGTCTTGCCATTTCCTGAGCTCTGGCTATTATGCCGTCTCTGAATTTTGATGAGGATATATAGGTTTCCGGTTCTTTTGAATTGGGATCGAAGAATTGACTCTTGAATGCGTCGACTGCTTTCATTTTTGTTTCCAAACTATCAGAAATATCGATTACGATATCAGGAGTAATCCAACGATCCTGAATATAGTGCATTAAAAGTCTTGGCCTGAATGCCTCCTGTACCCTACCCGTTTCATCTTTGGTTTCAATCATTCTCAAACCGGAAAAAAAGCAGGCATCTTTAATTAATGTTGCCGCTCTTCCGTGGTCAGGATGTCTGTCGTCTAAAGCATTCCCTAAAACGATATCCGGTTTACAGGCTCTGATGACCTGCATAATCGCTTTTTGTTCGGCTTCGGCATTTTGAAATGTTCCGTCTCCGAGATCGAGAATTTTTCGGAAACTTGCTCCTATTATTTTAGCAGCATCTTCAGCTTCTTCCTTCCTGCTTTCAACAGTGCCTCTGGTACCGAGTTCTCCTTTTGTTAAATCCAGTATGCCGACCGTTTGCCCTTTGCGTACTTCATTGATTAAAGTACCTGCACAAGATAATTCTACATCATCCGGATGTGCCCCTATGGCTAATATGTCGACTTTTACGATTTTATCCATTACAGTAAAGATTTAATCTTCTTTACGATTTTTGAAGAAGTAGGTTTTGTCATGGTCATATAATAATCTACCACCATTCCGTCCCGATCGACTAAATACTTATGGAAATTCCATAATGGCTTGGAAGAAACTTTACCGTTGCGTGGTTTGCTTGATAAAAATTTATAGACTTCATTGGCATCAGCACCTTTTACATTAGACTTCTGCATGATCGGAAAACTGACTCCATAATTTACCTGGCAAAATTCTGCAACCGCTTCCCCGTTCAGGGGTTCTTGTCCGCCGAATTGATTGGAAGGAAATGCGAGTACTTCAAAACCTTCATCTTTAAACTGTTGATACAGCTTTTCCAATCCTTCCAATTGAGGAGTGAATCCACATTTAGAAGCCGTATTTACTATCAGTAATACTTTGCCTTTAAAATCTTCGAAATTTACTTTTTTACCCTGAAGGGTTTCAAAGGTAAATTGATGAATACTTTCTGCCATGTTGTTTATTGGTATAACCTAAACTGCAGCATTTTGTTTTTGCGACAGCTCAAACTCTTTAGCAGAAATATAACGCTCAGCATCAAGTGCAGCCATACAACCTGTACCTGCAGCCGTTACTGCCTGACGATAAATTTTATCCTGCACATCACCTGAAGCAAAAACACCTTCAACATTCGTTACAGTTGAATCAGCCTTAGTAATTAAATAACCTTCATGATCCATATCCAAAATATCTTTGAATAAATCAGTGTTTGGTTTATGTCCGATCGCTACGAAAAATCCATCAATCGGAATTTCTGTTTTCTCGCCTGTTTTATTGTTTTTAACACGAACCGCTTCCACTACTTTTTCACCTAAAACTTCATCGGTTTCTGTGTTCCAGTAAACTTTGATATTCGGATGATCAAATACACGCTGTTGCATCACTTTTGAAGCACGCATTTCATCGCGGCGGATGAACATGTGTACCGTAGGACAAAGGTTAGCTAAATACAATGCTTCTTCGGCAGCAGTATCACCTCCACCCACAATAGCAACAGCTTTATCTTTATAAAAGAAACCATCACAAACCGCACAAGCTGAAACACCGGCACCATTAAGGCGTGTTTCACTTTCTATACCTAACCATTTTGCAGTAGCTCCTGTAGCGATAACAATAGTCTCGCCTATGAATTCTTCTTTATCGTCGACGATACACTTATGGTTCATCGGATCGCTAAAATCTACTTTAGTAACATGGCCGAATTTGATTTCAGCACCCATGCGTTCTGCCTGTTTACGAAAATCATCCATCATTTGCGGACCCATAATTCCGTCCGGATAGCCCGGATAGTTCTCAACATCAGTCGTTTGCATCAACTGTCCACCCATATCAATTCCGGTGATCACCAATGGTTTTAAATTTGCTCTTGAAGCATAAATCGCGGCTGTATAACCGGCAGGACCTGAGCCTATGATGATTAGTTTTCTTTTGTTTTCAGACATTTTTTAAAATTTTTACAAAGATAATTTAAAAGAAGAATTAAAGTTAGTCTCCTATTAACGATTGTTGATTTTACTCTGCGATTATGGTATAATATGAAGCGCCATATCCACCCCAGATTCCAATTCCTCCTTCCCCTTCGATATTAAAATCGACTTGAGTTGCACCACTGAAAGGGCCTTGTGTATCCGCATTAAACTCAAGGGTTTTCCAGAATTGATAATGCGCCGCATCGATGTTGGTCCATCTGAGAGTAACGGTATCACCCAAAGTGAAATAACCATACGTATCGAGATCGAAATCAGCTGATCGCGGTTGTGCCCGGTCTAAAGGGAAAAAGAAAGTAGAACCATTAATAAATAGATCATCAAAAACAGATGAAAGCCCGGGGTATGATGCTTCTTCATTTTGTTGGGTGAAATATCTATAGTAGTTACCTAAGGTGTCGGGGTCGTTTAAGACGGCAAACATTCTATATAAGGTATCTTTTCCTTCTTCCGGATGTTGCTGGAAATAGATGCTGTCTAACTCTACCGGTTCGGGAATGGTAGTAATAGCAGAAAATGATTTTCCTTCCACATTGATATCCAATTCATATGATTTACCCTGCTCACCGATTATAGTGGGAGGATTTAAAATGTTGTTTGGATCAATTGGTGCATACAGACAAAAATTGAAATCATCTGGAATAGAATCTGTGTCGATAAATCCGATAGAACTTAATATAATTTGCTGGACGGATGGATCAAGATCCTGATAGCATATTTCATTGAGTTGGAAGGATTGACCGGCTGTGTTGATATATACTTCTGCATTATTTACAAAGGTGTTTTGATACTGAGCTAATGAAAGCTGACCAAAGAAAGCGAAGTTTCTGGATAAGAAAACCAATGGCGGACTGCCGTTTTCGATAGAACCTTCTATCACGATTTGTTCTTCGGGTTGAGGCAAGTCTCCGGTTATCTCTTTTTCACAACTGCTAAGAATGGCTGCTGTGAAGCCAATGAAAACTATGAAGATTAATTGCTTCAGATGATGTTTAGTTATTTGTCGATTCATGTGCACTATTAAAGTACATCACAAAAACGATGCAAAAGGGAAAAGAGTTTACTAAGAAATCTTAAAGGCTGTCCACCCTCGGATTGATGTGTTGGATGCGGGTGCGTTTGTTAGCTGCTTTTTTTCCACCCTCGGATCGCTGCGCTGAATCTGGTTCATACTGGGGGACATTGATCCTCCCTCGCATTCGCTGCGCTCAAGCCCCTCGAAAATATATTTTCTCGCCCTCCAGCGGGACAATTTTTTCTACCCTCGCATTTGATTCACAAATACTGTTCTGCCTGTGGGACAGTTTTTTGTTTCGGATCGCTGTTTATGGTTTGATGCTGTCTGCGATAGGGATTGAAACGGAAATACTTTTGACCTCAAACCTTAGTGCTGCTTATTGGATTGAAGCGACCAGCGGAAGCTGCAAGACAATTTAGCAGGACTTGGGTTTAGGGCAAAAGATTGCAGTGGAAAGCCCGCCCGATCGCCCAAAAAAATAAAATTTGAATTGTTAATTACGCTGATTTGATGCGCGCACCTGGCACTTTATACTTGAATTAAATGCTTTAGTGCTGCACTTTCAGTTTCTGCGTTTTGATTCCTTCTGAGTGAATTACATTAACCAAATACAATCCATTTGGTAAATCAGCTACGTTCATGGAATGATTCATTGTAATACCTTCAAACTGTTGAAACACATCGCTTTGTAACACCTTACCTGTAAGATCAGTTAATTGAATTACAATTTCTTCATCGTTTGCTGCAGGCCATGAAATATTGACCAGATTGCTTGAAGGATTAGGATAAATGGTCATAGCATCGAAAGCATTCGCTATTTGCTCTTCTGCTTTTACATCTCCTGCTCCACCATTCACACAACCTAATGTGGTGAACGTTTGTGTTACGGAAGGTGGACCGCTTATACCAGTATCGCAATGTACAATTACATACCATTCGTATGTGGTACAAGGATCTAATGTAAAGAATATAGATAAAGGAAAATCTGTGTCGTAATCTTGCCATGTTGCCGCTCCTATTTCTTTATAATAAAGTGTATAGGTAGCATTTGCATATAAATCCCAGGTAAGGAAAGAAGATTGATCTGTTATGTTATAACTATACAATCCTACTAATGCATCGCAAGCAGCGAAGCAGCCTGTTGTGGTAAATGTTTCTATTGTTGAAGTTTCTCCCGCTGCTCCATTACAGTCGGATGTTAAACGAACTTCATACGTTGTACAAACAGATAAGCCACTTAATATTGTAAATGCAAAAGAAGCATTTGTTGACTGCCATGTTGGGGCACCTTGTTCTCTGAACTCTACCGTATAAGAAGTAGCATCGGCAGGTGCCGTCCATGTTAGGGTAGCAATATTATCACCCACATTTGAAAATGTGATACCGGTTGCTGCTTCACAAACAGGACCTGTAAGTGTAATGGTTTCCATAAAAGTACAACCATTAGCATCCATTACAGAAATCAAATAATCACCTGCAGTCAGATTGCCGTTAGTGGCACCGGTTGCACCATTATCCCAGTCAATTATATAAGGAGGCGTTCCGCCCCATACGCTTGCCGTTATAACACCATCGTTACCGTTAGCAGTAGGTTCAGATATGTTATAATTTACAGTTATTGCCGCTGGTTCATTTACAGTTGTTTGTATCGTATCTAAACATCCTTTTGCGTCTTTTATGATTAACTCATAATCACCTGCCGGAATCTGACTTAAATTAGCTGTAGTCGCACCGTTACTCCATTCATAGGTGTAGGGCATTGTTCCGCCAAAAGCAAAGGCGATAACCTGACCGTCTGTTGCTCCATTACAATTTACATGAATCGGATTTAACTGCGTACTGAACATACTACAATCGAAATTCTCTGCATCAGGGGTAGGATCAGGATGTGATGCTGCCCATGAAGTAGGTAATGCATTATCTAATGATGGATCTAATAATAAACTTAATGACACATCTAAAGAATCCGGCTCTTCAGGCCATGGTAAATCATCATCGTACCAAACAGAGTCAATCGTATGTTTAAATGGGTCGCTTAATAATATCAACTCACCACTATTGCTTAATCTTCCGCCATACTGATCAAAAGCGTTGAAGCCATTTCTTTGTAAAAAGAAATCAGTATCCTCGGCTAAGGTTATAAATCCTCCCGGTTGAATTTGTGAACCTACAGGGAAAGTAAATTCAATTCCACTTGTGAAGCTAACTCCACTAAGATCAATGGTGTTTTGACCATTGTTTTTCAGTTCTAAAAATTCGAAGTTGGTACCATCTATTGTATCTACTCCAATAATTTCGTCATACGGATTATAGTATAGTTCATTAATGGTTAAGCCTGAGTAATCTTGCTCGGTGTAAAACGTTCTGGGACACATGGCCGACCAATCAAAAGAAATAACATCATCATTGTCGTTATCAATATTATTCGATGCTCTCACTCTTGCTTTTACAACACTCGAGGCGCTTAAACTTATCGGTTGCGTATAAAGTATTGCTGTAGAATTAACACTTCCATCCATCATCATTGGATCACTTCCATCCAAAGTATAATAGATATCACCACTTCCATTTAAATTTGTTAAATCAATAGTTTGTCCAGCTTGAACTAATCCACCCAGCTGACTAAATTGAACGGGTTCAACATCAGGATATAGCTGATACGTTGACAATCGATATAAGGCTAAGAGACCAAATGTTTCGGTCATTCTTTCCGGAATCCATTCAGTAACGATTTCATTAAAGGTCGGAACAACATGTGTCAAATAGTCAATGTTTGGGTTTCCTCTTGCGTCTCCCCATCTTGCTAATTCTGCGATCGTAGCTTTGTCTATACTTCCTTCCAATTCTGTATAATGATTCACCGCATTTTCCGGATACAAAGGCCCATCTTCTTCGATACAAGCACACTGTACGTGATCTCCAAATCTTACTTTATACGGTACATAATCTTCCAATGCCTGATGAATTCCGGTAGGATAATTCAGATTGTTTTTATTTACCACCCATGATTTTGCCCAGGTATAGTTAAATATCCATTCTGTATCCCAACTAATAAAATACCATTTACCGCCATCATTTTTATTTCTACCGGCCCACCAGTTGTTTTGATCCCAATCCTGATTTACAGCCCAGTGATTCAAAATGATATAGTCAATAAAAGCGTCTATATCCAGTACTTTTTCAATAGATTCATATTGTTGCTGACTGGTTACTTCGGTACCCACTAAATCAATCATTTCGTAGTAAGCAATTGAATCTCCATCTTTAAAATCTAGATTGGCACAAACATCATAATCTTCTTCATCTCCCCCCAGATAAGATGCAAAGAAATCTGCATCAGGTCGCTCAGACAAATTGTACAAACCCCAATAAAGACCATTTAAATAAAGATGCACGAAACGGCCTCTTGCAGTCGGATGTCCGAGTGCTTCCTGAAGCTCTTTCATGTATTGATCTTTATGTAATTGGGTATTTTGTCTTCTTGAGCCATCCCAATCATGCGGTGAACAATGTCCGATCATTCTTAAGATAAAACTATCAAATTCATCTGCAGCATCTTCGCCGAAAAGTGGATATTCAAGCTTTCCGGCACCATATTCACCTCTGAATTTAACTCGAAATGAATGCTTTAAGAAACCAGCGTATCGGGTTGAAGCTCCATTAATTCTAAACCCTGCATTTTCGGTAAACAACGTTGATCCGTCTGTATCAATAAATTCTAGTGCAGAAGCTCTTTCCCATAAATCACCTCTTTCCTGTGGATTAGTATAAATTCCGGTATTCTGATCGAATAATTCAGCCGGAGCTAAAGAAACCAACAGAGCCGGAACCTGAGTTAAGGCATCGAGCATTTGTGCACTGTAATTGGGATCTTGTGTAACTGCAGGATTCATATCATAATCTGCAGTTTGAGTAATGATCGTTGTATTATCAACAACATCTTTAGGGCCGGTTGCCCAGGTAGAAGGATATCCGGCAGGAATGCCTGTTTGATTTACAACATCATTTAAATATATATAAGTGTGTGTAGAAACATCTGATGTATCGGTCGAGTTAAGCGCTACCGCTTTAACTACGGTTGAGGTATTTATATTTAATGGACTACCATATACCTGACCAATACCGCTTAAAGGACTTGACCCATCTGTAGTATATACAATGAAAAAACCGGGGTCTGCTGTAAGACTAAGTGTGATTGGGGCATCATAATAACCTCTTTCATCACTAAAGTTTACTCCGGCAAAACCTGCCAGAGAAAAACTTAAAAGCATTACTACTAAAATGAATAATTTCTTATTCTGATTCATAACGTATGTGCCCATGTTCTAAAATTAACCATATCAATTTTTTATGGCCTTTAACAAATGATACGCCTGCAAAAACAAATAGTTCTATTGAACTCTCCTCAAATTGTACATTGTCTTTAGTAAGACGACAAATCACTTCATTAGGTTGCTAATAAACCCATATAGGCTAAATGTAAAATTAACAACTAATCTGTAAACGATCATAAGGTATAGTGCCCTTCTTTCATACTGTTTAACAACAACCAAGCCATAATAGTGCCGTTATTTGGCGACAAATATTAAGTTCTTGATGTTCAGTATTTTAGAACTTTTTCGCTGTGAATCATTTCGCCATTGTGGTACAATTGAAGCACATAAACACCTTGAGATAAGTCTTGAAAAGGTAAGGAATGCAGAGATTTGTTTGGATGGATGTCTTTGCTGAGCATTATCTGTCCGGTTAAGTTGACCAATTTTATTCCAT
>JAHDHT010000477.1 GCA_020631175.1 Chitinophagales bacterium
TCGCGGGGTAGGTTATAAATTTGTTTATGCCGAATAGAAATCATTAGCCATCATCAAAAAAAAGCGACGAATATTTTTTTCGTCGCTTTTTTTATTTCAAATTTATTTTTCGATTTACATCTCCTTTAGAACATCTAACATTGCAGCGCCCCCTATAAAAACAAAGGAGACAATAAATAAAAGTGCTGAAAGTATTAAAACAACCAAAGCACAAATTTTGGCAATTTTCATATTATCGTATGAAGACTTTGTATAGGCATCCGGATTGTTTTCGTACTTTTTAATGTCTTGATTTGCCAGATAAAATGCTACACCGGCTAAGCCTATGGAAACTAATCCACAAAAGCAATTGGATACCAGCGCCACACCGGATAATACAAAAGCCATGATCAGATTTGGTAAATCTCTTTGGCCGTAATAGCCATTTGGCATTCCGCTATCAGCATTATTGGTATTGATAGATTTATTAGGAATTTTGGAGTTTTCCGGTTGTTGGTCTCCGTTTTGAGGTTCTAATTGGTCTTCTGACATAAGCTTAAGGTTTTTTGTATAATTCTGTATTGGTTATTTATAACAACCTTTCTAATTGATGTAAAAATAAAAAAACCTGCCGTTAAAATACGGCAGGTTTTCAATATCTGTTTAAAATCGTTTTTTACTCAGGAACTACCTTTGTTTTAGCCATTCCGTCTCCGATTCTTTCATTGCCACTTATAACTTTAAATCCTTCCACTAAAAGTAAAATGAACCCAACGAATCCGATAAATTCCATTCCCGGAATTCTTGTGAAAATCATTGGAAGGTAGCCAAGTGCTAAAGTCCAGTTTCTGGTTAAAGCATTTTTTTGATCTAATGGGCTTCCATCTGTTGAAACTAATTTTAGCTTCATTAATTTTTTACCCAATGATCGTTGATTCATAAATTCAATATTTAAACCGTCTCTGAACAGCATATAGGCTGCTGCCAGGATAGGACCGATAAATGGGATAAGTCCACTTACGATACCAGCTAAAACGGCATCGATTAAAAATGCAATGAATCTGGGGCCTTTTTCTGCCCAGCCGCCTTCAGTAAGGTTTTGGTTGCCTAATTGCTCAGGCACTTTGTTTTCTGTTGTTTCAGACATTAGTATTAAATTTTAGTACGATTAAAGAATGATAAAGGTTAATCAATAATTTCCCTTTCCTATAAATTTAAGACGTAAACTGTTAAATAAGTTTCAAAAAAAAAGCGATTGTGCTAAACGAAAGGTATTTGCATGGGCTTCAATGATGTCTCTGATCTCAGGTGCATATCCTCCACCCATAGCTGCGACGAGCGGTATCTGCTGTTTTACAGCCGCAGTTAATACTAATCGATCTCTTTCTCTACAGCCTTGTTTAGTTAAAGCCAGGCGCCCTAATTTATCCTGTTTAAGTACATCAACACCACATTGATATAAAATCAAATCCGGTTTCTGAAGATTAATCAGTTTGGGAAGGATGTCTTTTAATGTGTTTAGATAAAGCTCATCTTCTGTACCGTCTTCAA
>JAHDHT010000478.1 GCA_020631175.1 Chitinophagales bacterium
TCGCGGGGTAGGTTATAAATTTGTTTATGCCGAATAGAAATCATTAGCCATCATCTAAAAAAAAAGCGACGAAAATAATTTTCGTCGCTTTTTTTTTCAAATTTATTTTTCGAATTATATCTCATTTAAAACATCTAACATTGCAGCACCGCCTATAAAAACAAAGGAGACAATAAATAAAAGTGCAGAAAGTATTAAAACAACCAAAGCACAAATTTTGGCAATTTTCATATTATCATATGAAGACTTTGTATAAGCATCCGGATTGTTTTCGTACTTTTTAATGTCTTGATTTGCCAGATAAAATGCCACACCGGCTAAGCCTATAGAAACTAATCCGCAAAAGCAATTGGATACCAGCGCAACACCGGATAATACAAAAGCCATGATCAGATTTGGTAAATCTCTTTGGCCATAATATCCATTTGGCATGCCGCTATCAGCATTATTGGTATTGATAGATTTATTAGGAATTTTGGTGTTTTCCGGTTGTTGGTCTCCGTTTTGTGGTTCTAATTGGTCTTCTGACATAAGCTTAAGGTTTTGTTTAAATCTGTATTGGTTTTTTATAACAGCCATTCTGATTGATGTAAAAATAAAAAAACCTGCCGTTAAATTACGGCAGGTTTTCAATATCTGTTTAAAATCGTTTTTTACTCAGGAACTACCTTTGTTTTAGCCATTCCGTCTCCGATTCTTTCATTGCCACTTATAACTTTAAATCCTTCCACTAAAAGTAAAATGAACCCAACGAATCCGATAAATTCCATTCCCGGAATTCTTGTGAAAATCATTGGAAGGTAGCCAAGTGCTAAAGTCCAGTTTCTGGTTAAAGCATTTTTTTGATCTAATGGGCTTCCATCTGTTGAAACTAATTTTAGCTTCATTAATTTTTTACCCAATGATCGTTGATTCATAAATTCAATATTTAAACCGTCTCTGAACAGCATATAGGCTGCTGCCAGGATAGGACCGATAAATGGGATAAGTCCACTTACGATACCAGCTAAAACGGCATCGATTAAAAATGCAATGAATCTGGGGCCTTTTTCTGCCCAGCCGCCTTCAGTAAGGTTTTGGTTGCCTAATTGCTCAGGCACTTTGTTTTCTGTTGTTTCAGACATTAGTATTAAATTTTAGTACGATTAAAGAATGATAAAGGTTAATCAATAATTTCCCTTTCCTATAAATTTAAGACGTAAACTGTTAAATAAGTTTCAAAAAAAAAGTGATTGTGCTAAACGAAAGGTGTTTGCGTGGGCTTCAATGATGTCTCTGATCTCTGGTGCATATCCTCCACCCATAGCTGCGACGAGCGGTATTTGCTGTTTTACAGCCGCAGTTAAGACTAATCGATCTCTTTCTTTACAGCCTTGCTTAGTTAAAGCCAAGCGCCCTAATTTATCCTGTTTAAGCACATCAACACCACATTGGTATAAAATCAAATCCGGTTTCTGAAGATTAATTAGTTTAGGAAGGATGTCTTTTAATGTGTTTAGATAAAGCTCATCTTCTGTACCGTCTTCAA
>JAHDHT010000141.1:0-6189 GCA_020631175.1 Chitinophagales bacterium
ATCGATCCTTTAGTTGCTGATCCTTCAAATGGGTTCACAGCTTGTGATGGTGCTGTATACGAATTAGAAGCTGCTTTATATATTTCTGAAGGAGCAACAAGCGGAACAACATTAACTGTTTATTCCGAATTGCCAGCAGATTCTTATTTAATCCTTCCTTTAGGAACCGTTGAAGCAGACTTTACCGGTACTTTCCCGGGTGGGGGTCAGCCTTTAACTACTGCCGTAATTGGCGACTGGACTACAGGTAACTCAGATACAATCTTTGTAAACTGCGGTGAAGATGTAGAATTATATGTTGAAGGTTTAAGTAGAATTGCCGATTGTCCTACTTTCGGTGAAATTGAAACAGGTCTTCCTTCAGAGTTAACAAACTCATTAACTTATTCTGTAAACGGCGGAACTCCAGTTGTTGTAGCAGATGCTTCAACAGGAGCAGCGGGCGGTCAGTTAACCGGACCGGATCCTGATTTAGGTGATATTTGTTATGCAGGAATTTTAACTGCAGTTGATCCATATTTATTTGAAGCTGCAAACGTAGCAGATGTATGTGAAGGAACTAATGTTACACTTTCAATCAGTACAACTGATTTATTTACAAATCAAACGGTAACTGATGAAGTAGTAATTAGTTATACCGGAGCCGATTGCGCTCCTTGTGCCGGTATTCTAGGATGTACTGATCCTGATGCTTGTAATTTTGATCCAAATGCTACTGAAGATGATGGTTCATGTTTAGAATTAGATTGTAACGGCGATTGTGGTGGTGCAGCTATAGCGGGTTCTCCATGTGATGACGGAGATCCTGATACTACAGATGATGTTTTAACAGCTGATTGTGAATGTGTTGGAACTCCACCAAATTGTACTGCTTTACCTGGTGTTTTAGAATTGCCAAGTGGTATGACTTCAATGACTCTTTGTACCAATGATGGTGTAGATGAGCCTGCTGATGTTCAGGTTGTTGATGCAGGTGCCGGAGAAAATGGTGCTTGGGTGATTACAGATGATGCTGGAATTATATTAGACTTACCTGCAGCTGGCCCTCCATTTACATTGGATGGAGCTGGTGTTGGTACATGTTTAATCTGGTGGTTAACATGGGATGGTGATTTAGCTGCAGCTCCGGTTGTTGGCGATGATGCTGCTGCTTTAGTAGCTGCTTCAGATTGTGCTGAGTTATCAAACCCGATTACAGTAGTAAGAGAGGAGTGTGACATTTGTGGTGCAGCTCCTGGTGTTTTAGAATTGCCAAGTGGTATGGATATGATGACTCTTTGTACCAATGATGGTGTAGATGAGCCTGCTGATGTTCAGGTTGTTGATGCAGGTGCCGGAGAAAATGGTGCTTGGGTAATTACAGATGATGCTGGAATTATATTAGACTTGCCTGCCGGTGGTCCTCCATTTACATTGGATGGAGCTGGTGTTGGTACATGTTTGATCTGGTGGTTAACCTGGGATGGAGATTTATCTAATACTCCATCAATTGGTGCTGATGCCGCTACTTTAGTATCTTCTTCGGATTGTGCTGAATTATCAAACCCGATTACAGTAGTAAGAGAAGAGTGTGCTGAAGGTTGTACAGATGCAAATGCTTGTAACTTCGATGCCGATGCTGTAGTTGATGATGGATCTTGTTTAGCATTAGATTGTAATGGAGATTGTGGTGGAGATGCTGTTCCTGGAACTGCTTGCGATGATGGAGATCCGGATACAGATAATGATGTTTTAAATGATGATTGTGAATGTGTAGGTGACTTTATAGAAGTATTAGGTTGTACTGATGCTGATGCATGTAACTTTGATCCAGATGCAAATACCGATGACGGCTCATGTGCTGAGTTAGATTGTAATGGTGATTGTGGTGGAGATGCATTGCCCGGATCAGCATGTGATGATCAGGATGACACTACAGAAAATGACACTTGGACTGCGAATTGTGGATGTGAAGGAACAACAATCGTTGTTGAAGGATGTACAGACCCAGATGCATGTAACTTTGATCCAGATGCAAATACCGATGATGGCTCATGTGCTGAGTTAGATTGTAATGGTGATTGTGGTGGAGATGCTTTACCTGGAACACCATGTGATGATGGAAGTCCATATACTGAAAATGATACTTACACTGCAGATTGTGGATGTGAAGGAATTGTAGTTGATATTCCTGGTTGTACAAATCCATGTTCTCCTAACTTTGATCCGGATGCTACAGTAGATAACGGTACTTGTGAAGATGAAGCAAATGGTTGTACAAACCCAATCGCTACTAACTTTGATCCTGATGCTTTATGTGATGATGGTTCTTGTGAGTTTGATTGTCAATCAGAAGCAGGTACATTAATGTTAACTTCAGGTGGTTCATATGGCAATGCGGCGTATATCTGCTTTGGAGATGAGGTTATTGTAGATGCTGATGATTTCATTTTAATTCAAGGGCAATCAGTTCACTATGTATTCCATAATGAACCAAATCCTGCAGCTGATAACTTACCTTCAGAAGTTTACACAACAGGTAGTTTCTTTGTAAATGATGGTGATCCTTCAGGTACTATCTATGTAACTGCTTTTGGTGCTAATGATAATGGTGCCGGTGGACCGGATTTCGATGATCCATGTTTAACTGTAAGTAATACAATTCCAATTAACTTCCTGGAAGAAGTTGAAATTGCTGTAGAAGAAGATTGTGATAATTCAAATGGAGAGTTTTCTTATACAATTACTGTTACAGGTGGTTTACCTGGTGCAATTGGAACAGAATCCTATTTTGTAACAGGTACTTATTTCAATGGTGAATTAGCAGCCGGTGAAACAGTTCTTGTAGGACCAATTACTGATGGTGATTTCTATGAAATCTTTGTTGAAGACAATAATAATTGTGCTGATTCTTTCAGTAACTCATTTGAGTGTGAAAAGCTTCCTGTAGAATTAATCGATTTAAGTGGGGAAGCAATTCCTTCCGGAAATATGATCAAATGGAGCACCGCAACAGAAATTGAAAATGATTACTTCACTTTAGAAGCATCAACAAATGCAGTTAATTTCAATGTAATCAATATTCAAAATGGTGCCGGAACAACATCTTCTGTTAACAGTTATAGCTTCTTGGATAAAGATGTACAATCAGGAGTGACATATTACAGATTAAGTCAGACAGACTTTGATGGTACAACAGTTATAGTTGGAATAGTTGCTGTTGAAAGAGGAGAGGCTTCATTCGGAATAGCAGAATTATATCCGTTGCCTGTTGATCAATTATTAAATGTTGTTTTCAATGCGGTTACTATTACTCAAGCTGAAGTAGTAGTATATGATGCAATCGGAAGAACAGTTCATCAAAGAACACTGACGACAGATCAGGGTACTAACAGAATGCAATTAAATACAACAGAATTTTTACCTGGTATTTATATGCTTTCAATCTCAACAGGAGATAGTATAGTATCTGAGAAGTTTATAGTAGAATAATATTAATTTGAAATTTTAGAAGCAATCATTCCAGTTTTTGGGATGATTGCTTCTCTATATACCAAGATTGGGGAAAATCTAAACCGAAAAGCATGAACAAATTTTACAAAACCCTATTTTCATTTATCTGCATCATCCTTACAGTAGTTACATTAAATGCCCAATGTAATATCAATGACTGTGGTAGTGATGCAACAGCGACCGGAACAATTAGTTGGGATAATCCATCTCAACAACTAACCGTTTCAAATCTTTCAATCGGAAACATATCCTGTCCTTCAGGATTTATAGGATTATACTTATACGTTTATCAAATCCTTCCGGATGGAACAAGAATGAATCTATGTGATGTAGATGCATCACCGGATAATACTATCCTAAACTTTCCAATTGTAGAAAGTGGTGGTGTTGATTTTTGTGGTGGCTCACAGCCATTACCTGATGTAACATTAACAGATCAAACAGAATTTAACCTTTGTGATGGAGGAACATATGAGGTTACTTTAGTTGTTTATGTAAGTAATTCAGGTCAGTTAAGTAATACGCAAACTGCTTTTTCACAATTAGGAGCCAATCAATTACTTGAAGTTTCTTTAGGGAATTTTGATGTTAACTATACAGCAGAATTTCCTGTAGGTCCGGTACCATTAATTACCAATACAATTACAGGACCTAATGGTGAGACAGGCTCAATGACAGTCCCTTGCGGTACTGATGTATTCTTAGATGTTGTAGGATTATCAAGATTAGCAAATTGTAGAGATAATTCAGGAAACTTTGGAGACATCGCTTTTGGTGTGGCTTCGGAAGTAGAAAACTTTTTATCATTTACAGTAAACGGAGGAACCCCGGTTGTAATTCGTGATGGAAATTCAGGAAATGCGACTGAAGCCTTTGGTGGTCAGCTTTCTGGTCCCGGTACTTCAGGTTTACCGGCAAATTTATGTTATGCAGGTTTATTAGGAACCTTATCTAACCCAATTCCAGCTCCTACAGATGGATGTGAAGGTGATGTAGTAGTTGTTACCTTAACTACTAATGATATTTTCGTTCCGGCCCTAAGTGAAACAACAACATTTACTATTAATTATAGCGGAGCAAATTGTTCTCCATGTGTTGACTGTCCGACAGGAATTACGATCACAGATCCGGGAGATCAATGTAATGGTGATATCGTAAACATGACAGCTTCTGTTTCTGGTCCTAATGCAGGAACTATAACATGGACGGATGGCTCAAATAATCCGGTAGATCCAAATAATTTTTCATTTGTAAACACAACATGTGATGTTGTTACATACACTTTTAATGTTTCAGTAGGATGTGACGGTGACCCTAGCGCACCTTTACAAACGGACCAGCTAGTGGTTGATGTATATCCTTCAGATATTTCATCATTTATAAGTTCTTCAAATAATGGATGTACTTCCACTATAACGGTAGATGCTTCTTGCGGAAACAACGTTTCTGTTTCGGCAAGCAGTCAAACTGCAAACCCTGGTGATGGAACAGGAACACATTCATTTACAGCAACCTGGTCAGGTACCGGATCACAATGTGTTAACCCGGTAAATATTACTGAAAATTTTGATTGCCCATGTTTATTCGATAATAGCTTAGCAAGTGTTGAAGCAATTCAGGAAATTGATAATGGTTCAATTACTCCTCAGGATGGAATTTGTTTTGGAAACGAAATTGAATATCGTGCCTTATATAATGGCGCTGAGATTGATTTAACAGGTGGTGGAATTGATGGAGGAACTGACGGAATATTTATCGTGTTCACTGAGCCTGTAGATTTCAACGATATTCAGGCTTCTTCTTCAGATCAGATACTTCTTACTAATGAAACGACAATTATAAACGATGGATCGGTAATCCCACCAGGTGATACTTATTACATCTATTATGTTCAAACTGAAGATATAACCGATCCTTTAGGAGATAACTCTAACTGTAGATTCGTATCACAAGGATTTTTACAAGTTGATTTTCTTGAAATTATTACTGCAAGTGCAAACACTTGTACAGGTATTGGTTCAAATGCTGTTACTATAACAGTAGCAGGAGGTAATTTAGGTGCTACTGAAACATTAGCGAATTTAACTGACGCAGGAAGTAATATTAGTAATTATGTTTCTTCTACGACTGTTGGTTCTAATAAAGAATATACTTTTAATACACTTCCTGATGGCACATATACATTTAATTATGTTGATGCAAGTGGTTGTGATTTAAGTACAACATTAACGTTTAATTGTAATGTTACCACTTTTGATTGTCCTACTAATGTAGATGCAACAGCTGATCCTTCAGTAGCTTGCGCCGGTGACGCAATTGTATTATCTGAAACAATATCAAACGTTTCAGCTACCACAACAATTGAATGGACAGATGAAAATGGAAATGTAGTTGATCCATTTAATATTATAGCTCCTGCTGTTAGCAGTTGTGATCCTCAAACATTCACTTACACTGTAAGTATTGATTGTACAGATGACCCTGGATTTGTTCCTTTAACAGATCAGGTAACGATAACTGTTTATCCTACTGATATTTCAAGTTTTGTTTCTGCTCCTGCAAATGCTGGATGTAGTGTTACTGCAGAAATTGATGCTTCATGTTCTAATGTAAGTTCAACAACTGAATCTTTCGGACCGGGCGAATCTGGAACTACAACTTTAACAATTTCATATGATGCAGGTCCTTCTTGTATCA
>JAHDHT010000141.1:6289-9508 GCA_020631175.1 Chitinophagales bacterium
TGTGGTGTTTGTGATGATGATCCTGCAAATGATAATCAGACATGTGCTGATTGCGCTGGTATTCCAAATGGTCCGAATACTTTAGATGCTTGTGGTGTTTGTGATGCAGATGCTACAAATGATAATCAGACATGTGCTGATTGCGCTGGTGTGCCAAATGGTCCAAATACTTTAGATGCATGTGGCGTTTGTGATGATGACCCGGCAAATGATAATGTTACATGTGCCGATTGTGCGGGTATTCCAAATGGACCGAACACAGAAGATTTATGTGGTGTTTGCGATGCAGATGCTTCAAATGATAATACAACTTGTTTAGATTGTGCGGGTATTCCAAATGGACCGAATACAGAAGATTTATGTGGTGTTTGTGATGATGACGCTTCAAATGATAATACAACTTGTCTTGATTGTGAAGGAGTTGTAAACGGACCGGCTACACCTGGAACATCATGCGATGATGGAGATCCAAATACGAACGATGAGATTTATGATAATAGTTGTAACTGTGTAACTGGTGCAATCGCCGGATGTACTGATAATACAGCTTGTAATTTTGATCCGGATGCTACCGTTGATAATGGCTCTTGTTTAGAGCTTGATTGTAACGGTGATTGTGGCGGTTCTGCAGGTGAAGGTGATACTTGTGATGATGGTGATCCTCTTACAGGGAATGACCAGTTTGATGCAGATTGTAATTGTATTGGAACGCCGGTTTGTCCAACCTTATTCACTTCTTCTGTAAGTTCTAATGAAATATGCAGAGGAGACGATATCACGTTTACAGCGGTTCTTGATCCTTCAGATGCAGCAAATGCTTTATTGGAAGTTACAAATATGGGCGGTAACTTAATGACTACACTTGAAGACAATGATGGAGATGGCGTTTTTGAAGGTACTTTTACTCCTGGTGGAAATAATTGTGCTGTTGTAACAAGAACGTTTACTTTGACAGTTGTTTGTTTAGATGATCAAAGTACTGTAGCTGTTCAAACTGAAGATGTAACAATTTATCCTACCAACTTAGATCAATATATTTCAACTGAATTATTGGATGATGGATGTACTGTGTCTGTTTCAATAGACCCAGATTGTACCGGACAGGATGGAACAGAGCTCTTGACAATTGATGGTCCTTCAACTCAAGGGCCGGCAAATGCAGGCGACTCGGGAACATACCAATTCTGTTTTGAATATTTCAGCAACTCATCACCTGGATGTTTTGATGCTCAATTCTGTAGAGACTATGCATATGATTGTCCTGCTCCTGTATGCGACAATAACGGAGGTACATTCCCTAACGCTGTTACATTTGTTTGTGCAGGTGAATTAGTAAATACACCTGCTGCTGGTGTAAATGTTTCTGCCGGATATACCTTATTATATATATTACATGATGGAGTTAATCCTTTCAACGGAAATGTTTATGGCTTATCCTTAACTGGTGCCTTCGATAATAACGGACAGTATCCTTCTAACGTTGATTTATGTATTTCAGCAGTTGTTGGTTTAACAGATGGTACGTCTATACCAGATGAAAATGATCCATGTACAGCTGTTTCATCAAACTGTGCTCCGGTTGTTTTCCTTGATCCGGTTATTATTGATTCATATACAGATTGTAATGAAGCAACCGGTGATTATTTAGTTGAATTTATCATAACCGGCGGTGGTCCTGGCTTCGCACCAGATGTACACACATTTACAGTTACAGGTGATTATGCTGCTTCTAATATTGAAGCAGGTATTCCTTATACTTTCGGTCCATTAACTGATGGTTCAAGCTATACGATTACGGTTGATGAAGATGGTAAAGGCTGTAGTTCAACGTTTGTTTCTCAACCTGTTCAATGTGATAAACTTCCGGTTGAGTTAATTGAATTTACAGGAAGTGTTCAAGCAGATGGAAACCTATTGAAATGGATTACTGCTACTGAAATTGAAAATGATTATTTCACTCTTCAAAGTTCTTTGGATGGAGTTGATTTCACAACCATTACAACAATTGATGGTGCAGGAACAACAAGTTCAATAGTGGCATATGAAGAATTAGATAGAAATGCTCAATCCGGAACTACCTATTACAAATTATTCCAAACTGATTTTGACGGAACCACTGTTGAAGTTGGAATGATAAGTTTAGTTCGTGGTGAAGCTTTAGTTGGCTTCATTAGCCTTCAGCCTGTTCCTGTTCAAGATGAATTATTATTAAGTTTTGAATCTGAAACGGAAAAAGAAGTACAGATTGAAGTGTATGATGCAGTAGGTAAAATGTTATTAAGTCGCAATACTATTTTTGTAGCAGGAATTAATAACGAAGGACTTGATGTAAGAAAATTAACCAGTGGAATTTACTTTATAAGAATCAGTTCAGGTGATCAATATCACACTGAAAAGTTTGTGAAAGAGTAAGATTCACTACATAAAATAAAAACTACAAAAACGAACTGGCAGACATTTGCAAAAATGTCCTGCCAGTTCGTTATATTTGGCTGATTGAATAAAACATAAACTAAATTTTATCTCTATATGAAAAAGTTATTATTATCTGTTTTTGGTATTTGCCTCATGTTTGTTGCGGTTAATGCCCAAAGCAACGATGTAAAAATCAACCTTGGCGTACAGCCTACTCAAACTCAGGATGAAAAACCGATAGACATACGATCTGCGGTTAAAAACACTAAGAATTCAACATTTAAAATTGCTCCGGCTCAGTCAAATGCAGCTACTGTTAATAATAATGCAGTTGCTAATCAGGCTAAGATCAACGAGTTACAGGAGAAATTGAATTGGTACTTAGCAAATAATCCTGCATCTCCAAGAGTTCAATATTTACAAAACGCAATTGCAGAGCTGCAATAACAAAAACAATAAGACTATTATGAAAAAGATATACATTTTATTGGCAGCTTTAATATGCTGCTTTACGACTACAGAGTCGTTTGCACAATGTGCAGCAGGTCAAACTCAAATTACAATTGATTTTAGCGGTGGAGGAGGATTCCCAGCCGAGATTTCATGGGAGCTTTTAGATGGAGCGACACAGTTAGCAGGTGCTGCTTGCGGAACTTTTGTAGGTGATGGCACAGCAGATGATATTACTTTATGCGTTACTGATGGTGCGGCTTTAACATTCAATGCTTTTGATGATTGGGGTGATGGATGGAATGGTGAAAATGTTGAAATCATTATTTCTGAAGATGGAAGTGTGAATGGATG
>JAHDHT010000142.1:0-7264 GCA_020631175.1 Chitinophagales bacterium
GATTTGGTTGGGCCGTATGAATTAAAGACAGTCGCAGCCCATAAATAATTTCTCATGGTTGGGTATTCATTTTGCGCTCCTACTTCTCGCTTCGTTTTGCTGCCGCTAAATTGTTGATCTAATGCAAGAATTTCATTTCTAAGGCTGAGTAAATCATCTAACAAAGCATCGTCAGTTTGTTTTGCTTGTTCATATGATTTTAGCATCATCTGAATTAATTCTTTGTTCTTTTTAATGTCAGCTTGCATATCATCGGACTTAACGAATAAATCATCTATATTTTTCCAATGAGCATACACTTCATTTAAGGGTTTACCTTTTAATGTATTGTTATTAATTCGTTTTACATCAAAGTCCACCATGTCTGAAATGGCAATAAATTTTCCTTCGACTTTTTTATGAAGTTGTGCACTATAGGTGCCTGGTTCTACTAAAATTCCTTCCTCATCTTTTGAAAGATTTTTCTTAGTAATTGTTTCGATTGATTGTTCTGTTAAATCCCAACTGATACGATTGATTCCTTTCTTGTTTTTTCCTTTTAGTTTTCGAACAATCTTTCCATCCTGATTATAAATAAACAACCATTCACCCGGCTTGATTTCAGCTTTTTCTGCTTCTAATTCAGACCACTCAGGAATTTCCACTTCACCTTTTGCTTTTTCGATTTTCTTTTCTGCTTCTTTTCGAAGATCCTCTTTTGATTTAAAATTTTCTTTTAAGTAATAGGTAAATTCAACTCCAAAGGGTGGATTGTCAGCGACGAAAAAGTTATCTCCTTGTGCAGCCTTTTTCGAATAACCCAATGTTAATTTCTCCATGTACCATTTGGCATTTCTCGGTTTAAATAGTTGTACCTCTTTGGAAGAATTTATTTCTCTAAGCGCAGAATAATCATCCAAAATATAAATCCCTCTCCCGAAAGTTCCTGCAACTAAATCATTTTCTCTTTTTTGAATGGCTAAATCGCGTACGGAAATATTTGGGAAACCACCTTTTAATTTTGCCCATGACTGGCCGCCATTAAGCGTAAAATAAACACCAAACTCGGTTCCAAGAAACATTAAATCTTTCTTTTTATGATCTTGTACAACTCTCCATAATAAGGTTCGATCAGGTAAGTTATTCGAAATGTTTGTCCATGTATTTCCTTTATTAGTGCTTTTAAAAATGTAAGGTTTAAAGTCGCCGTATTTGTGATTGTCGAATACTGCATAAACAATATTTTCATCGTACAAATCTGCTTTAATATCATTAACAAAAGCAGTGCTCGGTAATCCACTTAATCTGCTAAAATCTACTTTCCGCCAATTCGCACCATCATCTTCTGTAATTTGAATGATTCCATCATCAGTACCGGCATAAATTAATCCTTCCTTTTTTGGCGATTCCGATAAAGAGGTAATGGTGCTGTAATTAGACATAGCATATATATCCCAGGCATTATCCCACTTTTGTTTTTGTCCGTAATAATCTGTTCGTATACGTTCGATATTATTCGTTAAATCACCTGAAATAGCTTGCCATGAATCACCTCTATCATCGGATTTCCAAACTCTTTGTGAAGCGAAGTAAATTCGTTTTGGGTCGTGCGGACTTACAATTATTGGAGCATCCCAATTAAAGCGCTCGAACTTTTCACCAAGTTTAGGTTGAGGTTTGATATAAACATTTTCACCAGACTTTCGATCATGTCGATTTAAATTACCTTGTTGCCATTGAACGTAAACAATATTTGGATTACCCGGTTCGGTAGCGGGTTGATGACCATCACCACCCATTAAAATAAACCAGTCAGAATTTCGAATTCCATGCACGTTATCGGTGCGTGACGGTGCGCCTTGCGTGTTATTGTCTTGTGTGCCACCATAAACAAAGTAATACGGTTCTGCATCGTCTACAGCGATTTTATAAAACTGGGTGATTGGCAGATTACTAATGAATTTCCAGTTTTTCGTATTGTCGAAACTCTCATAAAGACCTCCATCACATCCTACCAAAATATAATTAGGATCATTTTTTTTAAATGCTGCAGCATGATTATCTACATGCTTTTCTTCTTCATTCATCCGATTGAAGGTTTTACCTCCATCCTTTGAAACCAACATATAATTATTGGCTAAATACAACTCATCAAAATTATGTGGGGAAACATATAATTCCTGATAATAATGCGGACCTGTACCTCCGGCAACCGCATCACTCATTTTTGTCCATGTCGTACCTTGATTTTCACTTTTATAAACACCACCTTTTCGTCTGTCCAATTCAATTGCAGCATAAATAACATCAGGTTTTTGCGGAGATATAGCTAATCCAATTTTCCCCATGTTACTACCTGGAAGTCCTTTACTTAGTTTTTCCCAATTGGATCCTCCATCAATTGATTTATAAATCGCAGTACCCGGTCCACCGCCTAAATAGCCGGCAACGGTTCTATGACGTTGCCATGTTGCAGCATAAAGTAGATCCGGATTTCTAGGATCAATTAATAAATCGGTTGCGCCAACCCATTCAGCATCACCAAGTGTGCGCTCCCAGGTTTTTCCTCCATCTGTTGATTTATAAACACCACGCTCACCACCCTTGCTCCATAATGGACCTTGAGATGCAACCCAAACAATATCAGCATTTGTTGGATGGATGATTATTTTGGATAAATGTTCCGACTCTTTAAGTCCCATATTTTTCCACGACTTACCGCCATCTATGCTTTTATAAATGCCGTCTCCATATCCAACATGCCGACCGCCAACATTTTCACCTGTACCAACCCAAACAATTTCCGGATTTTGAGGATCTAATGTAATGCAGCCAATAGAATAGCTTGCTTGTTTATCGAATAAGGAAGTCCAGGTCGTTCCTGAATTTTCTGTTTTCCAAACCCCACCTGACCCAACAGCGACATACCATACATTTTCATTATCCGGATGGATAACAATATCTGCAATTCTTCCGGACATTAATGCCGGACCGATGCTTCTGAATTTTAGACCATTGTAAATTGAAGTCGTGTCTTCCTTTTCAGTTTCTTCGTTTTTTTTCTTTTTATCAGCATAGCTTAATGTATGGATACTAATTGCGATTAAAGTTGAAATGATAATTTTGAATAGCAGTTGATTTTGAGAGAATCTCTTCATAGTGTTGTGTTGTCTTTTAGACATCTAAATTAATTATAATTATCTGGATTTATTGTTGGTTGATTCGATTTGGCTTTAAAGATAGTTTCAACGTGCAAATGAAACATTCTTTCACTTCTAAGCTTTCAAGGCAACCACCTGTTTTGTGACCATTCGCTTTTCAAGCTTATGGACAAAACCGTCCTCTTTGGGAAGGAGGACATGACATCTTGAATTTTAATTAGAAATAATTATAAATAACTAATGTGTCTGGAAGAGCAATTTTATGTTTTTCAACATAATTGCCCGTATGAGGAAATCAGATACATTTTTAATTAAGATTTTATCTAGGCAATGAAATCGTAAAGGTACTCCCCTCGCCTTCTTTAGATTCGACACTAATAGTTCCGCCGTGCATTTGAACTACTTTTTTGCACAAGGCTAAACCGATACCGGCACCGGTATTTTTCGTTCTGTCTAAGCGTTTGAATAAACCGAAAATCTTTTCCTGATATTCTTCTGCAATACCAATTCCATTATCATTAATCATGATGTTATGCATACCGTTCGCTTCATAAGCATGTATGCTTAAGGTTAAGGGCTGATCTTCTTTTTTAAACTTAAGGGCGTTTTGGAAGAGGTGAAAAAATAGCGTTCTGAAATCTTTTCTAATTATTGGGAGGTCGGGTAATTCTGATATGAATAATTCGTGTTGAGTCTGCTTAAAGCTCGTTTTCATATCTTCATTCACCACCTGATTAATTAATTCAGTGAGATTTGTGGTTTCTTTAATTTTATCATCTCCAATTTGAATATAGGTTAACAGGCTGTTTAGTTTTTGATCCATTTGCCCTACTCCATCCAGAATATAATCAAGATATTCTTTTAAATCTTCATCGGCACTGTCGGCATAGCGTCTATGTAATAAGGTGGCAAAACTGCTAACTGTTCGTATCGGTTCTTTTAAATCATGAGCGAAAATAAATGAATATTCAGCCAGTTCATTTTTCTGCTGTTCAATTTTTTTGTTTCGTTTTTCAAGTATTTCAATTTCATCTTCTTTCTTTTCTAAGATGTAACTGATCGAATTACTTTTACTGTTTAAATAAACTTCTTTTTGAAGTGAGATCAATTTCTCTGCAGTTTCCAGTGCTTCATTTACTTTACCTTGTTGTTTCTTTAATTCAATTTCAGCATTATAATACTCAACTAATAAATTTTGATCATAAACATTTTCGTAATCGATAAATGCCGATGCTTTTTGAAGCGCTACTTCTGCTTTTTGAGTATCATTTGTTTTTAGTAAAACATCGGCTTTTAAAAGAAGGAGTTCTAAATCGCTTTCAGAACTTTTAAATGTTTCGAGAATTAAAAAAGCCGCTTCAATTGATTCTAATGCGGATTTATAATCTTTTCTTGCAATTTCTGTTCTCGCCTTTTCTTCCAGCACTTTTTGCCGATACGTGTGATTTTGATGTTGCTTGGAAATACGAATAGCAATTTCAAGGCAGGAAGCTGATAAATCAAGCTCCCCCATTTCCCGATGAATCGTTCCTAAATTACTATACACCAATACCAGACCGTTATGATCTTCAAGTGCGGTTTTTATTTGCTCTGATTTGGTAATATATTCTAATGCTTTATCGTAACTCTTTTGTTCGATATACACCATTCCGATATTCATAAAGATTTGAGATTTTCTCAATCCTTCACTATAATCTAATGCGCGGAAAAAATGATGTAATGCCATTCCATAATCTTTGAGCATACTATTAAGCACACCAAGATTTATGTGTAATGAACATTTATACTTTTCAGAACTTAAATGATTGATGTCCGGTAATAGATCCTGATAGATTTCAAGCGCTCGCTTTTTTTCATCCATCAGAAAACAACAATGTCCGTAACAGAATTTCAACTCTGCTTTTTCAGCATTACTTAATTGATAACTTTTGTTGTTTAAAACAAGCTTCAAATATTCTGCACATTTTTCCGGATTTACATTTCGGTATTCCCGATAAAATGAAATAACCTCTTCAGTAGCTATCTGAGCATTTGGAATCTTCAATTCCTGATTAAGGGCTTTCGTATCGATCTTCGTCATCATTTTGGAATAGTACCAAGCGATTGTACGAAATATAGTGCTTTTTGTTATTCACGAGCAAGATGCTGTTTGTAATCCTGATAGGTGTATTTTTTAAGAGCTATTATCCTTCCATCCAATCTTTTATAAAGGATATCCGGATGTTGAATTCCGTTAAAAAAGGTAGTCTTTACCGTAGTGTAATGCAGCATATCTTTTAATATTAGCGTATCTCCCGGTTTCACTTCACGGGAAAAGCTATAGTCACTTAAATAATCACCGCTCAAACAGCTGTTTCCGCCAAGATTATAGCTATGCTTTTCACTTTTAGAACCCTCATTAAAAAGTAAAACCTCTGGTCGGTAAGGCATTTCAAGCGTATCGGGCATATGTGCTGTAAAGGAAACGTCGAGCATTATTGTCTTTGTGCCCCTATTGTCTACAATGTCAATTATAGTAGCATATAAATCACCGGTTTCCCAAAGAATTGCTGAGCCCGGTTCAATTATGATTTTTAAGTCATAACGTTCTTTGAATTGGAGAATTCTGTCAATAAACCGCTCGATATCATAGCCTTCTTTTGTAAGTAAATGTCCGCCACCGAAATTGATCCATTTGATTTGATTTAACCAGGGTTTAAAGGTTTTTTCAACAGTATCAAGCAATGCGCAAAAATCATCTTCAGAACTTTCGCATAATACATGCATATGTAAGCCTGAAATCGCTTCATGTAGTTTTTTCGGTAAATTATCCGGTGCAATTCCGAGTCTGGATCCCTTCCTTCCAGGATTATACAAATCTGTTTCAACCAGAGAGATTTCAGGATTAACTCTTAGTCCGAAACTTGTTTCAGTATCGAATTGATCATGAAGCTGTTCAAATTGTTGTAAAGAGTTAAAAATTACGGTAGAACAGTATTTATCTAATTCGGCGCATTCGTCTTTTTTCAAGGCCGGAAAATAGCCATGAGATTGCAGGCCTGTAGCTTCAAAAATGAGTCTTGCTTCATTGAAAGAACTGGCAGTAAATCCGTGTAGATATTCTGCTATTTGAGGAAAAACCGGCCAGACAGAAAAGGCTTTTAAAGCCAATAGAACTTCAATACCGGCCTTTTGGGATACATTCTTAAAAAGCTTCAGATTTTGAAGCAATTTCACTTCTTCAAGAACAAATGCCGGTAATGAAAATGCAGGCCTTTCCATCCTTACAATTCAAGATCCATATCAAATGACTCATGCCATTCCAATCCTTCCTTACCAAGTTCTTCAAGGAATGGATCCGGATTAAATTCTTCTACATTTTTCACTCCTGTACCGGTCCATTTTCCTTCCAGAACCATTTTTGCACCTAACATAGCAGGTACACCGGTGGTATAACTTACACCTTGCGCACCTGTTTCATCGAAGGCTTTTTGGTGACCGCAATTATTCCAGATATAGTAATTTCTTTCTTTTCCGTTTTTAATGCCTTTAATTCGGCAACCGATTGAAGTTTCACCGGTATAATTCTCTCCCAAACTGCCCGGATCCGGAAGTACGGCTTTCAAGAATTCAAGTGGAATGATCTGCTGACCTTTAAACTCAACTGGTTCAATTCCTGCCATTCCGATGTTTTGAATCACTCTTAGGTGGGTCAGGTATTCTTGTCCGAAAGTCATCCAGAATCGCGCTCTTTTGAGGGATGGATAATTGACTACAAGAGATTCAAGTTCTTCATGATAGATCAAATAAGAATCCCGCGCACCAATATTTGGATAATTGAGCACTTTCATTACTGAATGCGGGTCAATTTCATGCCATTTTCCATCTTCCCAAAACTTGCCTTTTTGTGTGATTTCCCGAATATTGATTTCCGGATTGAAGTTGGTGGCAAAAGCTTTACCATGATCACCTCCGTTACAATCGACGATATCGAGATAATGCATTTCATCGAAATGATGTTTCGCCGCTCTGGCAGTGAAGATTGAAGTAACACCCGGATCGAAACCACAGCCTAGAACAGCAAGGATACCTGCTTTTTCAAAGCGGTCTTTATAAGCCCATTGCCAGCTGTATTCAAATTTTGC
>JAHDHT010000142.1:7364-9494 GCA_020631175.1 Chitinophagales bacterium
CCAACGCCTCCTGCTCCGATGATCAATACTTTCGACATGATTTTTAAGGCTGTTTTTACATTTAAAATTACTGTTGAAAAGATTACAAATATTGTTTTTTAATTCGATTTAATTTTGAATTTCAATCACAATTTTGTCTTCAAAATCAAAAAAAATAGAAGCCTTTGATCCCGGCGGGGTCGGACAATCAAATGCGAACATTTTCGGTCTTCCTTTTACTTATGAAGAATCTGATTTAATCTTGATTCCTGCACCTGTTGATTTGACTTGCAGTTATCGGGCAGGAACTTCAAATGGACCTCAAGCAATTTTTGAAGCCAGCCCTCAAATCGATTTCGGACATCCTGAATTATCTGAAATATGGAAAAGAGGTATTTGGATGGATGCTTCGAATGCCGAAATGATTGCTTTGAATAAGGAAGGAAGAAAACATGCAAAAAGGCATATTGATAAGCTTGAAAATGGTTATTCGGATGGAGATTTAGCCGCATTAACTGAAGCAAACAAATTTCATCAAAAATTGCAAGTAATGCTTGAGGAAGCATGTCTTAAAGCATTGAATAACAACAAGATTATTGGACTGATTGGTGGTGAACATAGCTGTACCTTACCTGCATTGAAGGCCATTTCAACTCTAAAACAGCCCTTTGGACTAGTTCAATTTGATGCTCATTTGGACCTAAGAAGTGCCTATGAAGGCTTTAAATTCTCTCATGCTTCTATCATAGAAAATAGTCTTCAAATCGATGAAATTTCCGGCGTTTACAGTATTGGCATAAGAGATTACAGCAGTGAAGAGATGAAAAAGGCCAAATCTTTAGGAAAACGTCATTTTATACTGTCAGACCGCGAATTAAGCCATTCAAAATTCATGGAAAAGCAGCTGTGGTATTCAATGGTTATGGATTTTGTGAAATCACTACCCCAGGATGTATATATTACATTTGACATTGATGTGTTGTCCCCTGAATTTTGTCCTAACACGGGTACACCGGTTCCGGGTGGATTAAGCTATAATGAGATAGAATTTATTTTATACAACATTTACAAGGCGGGTAAAAGAATTTTAGGCTTTGATTTAGTTGAAGTAAATCCGGGTCGTGGGTTCAAAGAAAAGTCTGATTTTTACAGCTGGGATGCTGTAGTTGGAATGCGCATACTTTATCTGCTTAGTGGATATACATTATTAAGTCAATCCGTTCAAACAGATGAATAATTCTCACATATTAAATTTTTGGACTGAATTTTTTAGAAATTGAATTTAGATCGATCCTAACAAGCGTAAGTAAAATTAAATAAACGTCTATTTATAATTTTTGAAATTTGAAAATTTTCACATCTTCATTATTCAAATATATTTTACCGAGATATAATCCTTCCAGCAGATCTCCAATTTCGATAACGGTTTGATTACTATTTTGACCTGAAGAGGGATACTTCTGATCAAAGACCAACTGTCCATTATTATTGAACAATCTCACCCTATTAATCAATGCATTATGACCAGCATTCCATACAATATTTAAATGATCATTTGCGGGGTTCGGGTATGTCTGAGCCAAATCAATTTGATAATTATTGATAAATAATCCCGGAGAAATGGAAAATTGGATTGGTTCAGTTGGAAGGTTTCCACCATTGAAATCTCCCTGATAATTGACAAAATAATTGCCTTTTGGAAGCTCATAAAGCTTTAAAATAGTGTCCCACGGTTCCAATACCTGGATACATATTAATCCCGGATCATACCAGTCGAAATTGATGTTAATCAAACTATCTTGTTGAATTCCGAATTCGGACGAAATTAATTCTTTACAAGGGTCTGCTTTGTTGCCGGAGATCAAAATACAGATCGTATCTCCTTCAACCGGATTTTCCGGAGTCACAGTGATATTCTCAAGGTAAAAATAAGTTTGTGCTATAACAGTATTTACAAGAAATGCACTTAAAACAAACAGACAAATATATTTAGCTAAACGCATGATAATCAAATATAATAAAAGCAATTGACTTATTTCACAGAGTCTTTAAATCGATGAAAGTCCATGTAACTTTTTTCCGGCCAAAATATTACTGAGCGTCTTTTTTAGACCATTTTCCGCGAATCATACGGTTTTTACCTTGTAAATC
>JAHDHT010000143.1:0-2974 GCA_020631175.1 Chitinophagales bacterium
TATATTTAAATGTATTCCCTCCTATTGTACATGACTCTGTAAATGATCCTTCTGATATAACTTTTGAAACTTCGCTCTTTGTTAATCTGAATCGAACAGAATTTCCTTTTATTCTAATTTTCATATTGGACTAAATCTTCTCTTGAATAAATATTAAATCGATCTTTTTTTAAGAAACCAACAAGCAACAATTCATGTTTTATAGCTAAATCCACAGCGAGACTGCTTGGCGCACCAATGGCTGCAATATATTGGATTCCTGCCCGAACAGCTTTTTGAATTAATTCAAAGCTTGCCCGTCCGCTTAATAATAAAAGTTTATTTGAAAGGGGCAACATATTATTGAATAAGGCAGTACCTATTAACTTATCTAAAGCATTATGACGTCCTACATCTTCACAGAAACTAATTAATGCTCCTTCAAAACTGAACATTGCTGCTGCATGAATACCTCCTGTTTTGTCAAATTGAGTTTGAGTTTTTCTTAGTTCAGCCGGAATATTATATAATATATTTGTTAATATCTTCTTATCAGGTTTAAGTATTGAAATTTCATTTGGAAATAATTGATCAACACTTGTTTTTCCGCATACCCCACAACTGCTATTTGCATAAAAATGTCTTTCTAAATTTTTAATCCGTCCCTCTGTTTCTTCTGTAACTTCAACAATTATTTGATTTTCATTTTCTTTTATTTCTATTATTTCAGATTTAGATCTTATGATATCTTCTGTGAATAAAAAACCAATGCTTAATTCCTTGTCCCGACCGGGAGTTCTCATGGTAATTGAAATATCTTTTCTCAATATTCCTTTTGAAGGAATTGAAACTGAAATTTGCACAGGTTCTTCTATTGAAACAGCATCGTTGATATCAGTTGTTCCCAATTCAGAGACTCTGGTTACCAATTTATTAACTATTCCACTTTTCGAACTATTCATTATGGTAAATATCTACATAAAATAGCCAATAAGATTTAAATTCAGATATAATTAATCCAAAAAAGAAGTTAATGGACTGCTTGCGATTGCATGATTAACTTTTCCGGGAATTCCGGCTTCATAAGCTAATCTACCGGCAGTAACAGCAAGATCAAATGCTTTGGCCATGCTTATCGGATCTTCGGCGACAGCGATTGCCGTATTCACTAAAACAGCGTCAGCGCCCATTTCCATTGCTTCAGCGGCATGTGAAGGAACTCCGATACCGGCATCTACCACTACAGGTACCGTTGCCTGCTCGATAATAATCTCTAAAAAATCTTTTGAAGCTAATCCCTTATTACTACCAATTGGTGCACCTAAAGGCATTACTACAGCACAACCCACTTCTTCAAGTTGTTTACATAAAACCGGATCAGCATGACAGTAAGGCATTACGATAAAGCCTTCTTTTACTAACTGTTCTGCTGCTTTAAGCGTTTCTACCGGGTCTGGCATTAAGTATCTTGGATCCGGATGGATTTCGAGCTTTAGCCAATTAGTTTCTAATGCTTCTCGGGCTAATTTAGCAGCAAATACTGCTTCTTTTGCAGTTCTTACTCCACTTGTATTTGGCAATAAAGACCATTGATCATGTGAAAGATAATTCAGCATCTCATCATCTTTATTATCCATTTCAACTCTCTTTAGTGCAACCGTAACTAACTCAGTTCTGCTTTCAATTAAAGCATCGTGCATTACTTTACCGGAGCCGAATTTCCCAGTTCCGGTAAACAATCTTGATTTAAAGATTTTATCGGCAATTTTTAAGGGACTATACATCAGAACTAAATTGAAAGTTTGAAATTTTTTGGCTGAAAGCTTCCACTTGTTCAATAATGTTTTGTTTTACTATGGCTGAAGAAACAGCAACACCATAAGCACCTGCAGCCATTAACTTTGAAACATCATTTATTTCTATTCCACCTATAGGAATTACGGGAATATCAATTTTATTGATTTCACATTTTTTAAAAATGACTTCATAGGCAAACATTTCAATAACAGGAGCTAATTTTTTCTTAGTCTTTGTTGTACGATAAGGACCTAAGCCAACATAATCAACTCCGTTTTCGTAATGTGCTAATATCTGATCGTAGGTATTAGCCGTACCTCCAATTATTATATCATTTCCCAGAATATCTCTTGCTTCTTCAATAGACATATCATCCTGACCTAAATGGACACCGTCGGCTTCAATTTCTTTTGCGAGATAAACATTATCATTAATAATTAATTTAATATTCGTTTCTGATAATATGGATTTTGCTTCTCTTCCGATTTCAAACCATGTTGATTGATCAACATCCTTCACTCTAAGCTGAACCCAATCAGCATTCGTTTTGGCTATTGATCTGATTTGATCTAAATGACTCTTATTTTCGAGCGCTTGTGTTATTATATGTAATCGACTTATATCTTTCAAAGAGTGATTCTTTTATTTGTTTGAATGGCCTTTTTCAAAGCACTAAATTTTTGAACAATTAAAGCGGTATCAATTTTTTCAGTTTGCCCTTCCCAAATACTACCTAATACAGCAATTCCATCAAAGCCTAAATCAAAAGCTTCAGCAGCATTTTCCGGATGGATACCACTTAAAGCAATTATTTTTGATTGGATACCTTTTAGTAAATAATTGGAAATTTTTTCTTTATCTAATAAAAACTGTTCTTCCTTTTTTGATACGGACGGAAATAAGGGACTTAAAAACATATAATCCATAATATGTTCATACTCTCCTATTTCACATTTAGTATGTGTTGAAATACTAACCTGATGATTCTTTTTTAATCGATCAGCAATTTGCTTTTGATATGGATATGAATAACTAAAATGAAAACCACTTAAATTATATTTTTCTACCAGCTCAGGAAATTGATGCATTGAAATACCAGCATAATACTTCTCATTAATTGCATTAAGTAATGTTTCCACATCTAATTTATTCCATGTTTTTTTTCGGATATGAAAACGGTCTAATCCTGCATCGAACA
>JAHDHT010000143.1:3074-6927 GCA_020631175.1 Chitinophagales bacterium
AATTTATTCCATGTTTTTTTTCGGATATGAAAACGGTCTAATCCTGCATCGAACAATGCTTCAATTGCATTTGCCTCATTTTTATACTTCTCTTCAGATGATAAAACAACAATCATAATCAGATTAATTTTCGTTTTTATCAGTTAAGAATTCATCTGTAAAATGAGCCTGTTTCTTTTCCTGAGAAAATTTTGCTGAATTATAATCTTTAGATTTTCCTTTTGGGATGGATAATGAATCGAAGTCAGCACCTCTTACTTGCTTTGCCAATAAAACAATTTGACCAATATGATATGCGTAATGACAAAGTTGTCTATTTACCGCCTCGGTTATACTATGACCTTGATTCCTTATATAAATAGTTTGATTAAAATTTTCATCATTAATTTCATCTAAAGCTGAAAACAAACAATTCCAGCCTTCTTCCCATTTCTGCAGTAATTCAGTTTTATTATTAATTACTGATTCAAATTCCAGATCTCTGTTTCGAAAATCTTTTTCTCCATCACTATTCAAAAAATCCGTCCATCTTGACATCATATTACCCCAAAGGTGGTTCACAATTATCGCAATAGAATTTTGGCTGTCATCATTTCTATGAAACAGTTTTTCATCATCAATTTGATTTATTGATTTTTCGCCCAGCATTTTATAATACTGAAATTGCTTAATAGCACTGATTAAATAATTATTCATTATCCTTTTCTATTCTCAGTTTTCAGATCTTAAGTAAACATCGCCGCCTGATTCAGCAAAAGCTTTTGACTTTTCTTTCATGCCTTCATTTAGCGCTTCTTCTTCGGACAGATTTTTCGCTTTCGCATAATCTCTTACTTCTTGAGTGATTTTCATGCTGCAAAAATGCGGTCCGCACATTGAACAGAAATGGGCAACTTTTGCATTTTCACTTGGTAAGGTTTCATCATGAAATTCTCTTGCTGTATCCGGATCCAAAGATAGATTAAACTGATCATTCCATCTGAATTCGAAACGTGCCTTACTCAGAGCGTTATCTCTGTAATAAGCACCCGGATGCCCTTTAGCCAAATCCGCAGCATGTGCTGCGATTTTGTAAGTTATAACACCATCTTTTACATCCTTTTTATTTGGAAGACCTAAATGTTCTTTAGGAGTAACATAACAAAGCATTGCGGTACCAAACCACCCTATCATTGCAGCTCCTATGCCAGACGTTATATGATCATAACCCGGAGCAATATCTGTCGTTAAAGGCCCTAATGTATAAAATGGAGCTTCATGACAATGCTCTAATTGTTTGTCCATGTTTTCTTTGATCATGTGCATTGGCACGTGACCGGGTCCTTCAATCATAACCTGTACATCGTGTTTCCAGGCAATTTTTGTTAACTCACCTAATGTTTCTAATTCAGCAAATTGTGCTTCATCATTAGCATCTGCTATAGAGCCGGGACGCAGACCGTCACCAAGGCTAAAGGCCACATCATAGGCTTTCATGATTTCGCAAATATCTTCGAAATGCGTGTACAGGAAATTCTCTTTATGATGTGCAAGACACCATTTAGCTAAAATCGAACCACCTCTTGAAACGATACCCGTCACCCGCTTTGCTGTCATCGGAATATATCGTAACAAAACGCCGGCATGAATGGTAAAATAATCAACTCCTTGTTCTGCCTGTTCGATTAAGGTATCTCTGAATATTTCCCATGTAAGATTTTCAGCTTTACCATTCACTTTTTCTAAAGCCTGATAAATTGGAACGGTTCCAACCGGCACCGGACTATTTCGGATAATCCATTCTCTTGTTTCATGAATGTTTTTTCCGGTACTTAAATCCATTATGGTATCGGCTCCCCATCTGCAAGCCCATACTGCTTTTTCCACTTCCTCTTCAATTGAAGAGCTAACAGCTGAGTTACCAAGGTTCGCATTAATCTTTACTAAAAAGTTTCGACCGATGATCATCGGTTCAGTTTCAGGATGATTGATATTGCAAGGAATAATAGCACGGCCTTCAGCTACTTCTTTTCTTACAAACTCAGGTGTAATTGGTTTGAGATGTTTGTAAGCACCAAAGTTTTTTCCTTCATGCACTTTACCCATATCGATAATTTCCTGAATACGCTGATTTTCGCGAATTGCTATATATTCCATTTCCGGAGTAATAATGCCCTGTTTTGCATAATGCATTTGAGAAACATTTTTACCTGTTTTTGCCCGTAAAGGTTTTGGTACATGTTGAAATCCAAATTCAGCATATTTAGGATCTTCTAACCGTTCGCGACTGTAAACACTAGTAAAGTCTTCCAGCAATTCGGTATCTGTACGATCGTTAATCCATTTTGCTCTTAATTTTGGAAGTCCTTTTTTTACATCAATATCTATTTCCGGATCAGTGTATGGTCCGGAGGTATCATATACCGTAACAGGTGGATTTTGTTCCTGGTTGAATTCACCATTCACAAACATAGCCGGAGAATCTTCCAATGAAATTTCTCGCATAGCAACTTTGATTGGATGAATTTCACCTTTAACATATATCTTTTTAGAGGCTGGAAAATCATCTCTTGTAATGCTGTTTTTACCTGGTATTTGTTCTTTTTTCATACTTGTTTATTTCATCCACCCTGAGTGGCTGTTATCATTAAAATTGAATCGTTTTCATTAATTGTGAATGATTTCCATTCTGTTTTAGGAATGACTTCTTCATTAACTGCTACGGCAATACCATCTGCATTTTGGTTGATGCGTTGCATTAAATCAAAAATGTTATTTTCTTGAACTACTGTTTTTGCTCCGTTTAGAAGAATTTCCATACTATTTTAAACTTATGGCTTAGGAGCAAAATATCCTTTTGCATTACTTTTCCCTTCGCCGGCATTATCCGTTTCAGGTTCAAAGGGTATTTCTCAGCCTCACGGCACCCCTAAAGCATTATAAATATACAATAATAAGGTCGATGAGCCACAAAATGTTCATTATAAATCATGATTGAAACAGGCACTATTAAAATAGCCTCGATTGCAACGGATACCCGACTTATTTGAAGTGCACTGAAGTAATACTATTTGCCGGCTGACGGAAGGAAGACCAAAATAGTATATACTGAAGCGCCTGAAAATGAGGCGCGTAGCAGTGGAAAGCGAGACTGCAGTCGGATTCGAAGCTCTGATGATGCGCTTCAAAAATGTTAAAAAGTGGCAAACATATGGTGGAAAAGACATATAATTTTGTATATAAATATGTTGAAAACCTGTTTAAAACCTAATGAGACAGACTATTATACCAATCAGGAAAATTTTTAATATATTTATATTTAGCATTGATGATGGCTTTATTGTGTACCAAGTATGGGCAACCCTCAGACTTGGTATTTAAAAACTTAGTACCGGAAGAATTGAAGGCGCATGAGGTTCGAATTAAAACTTCTTATGTCGGATTCAATTTTCCTGATACCTTACTCATTCAGGGTAAGGATCAATATAAACCCTGCCTCCCCTTTTCGCCTTGTGGTGAGTTAAGTGGAGTTGTACTTGAAACCGGAAAGGATGTCGGGCATTTAAAGCCCGGTGATAAGGTATTTGCCGGTGGAATGGTTTGGGGTGCGGCACGTTCAGAAATTTCACTGGATGCTGCTTTCGTTTACAAAATGCCTTTATCAATGACGATGGAAGAAGCGGCAGGATTCTGCTGTACCTATGGCACTGCGCTTTATTGTTTAAAAGACAGGGCGCGGTTAAAAGCCGGTGAAACGGTTGCCGTAATGGGTGCAGCCGGTGGTGTTGGAACTGCAATCATACAGGTTGCTAAAAAGATGGGAGCGAAAGTAATCGCCTGTGCTTCTACCAAAGAGAAAATTGATTTTTGCATT
>JAHDHT010000143.1:7027-9432 GCA_020631175.1 Chitinophagales bacterium
GTATTCTGGTCAACATTTGGAAAAAAATTCCCGGATAAAAACCGGGCGAACATAAATAAACTGAAGGAATGGTATGATGATGGATTATTGAAAGTCAAAATCGACGAGATAATCCCCTTCGACCGCGCAATAGAAGCATTTCATGCCGTTTCCAACAGAAAAGTTAAAGGAAAAATATTATTGAAATTTTAACTTATTAAAAATCAACCAATGATTGCACAAGTTAAAGTAGACAAGAACTATGTTCTTGATCTATTGATGGAAGACGGCGTTTTATTACTGCCCACAAAGATGGGTTATGCATTGGCCGGATGCACGAGAAATGCGATTCGTAAAATTTACAACATTAAAGGACGTCCCTGGACTAAGCCGAGCGGTGTTGCTGTTTCAGAAAAATTATTTGAAAAATTTTGTGGTAGTGAACACAAATCTGTTGCGGGGCAATTTCCCTTTCCGGTAGGTTTAATTGATCGGTTTAATACAGATATTGAAGCATTAAATCAAGCTTCGAACATGGTTAAAAACGGTGAGACTATGGCCTTCTTTGTTCGATTAAGCGATTTTATTGATGATCTTGCAGACTTATGTTTTGAAAAAGGTCATGTGCTTATGGTGACCAGCGCAAACTATGCCGGTGAAGGTAATATATTTGAATACGAAGACATCCCAAGAGATATGTTAATTCGGGTTAACTATACCCTACCCGGCGATGCGAATTTTTACAAACTAAATCGATCTAAGTTTGAAAAAATCACTAATACGATTCTTGATATAAATAAAGGGGTTATACAAAGAAGCGGAGTTTTTGCAAACCGCATTGCTCATCAGGCATATAAAATGGGGTTATTGAAAGAGGAATTTGATCCGATGCCAATTAATGAAACACCCCGTTCTGTTTTCTTTTTATTAACGCACAAAGAGAAAACGTTTAATAAAATACATTACTTTAATGAGGCTGACTGGCTTGTACTGGATCTTCAGGATAGTTGTCCGCCTGATCAAAAATCCCATGCAAGAAAAAACATTCAGGATTTTTTAAACTCAGAAAGGAAAGTAAAAAAGCCGATTTATATTCGGTTAAATGAATTGAGTAAAAAAGATGAATTAATTCGGGATCTTTCAATTGAGTTTACGGAGCAGATTTCCGGTTTTATATTACCAATGCTTGAAACAGCTGAAGATGTTATTGAATTTGAAAAACAAATTGAAGCAGCAGAAGAACGCAGTGGTTTAGCTAAGGGACATTTTAAATTGATTCCATTAATTGAGTGTGGCGAAGGAATTGCAAATGTAGATAGTATTGCAGCTCAGTCCGACCGAAGTGTCGCTATGATTTTTGGTCATGCTGATACTTTTGCAGACACCGGTACAACAAGAAATCACTTATCGATGGATCTGGTTCGCAATAAAGTATTGTGGGCTGCAAGAAGCAATGATTTAATTGCAATTGATACACCTTTCACAGAAATTAAAAATCATGAAGGCTTATTAGAAGATGCTAATAACGGTGCAACTGCCGGTCTTGATGCAAAAGTAGTTTTACATGTCAATCAAATATCTGTAGTTAATGAAATTTTCGGTATATCAAAAGCGGAATATCTAGACTTAAAAGATGTAACCGATTCGTATGATTCTGGTGATGGCGGTATTTATTATTCTAAGGATAAAAAGCTGTTAGCTCCTCCGTTTGTTAAAAAGATGAAACGGGATTCTCAACGAAAAATTCATCAGTCGAATAAACTTGTATTTAATACAATAACTGGAAAGTCTCTGAATAATAAAGGGATAGAATTGTTCGAAGGCAAAGTAATTAGTGCTGATTTCCCGGTAACAATTGACAGCGGCTGGGTTAATGGCTGGAAATCATTAAGTCAAAATCCATCGAGAATTGAAAACGATGAAGAATTTGCAAAATCATTAGGTTTTAAATCAAGACCTGTTCCTTATCAGGCATTAATTAATTTCGCACTTTGTCAGTTAGTAAATAAATTTTCTGTTTACTGTAAATTTCACCTTGGTGTATTTAATGTTAAAAGTATCGCTCCGGTATATTATGATGACACATTAGATGTAAGCATGTGCATAACGAAAATTAAAAAGACTTCTAAATCAGGAAATTACATTGTGCATAGTAAAATTAATGTTTATAATCAAATGCATGAATTAGTAATGCAGATGGATAGAAAATCTTTGTTTGAAGATTTTATTAAAAACGAAAAGTGTTTGTCTGTTCATCCTGCTTTTGAAGAACAGAAAAAGTCTGAAACTCAATTAAGAATCGAAGCAAATATTCAGATGCTTGCTTATAAAGAATCTGCTATGGTAATGCCACTTGAAGAGTCTGCCTTAATTTTACACCAGCCGGTCAATAAAATGGATCTTTCTCAAAGTAGTATTTATTGTAA
>JAHDHT010000144.1:0-1808 GCA_020631175.1 Chitinophagales bacterium
TTTGTAGAAAACAACTTAATAGATGCACCCTTAAATTTACCAAAACCGGTAAAGTATCTAATGTTAAGAGAATGGCAGGCATTTCAATATATAAGTGAAAAGTTGTTTGTTTTTATCGCTTTGTACGATACTAAAAAAATAAGTCTGGTTAAATTATACATTCACTTTCCAATTGAAAACAAAACATATTCTTATCTAAAGAAAATACCAAGCACCAAAATATCAGTTAGTAATACTATTGCCGGAGGTACATCAATTTATAAAGAAGGAGAAAGTTATTGTCAAGCCTATATAAACTACTTTCAAAACAAACTTAAAATCGATTTCAATTTAAAAGCTGATGATAAATTTAGTGGTACTTTAAAAGCTGATTTCAATTTAAAGCAATTCGAACCTTCCGTTGTAGTCATGCCACTTTCAAAAAATCGATGGATATATTCTACAAAAACATTAACTCCTGCCAAGTTAATTCTTCATATCAATAAGCAGTCGATTTTAACCGAAGGCCATTTATTCACAGATGACCATAAAGGTTTCTATCCTTACATTACTAAATATGATTGGCTAACAGCTGCATCCACCCAAAAAGACAAAATTTGGGGTATTAATCTGACAGATAATCAGGTACAAGACCAGGATTCTTATAACGAAAATGCGCTGTGGTTAGATGGGCAAAAACACTATTTGCCACCAGTGAAATTTCATAGACCGGAAGGAGTTGATGGTGTGTGGATCATCAAAGACAAAAAAGATCGAATCAGATTGTCTTTCCATCCGCAAAAAAGAAACGCTATTCATGAGAATTATATACTGGCAGCCAGTAAATATGAAGGTCCCCCGGGAATCGTTTCAGGTACTGTTCGACTGGAAGGAGGTGATACTGTAGAGCTTGATAAGTGGCAGGGAATGGGTGAGCAGTTCTATTTAAGAGCATAAACTTGTCTTCATAAATACTATTTCAAAGAAAAATCTCGTTGCTAATGCGGATTCGTCCGGCATATGAACAATTTACCTTAAGAAAAGGCTATTTTTGCACGGAAATTGGTAAGTATTTATCAGTTTGCAATATTGACTTAATTATGAATTTCAACAAGACCATTTTATTAATTTTTGCTTCTTGCCTGGTTCTTTTAATCTCCTGTAAAGACGAGATAGAAGAGCCTAATATCGATTTCGGGTTTGAATATTTTCCAATGGAACAAGGAAAATGGGTAGTTTACGAAGCAGATAGCATTATCTACAACGACTTTGAAGAAGTAGTGGAAACAACTTATCTACAGATCCGCGAATTTATTGAAGAAGAATTTGTCGATAATGAAGGTCGTCCGGCAGTAAGAGTAGAACGTAGCTATCGATACGACCCAAATGATAACTGGAACCTTCAGGATATCTGGTATGGTGTAAGAGACAGCAGTACAGCAGAAAGAATTGAAGAAAATGTCAGATTTTTGAAAATCGCATTCCCTCCAACAAACGGTAAACAGTGGAAAGGAAATACCTATATCGACAACACAGATCCTGAGCTTGAAATTTATAAAGATGATTGGGATTATACCGTTTTAAGTACAGATGCAACGTATGCAAACGGTTCAGTCAATTTAAGTAATGTACTCGAGATTCAGCAAAACGATTTTGAAACCTTTATCGAAAAATCGTTCTCTAAAGAAATGTATGCAAAAGGTATTGGCCTTGTCTATAAAGAATTCTGGAATCTTGAAACTCAAACAATCGATCCGAATTGTCCTTGGGTCGAGTGTGCAGAAAAAGGATTTATTTACCGCCAACGTCTAATCGATCATAATTAATCG
>JAHDHT010000144.1:1908-9387 GCA_020631175.1 Chitinophagales bacterium
TAAAAAGTAAATCCGAAATTATTGCTCAATCAAGATGGTTGAATGCTGTCGTTGTAGAAAATATTCCAGATCCACTTCCTTCATTTGTTAACAAAGTTGAAAAAGTAAGACAATATAAAGTTGAAGAAAGCAAATTAGCGAATGACCTTGCAAGAAAACAAGGTAGTACTTTTCCAAATCAACTTTCGCATTGGCAACATTATCTGTTAAATGCAGATTGTTTACATAGCAACAATAAAAAAGGTCAGGGAATCAACATAGCTGTTTTCGATGCCGGTTTTACAAAAGTAGATTCTTTAGAAGCATTCAAATCTCTGTTTGCCGGTAATTTATTAAAAGGAAGTTTCGATTTGGTTGATCATGATAATGATCCATTTCATGCTTCTCCTCATGGAACATATGTTTTGTCGATTATGGCGGCAAGTATTTTTCAGGAATTTACCGGTACTTCTCCCGAAGCAAATTATTTTTTATTCAGGACGGAAGACACCTCCGGTGAAACATTACAGGAAGAATATAATTGGATTTTGGCTGCTGAAATGGCCGATAGCCTTGGTGTGGATATTATTAATTCTTCATTAGGATATACAACTTTTGAAGATAGTCTTCAGAATCATACCTATGAAGATATGGATGGAAATACTGCGCCTATAAGTATTGCAGCAGATATTGCAGCTTCTAAAGGTATATTGGTTATAAGCAGTGCCGGAAATTATGGAAACGGAAACTGGAAATATATTTCAGCACCAGCCGATGGAGATAGTGTTTTAACCGTAGGGGCGGTTGATTCTCTTCGCGGCAAAAGCGCATTCAGTTCATTCGGCCCAACTTATGATCAGCAAATAAAACCTGAAGTCTGCGCTCTTGGATCAGGAGTGTATGTAGTTAATACGAACGGTGGGGTAGTGAGTGGTAATGGCACATCCTTTTCAGCACCATTAATTGCAGGTATGGCAGCTTGTTTGTGGCAAACATTTCCATCCATGTCGAATATGGAAATTTTAGAAGCGATAAAACGTTCTGCAGATCAATATCATTTTCCGGATACTCTTAAAGGATACGGTGTACCCGATTTTTGTAAAGCTTCATTTTATCTTTCCGGATTAGAACTGGAAAAAGAAAATACATTATTCGTAGCACCAAACCCTTTTACTGATTCATTTTATTTATACAGTGATGATCAGGCTTCATCATTTGCCATATATGATATTTCAGGAAGAACAATATATGATATAGAAAACCTAAGTGATCAACCCGGTGAAACTATGTTAAAAATCGATTATCTGGAATCTTTTCCGGATGGAATTTATTTCCTCCAATATAAAAATGCAAACAACGAATATCTGCAAACGATTAAAATAGTGAAGCAGCAATAAGCTTTTAAAATGAATCGACTACTTACCATTACTTCATTATTTCTTTTCCTTTTTTGTCTTAATTCTAAAGCACAACAAAAATATACGATCTCAGGGTATATAACTGATGCTTCTTCCGGCGAAACATTGATAGGAGCTAATATTTTTAATACAGAATTAAAAACAGGAGGTACTACAAATTTATATGGGTTTTATTCTATTACACTTGAAGAAGGAACCTATAATTTTGTTTACTCTTATATCGGTTATGAAACACAACAGTTTCAAATTGAATTAAATGAAGATTTAACGCATAGTGTAAGTCTGAGTGAGTCCGGAGTGATGAGGGATGAAATAGTAATTAAAGGAGAACGGGAGGATAAAAATATTGAAGGAACAGAAATGGGTACGGTCGAACTATCGGTCGATAAGATTAAAAAAATTCCTGCCCTTTTAGGAGAAGTTGATGTTTTAAGAACAATCCAATTACTCCCAGGTGTTATGTCGGCCGGTGAAGGGAATTCCGGTTTCTATGTGAGAGGAGGAGGTCCTGATCAAAACTTAATTTTACTCGATGAAGCCATAGTTTATAATCCGGGTCACTTATTCGGATTCTTCTCGGTATTTAATTCTGATGCTGTAAAATCTGCAACATTAACTAAGGGCGGAATGCCCGCACGCTATGGAGGCCGTCTTTCTTCTGTATTAGATGTCAGTATGAAAGATGGAAATACAAAAGACTATCATGCAACCGGAGGTATCGGTTTAATTTCGTCAAGATTAACATTAGAGGGTCCTTTGGTGAAAGATAAAAGTGCTTTCATGATTGCAGCAAGAAGAACTTATATTGATGTTCTTCTGCAACCCCTTTTTAATACAGAACGCTTTGAAGACTTTAAAGGAAACGGATATTATTTCTACGACTTAAATACAAAACTAAATTATACCTTCTCAGAAAAAGACCGAATCTTTTTAAGCGGTTATTTTGGAAGAGATGTTTTTAATTATAGATCTACCGACGGTTTTGAAGTATACATGCCTTGGGGAAACGCTACCGCAACATTAAGGTGGAACCACTTATTCAATAATAAGTTATTTATGAATGCGACGGCCATTTATAATGATTATGATTTTAGTGTGCGCGTTAATTCTGAAATTAACAGTTTCGAGAGCACGCTTTTTAGTGGTATAAGAGATTATAATTTAAAATGGGACTTTGATTATTTTCCTTCTGTTTTACATGAAATTAAATTTGGGGTAAATCTGGCACATCATACCTATACTCCTTATAGTGTTAATGCCGCAATAGGCGACACAGAAATCAATTCTGATCCGGATAATAAAAAATATGCATTAGAGACAGCAATTTATATTCAGGATGAATGGTCAATTACTGATCGAATAAAAGTAAACGTTGGGCTTAGAGCAAGTTCATTTCATCATGTTGGTCCCTATAAAGATATACGCTTCGGATTCAACGGTCTGCCGGAAGATACCGTTCGATATGATGCCTTTCAATTTATTGCCGACTATTATGGAATTGAACCACGAATAAGTTCCAGAATCAGGTTAAATAATGATGCATCAGTTAAATTAGGTTTTACCTACAACAATCAATACAATCACTTAGTAAGTAGTGCTACCTCTCAATTACCAACTGACTTATGGGTGCCAAGTACAGCAAGAGTTAAGCCGCAAAGAGGAATGCAGTTTTCTGCGGGATACTTTAAAAACTTTGCAGATAATGTTTATGAGTTTTCTGTGGAAGGATATTATAAACGCTTGCAAAATCAAATTGAATTCCGAGAATCATATGCGCCAGAATTGGGAATTGATATTGAAAACGATTTTGTGTTTGGAAAAGGAGAGTCTTACGGACTTGAGTTATTTCTTAAGAAGAGAACAGGTCGCTTTAATGGTTGGGCAGGTTATACTTTATCCAGAACCACCAGAACCTTCCCCGACATTAATGAAGGAGAAACGTTTCCGGCAAGATATGATCGAACGCATGACCTGTCGGTCGTAGCAATTTTTGAATTAAACGAAAAATGGGATTTTTCAGGCACTTATGTTTACGGTACAGGACAAGCAACTACATTACCCAATAGTTTCTTTGTAATTGATGGTTGGATATATACCGAATATATGGATCGGAATTCGTTTAGAATGGCACCTTACCATCGAATGGATTTCGCAGCAACCTGGCATTTAAAGAAAAGAAATAAACTGGAACACGATATCGTATTTTCAGTTTACAATGTATATAACCGGCAAAATCCATTCTTCTATTATGTAGACCTTGAAGGTGATCTAAATCAAGGTTTAAATAGCCGTTTAATTCAAGTTTCATTATTTCCGGTATTACCTTCTGTTACCTGGAATTTTAAATACTGACAAGCTTTAAATCAAAATGACTAACTTGATTCTTTAATCAGGAAAATATTGCCATCAAAATATACCTATACTGAAGTAGAAGGCCAAAAACTAAAATTAAGTAACCTTCAAAAATTAATTTATCCAAATGCCGGAATAATTAAAGCAGAAATAATTCAGTATTATTTAGCTGTTCAAAATAAATTATTACAATTTTCAGCCAACAGACCACTTACATTAATCAGATATCCCGACGGCATTGAAGCACATAAATTTTATGCAAGAAACAAACCAGACTGGACACCGGATTGGATCAAAACCGATATTTTACCATGGGATAATGAAAATGAATATCTGTTTTTAAGCAATGCAGCATCACTAGCATGGCTGGCTAATCTCGCTGCTCTTGAAATTCACATAATGGGCTCAAGAAATTCAAATGTAACAAAACCGGATCATTTTGTGATCGATATGGATCCGTCTGAAGAATTTGGCTTCAACCGACTCAAAGAAGTGGCACACGAATTAAAAGGTTTTTTAGAGTCATTAGATTTAGTACCCTTTATAAAAACAAGCGGAGGAAAAGGGCTTCATATATTAGTTCCTGTAGAAGTTAAATTAGAATACAAAGAGCAAATAGACAAAATCAAAGAATTACTTAAACCCTTTTTAAAAGCACATAAACATTGTACACTTAAAATTTCAAAAGAGAAAAGAAAGGGAAAAGTTCTTCTAGATATTTATAGAAACCATCAAGGCAATACAACAATTTGTCCTTACAGTTTAAGAGGAAAATTAAATGCGCCGGTAAGCGTACCGTTCGAATGGGAAGAATTGGATAAAATACAAAAGGCCAATCAGTTTCATCTTAAAAACCTAAATGAATGGATCGACCAGGCTCCATCGTGGGATTCTTTTTTCGATAAAGCAAGACCATTAGATATAAACACCAAGAAATCAATTCCGGTAAACCTTGAATCATATGAGCAAAAAAGAAATTTTACGAAAACAAATGAACCACCGGCAAATAAAGATGAAAGTGTGAATGGGAAGTTTGTTATTAATTTACACGATGCTACAAACTTACATTACGATCTTCGATTAGGTATTGAAGGCGTATTGAAATCATGGGCAATTCCAAAAGGTATGCCCTTAACAAAGGGTATTAAGCGTTTAGCAATTCAAACAGAAGATCATCCGGCTAAATATTTAAATTTTGAAGGTGAAATCCCTAAGGATGAATATGGAGGCGGAAGGTTGTGGATTTTTGATACCGGAACCTATCAGTTAATTCAATCAAAAAAAGATAAGAAATATCAAATTCAACTATCCGGCAAATTATTTAAAGGCAAATACGATATCTATAAAATGAAAGATAATCAGTGGTTAACTGAATTAAAATCAGATGAAGATTTTACAATGCCTGTGGTGCAATCTAAACATATGCTTGCAGAAATGACCGATAAAATTCCATCCGGAAAAAAATGGATTTATGAAGTTAAATGGGATGGTATTCGCGTTTTTATTATCAAAAAAAATGACTCAGTTCAGATATTATCAAGAAGCGGAAAAGATTTGAGTAAAAAATTTCCGGAAATAACTGATCCTGATTTATATGAAACGGAAGAAATTATATTAGATGGTGAAATTGTAGTTTTGGATGATCAAGGTCGCCCCCTTTTTAATGAAGTTATAAGTCGAATGCATAGTCAATTTCCTCCCAAAAAACTAAATGCAACATTTTATGCCTTCGATTTGATTTATGTCGATGGTAAAGATTGCACCAATGAACCAATTGAAAATCGAAGAGCGTATATTCCTCATCTCATTAAAATTAAAAATGCAATTCGTTTTAGTGAAAGTTTCGAATCAGGCCAATCCTTATTTGATGCAATTAAAATGAAGAATATGGAAGGAATAATGGCAAAAAAATCAGGCAGTAAATATTTTTTCGGTCAGCGTTCTGCACAATGGCTTAAATATAAAGTCAGACATAATACAACTTGTTACGTAATTGGTTATACAAAAGGTAAAGGTGATCGGTCTGCCTATTTTGGTTCTATGCACCTTGCTCAAAAAGAAAATGATAAATGGATTTACAGAGGTAGAGTTGGCACCGGATTCGATATGGACCAATTGAAAAGTATTTTTTCTATATTACGATCCATTCCCAAAGCGAAAAAACTGCTGAAACAAAAAATAGAAGAAGAAAGAAATACAACCTGGATTAAACCCCAATTAGAAGCAGAAATTATATATGCTTCAAAAACCCCAAATGAAACGTTTAGAGAACCTGTTTTTGTAAAATTTTTAAAATAATAGTATGCGTTCAATCTGGAAAGGACATATAAGATTTTCATTGGTAACAATTCCAATACAAATATTTTCTGCTATCAATAGTAAAGGCAATATTTCATTTAAGCAATTACATAATAAAGACAATGGCAGAATTGGGTATAAAAAGGTTTGTAAACAATGTGAAGAAGAAGTACCATATGATGACATCGTAAAAGGATATGAGTATAGTAATGATGAATATGTAGTTTTAACACCAGACGAACTTGATAATATAAAGTTAGAAAGTAACCGGGCAATTGATATCGAAGCCTTCGTCGACATAAACGAAGTGCATCCGTCCAGATTTGAAAGCGTAAGTTTTATTGGTCCTGATGGAAAAGTGGCACAACAAACTTTCGGTTTATTAATACAAACTTTAAAGAAAACTAAAAAAGCAGGTGTAGGCAGAATCATTTTACGTGACAGGGAAGATGTCGTTTTATTAACAGCATATGAAAATGGAATTATTATGTATAAGCTTCGTTATCCATACGAACTGAGAGATATAAATAATGTTCCTGATTTAGCGGAAGTTGAAGTAGATAAAGAACAATTAAAACTGGCTGAAACTTTAGTTGGAAGTTTATCCAAAAAATTTGAAGAAGTAGATTTTACAGATCGTTACAAAGAAGCACTGGAAGAAGTGGTACAGGCAAAAATAGATGGCAAAGAAGTAGTTACGATAGGAGAGGAGAAAGAAGATAAGCCGGTAGTTGATATTATGAGTGCCTTAAAAGAAAGTATTGAAAAAGCTAAAGCTAAGAAAACTGCTTAGTGAAATTCTTGTCCTGGAATATTTTACACGGTGGAGGTACCCGTTGCGCAAAGATTTGCAGTGCTATTAAAAATCACAATCCGCATGTTGTAGTCTTAAGTGAATTCAGAAATAATGCAAACGGTGCTCATATAAGAACTCAACTTTTAAAAAGTGGTTATATACATCAATGGGTTACGGGTGCAAACGAAGAAGAAAACGCTGTTTGCGTATTATCAAAAATACCCGGCTCGGTTAAAGTATTTCATTACACAAACTATACATACAAAAACAACATCCTCAAAATAAACCTTGATGCAATTAATATTTATGCAGTTTATATGCCGCATAAAAAAAAGCATAAACTTTTCGAACTGCTAAATGAAGAATTAAAAGATAATATTCCATCAATCATTTTGGGCGATTTAAATACGGGAGAAAATTTTATTGATCAAAAAGGAGATTCTTTCTGGTATACCAAACAATTTAAAGACTTAAAAGAAAATGGATATCCGGATGCATTCAGAATAATGAATGGAGACAAAAAAGAATACAGCTGGTTTAGTCATCAGGGTAATGGATTTCGATACGATCATATTTTAATTCATCAGGATTTAACTCCATTAATTGAATCCTGTAATTATTTACATGAATGGAGAG
>JAHDHT010000479.1 GCA_020631175.1 Chitinophagales bacterium
GCATTTGGAAAATCTGTATTTCCACTAACACCATTAGCTTCAACCGTAATTACATTTGCCGTTAAAGACTCACCCACTATAAATACACCTGAATCCCATGCCTCATCACCGGCATCAGCAACAGCTAGTTTTAATCGATAGGTTTCAAAAGGAACTGTTGCAAAACAAGCCGGAAGTACAACTGTAAATCCGTCATATTGAATTACTGTAGGGTCATAATTTTGTGGAGCAGAAGCGCCATCTCCATTGTCGATAAAGAATTGACTGTTTAACACATCATTAAGGTTATCAATCGTTACAGGAGTATTGGTTCCCGGAATAATTGCAATATTTTCATTGTTATAATATCCACCCGCAGGGTTTGGACCACTAACAAAGAATCCAAATGCATCATTAAAACCGGCATTTACAAATTCTAAATATTCTTCTGAACCAAATACATAATCAAAACAAACGGTATCTGCACAAGAAACAGTTACATCAAATTCAAGGACACAAGCATTATTAGTCGTTACAGTAGCAGCTAAAACATCCAAATCAGGATCTCCCGGCCATGCGCCATATCCATAAAAATCCGGATCCAAAATTACTCCGGTAAAGCTTCCCGAGGCATTAGGTCCTACAACTCCATCAGCAGTACCGGAAGTTAAAACAATTCCATTGTCAATACCAACATTTGAGTTCGTACCGTCAAAAATACCTGCCGCATCATAAGGACAGTTAAAATCTACATTGTCGATCGTTACACCAGATCCAACAAGAGCCTCTGCTAATTGCTGACCCGGAATACTGTCTGTTACCTCGATCTGAGCCGAAAGCCCCGTCGAAAAGCCGCAAAAAGCTATAAAGAACAACAGTAAATTTTGTGTAAATAGTTTTTTCATAAGTTATGTCTTAATAAATTGTCTTGTAAGTCAACAAAAATACGACATTTTGAAGAAAATGGCTTGCTTAAACATGATATTCTTTAAATGCTTTTATGTATGACAGTGGACACCCCAAAACAATGAAAAACATATATTTACATATTAAATTAATTTATCCTTGTCGGGCATTTTGTACATTCAATAGTATACTGTTAACTATTATTTTACTGTATCAATGCCAATCTGCTTCCGCCCAAAATTTTAAGACTGTCTTCACTACTTCTAACAGTGCGCTAGACTCAAATAAAATACAGGCATTGGAAAAGGTAAATAATAATGGTTTATGGATCGGAACAGATGCCGGGCTTCATTTTTTTCAGGACGGAAAATGGACCAGTTTTAACACTCAAAACAGCAATTTAAGCGACGATGATATTCGTACAATAGAGCAAATTTCTAACGGCCAATTGATGATCGGAACCTTCACCGGCGGACTGTGTATGCTGAATAATGACTTGTCAATCAACTGCTATTCAACTCAAAACAGTGATATTCCGGATACCTTTATAAAAGACATTTTGCAAGTAAATGATAGTCTGATTTATCTTGCCAGCCCCGGAGGTCTCACTGAATGGAATATTA
>JAHDHT010000480.1 GCA_020631175.1 Chitinophagales bacterium
AAATGAAGGCTTATCTGTCCAAACGAAAGTAGCATTAATAAAATCTATAAAATAGGTACTCGTATCCTGATAATGCATTCCATCCAGCTCGATATATTCAGAAAACGGAATTATTGAAAGACTGTCAAGCTTCAGACTATCTTTCTCTGATGAAAAAAATGAAGTTTTGACATTCGATGATTGAGCGCTAACAATGTATGCGCTGAATATTAAACAAATACAAATTAAAAATTTCCTTATGTAAGGCTGCTGCTCCAATACTTACAAATAAAGAGATTCAACCTCAAATATTGTTAAGAATATGAAAACATAAAAGACAAATAGCCCATGTTAATACATTAAAATAAAACATAATAAGTCTGTAACCATCGGGCTTTATTCACCGTAAACATTAAGTATAACTCTTGCGGCACTACTCATGGAGTTTTCCATATTCACTTTATGAAGGCTTTCAGGGTTACCCATACATATACAAATTGAATCGTAATGCGGTGATTATGAAATTATTAAGTATTGGGCTACGACCAAAACTACTGTTTACTCTATTATCCTTTGCTATCTGCATATCCTCTTTTGCAGCTTCAGTTGAAGGTTATGTTTTCGTTGATACGAATTGCGATGGTATCTTCGATGAACTGGATATAGAGTCTCCTGCTGTTAAAATCCTGCTTTTTCAGGATGTAAACAATAATCAGCAGTATGAAATTACAGATCCACTGGTTAACAGTGATGTTTCTAATACTTCCGGCTTCTACAAAATTGATAATATAACTGCAGGGAACTACATCCTTGCAATAGACACAAATGATCTTGCCGACTTGCATAATGTCTCTACCGATCAGTTTTATCCACTTTCAATTAATAATGATGCTCTTAGTTTGGATGGATATGATTTTGGCTTCTTTGGTGAAACTGTCGGATGTTATATGGTTTCTGATGGACAGGATAATTTTTATGTAATCAATCGATTTTCAGGAACCTCAGAATTTATAGGAGATTTAACGCCTGCCGGAAACACTGTTTCAGTGGAAGGATTGAGTTTCGACCCTCAGGAATCGAAACTTTACGGATCAAACCAAAATCAATTAGGTACGATTGATTTTACCACCGGTGAATTTACTCCTCTGGCATTAAACTATGGTCTGGCAAGCGGACCTGCAGGTGACTTTGTACCAAATGAAGTGAATGGTATGGCGCTAGATAATTGTCGGGGATTAGTTTGGGCTTATTCGCAAACGGCACCAGACAAAATGATCGTCGTAGATCGCCAAACAGGTACTTTTGTGCCGGGCTACTTTAATGGAGATGATTATTTATTAATCAATGGGGATGTCGGTACATCAGTAGATTGTATTGCAGTAGATCCTCAAACATGTAAAATTCTCGCTGTTGTTCAATTGTCTTACGGTGGCGATGCTTGGCTAAGTGAAATAGACCCGGTAACGGGTGATATTACGCACCTTGTTCAAACCTTATCTGATATTGAAGGGATTAATTTCTCTAATA
>JAHDHT010000145.1 GCA_020631175.1 Chitinophagales bacterium
ACCACACCGCGACGAAATAGGAAAACGAATTTTGCATCGACAGGCTTTAGAAGCAATTCGTTGTTTAGATGAAGGGGTTTTAAGATCAGCAGCCGATGGTGACTTAGGTTCAGTACTAGGTTGGGGATTCCCAATTTATACAGGAGGCGCTTTGTCTTATTTAGATTTTATTGGGATAAGCAATTTTATTTTTGAATGTGATCAGTTTGCTGAGAAGTTTCAAGACAAAAGATGGCTTGTACCAGATAGTTTGAGAATGTTTGCGCAGAGAGATAAATCGATACATCAATTTATAAGAGACTAAATAAATTTTCATTTAAATATTGCAGCAGGGATGAAGGCGGTACCCTTGCTTTTAATAAGCTTGTGAAGAAAGAACTTGTGCAGGCTGCCGAAGAAAGACAAACAAGTGCTATTCTGAACAGCTTATTAAATGCATGCGTATGAGCCGCGAGCCCGTTCGCTGCCCAAAAATATATTTGCTTTATTTAAATAATGTATTTTACACTTATAGGAATCTTCAATTTTAATAGTTTTTATACCCGAATATTTTTTTTACTGTTTGTTTCTCTGGTTTATAACTGTGAAAATATATTTGCTTTTTCATTTAGAAAGGGAATTATTAAAAATATAAGCAGTTCAATTAAGAAAATGGACTTTTAAAATAAAGTGTTTAATTTAATGTAAATCATAATTATATACATGTGTATTTAAAGTAATATTATTATGAAATATTTATTTGCATTAAGAAAATGCAGTTAATTTGTCTTTCAAAAGAAAGCATTCTCAGACTACTTTTAAGTATTGTTCATTTTAAATAAGTAGTCATGAAAACTCTAAAATTCATTTTTTCAATTGTTTTAATCTGTTATACTTCCTTTGTTTTTGCAGGATATAGTATAAGCTCTTCAATAGGTGTTTCAAATTGTAGTAGCTCAATTACAGCATCAGCTGATGGAAACACAGGGCCTTATACTTTTCAATGGAGTAACGGTGCAACATCTTCCACAATTAGTAATGTTTGTTCCGGAACTTACACAGTAACCATAACAAATCGATATGGTTGCACTACACAATTGTCAAAAACAATACCGATAATTGCAGACAATGATTTAGATGATTGGCTAACAACTGGTGGTAACCTTGGAACCTTAACACCTATAATCTTAACTGGGGGAGTAAGAGGTGGGAAAAGTACAACATTTGGCTTATTTACCGGTGGAAGACTTTCTGAACCTATTGTTGAACCTTACCCAAATCCTTTCGATGATTTTGTTTCGTTGAAATTTCCTGTAGAAATAAATGGTGAAATAATACTAAAACTGACTGATGTTTCAGGTAAAGTGTTAAGAAATTATGTGGTTGCTATTGAAAGTGCAGGGAGTGAATTTACATTATATGATTTATCTCAATTTTCATCAGGAATTTACCTTCTTGAAGTATATCATCCGGATGTTGGAATCCAGACCTACAAACTGGTTAAGTAAATAACCAACTTTTATTTCAAATTTAAATATCAGTATTATGAAGGGTTTAATTTTTATGATAACAGGACTGCTATGTCTTTGCTTCATGCAAAAACTAAATGCAAGTTCTTCAGGAATAGAAGATGGCTTTGAGAGAATTCCGGCTTCTCCAACAGCTGCATCATTATTAAGAGCAGTAAATACAAGTGAAGATTTATTTACAGGTACAGAAAAAGTAAGCTTTCCTATAACAGAAATTGTAGCTGATGGAATATCAATACCAATTGAGTTAAATTATGTAAATGGTAACGGTGTACGTGTAGGACAAGAAGCAAGTAATTTTGGTTTAGGGTGGGAGTCAAGTTGTAATTATGGAATTGTACGTGAAATCAGAGGTAAGAAAGATGAAGGCAATACTTATGGTACTGATTTTAGTTATACGTATCAAGATCCTGATCGTTATCACGGTTGGTATCATAACCCAAAGCCAAATGCGACTGAAAATGATTTACATATATATGCAGGTTTTAATTTTCCGGCAAAGAACTATACAGATACTGAACCGGATATATTTAATGTAAACCTTCCTAATTTACATTTCAAGTTCTTTTTCGATGTAAATCAACAGATTCAAACTATTCCGGCGAATTTACCGGTAATTGTAACGCCTTTTCTAAAACAAGTTAGCCGAGATGATTTAGAAAGCAATACTAGCCCAAATAATTCTTTCAATCAAATATTTTATAAATGGGAGATTGTCGATCCGGAAGGAACTACATACCTAATAGGAGAAGATGAAAATGGAAATAGTCTAAGAGAAAAATCAAGGTTAATAAACGGTGGTGTTGCTGCACAGGATTATGACTTTTTTCATATTTCACAGTGGTATTTATCAAAAATGACAACTGCCAAATTAAAAGACGAAGTAAGATTTAATTATGTAATTGAGAAATATGTCAGTCAGGGATTAATGCAGGAAGAAGCTTATTTCAAAAGTAAGTATCAAAATGAAGATGATCTTGGATGTACACCTGATTATCCTGTTTGTTTAAATCTTGAATATTTATCTACAGCTCCAAATTATGTTCCGGCAAGTGATTTTGATCGAACAAATTTTTATATCTATGATGGTCACCGTTTGGAATCTGTTGAAAATGAAACAGTAAAAGTTGTATTTAATACGCTAGGTGGAAATAATTATAATCGTGAAGATCTAAATTTCACCGGTCCAGATATTGCGGGTTTGGGTGATCTTGAAGGAACTATAGCCGCAGCTATGTTTGGTAATAGTAACATAAGTTTATCAAACCATAGCCATGGCCCGAAAGCAATTGAAAGTATTGAGTTGCAATTTTTGGATAACTCGAGTGGAAATTTTGAATGCGATAAAATCTTTACGCTTAACACAAATTATTACAATGCCAATTCCTCCTTTGTGAAAAATATTCGATTAATGTTAGAATCGATTGATGAAACAACTTGTACACTTGATCCTGCATTAACTTTAACGACAAGTTTCGAATATGATTTAAGTGGTTTTGGAAATAGTGCACTAAATTTACCTTCTAAATTATCTTATGCAAGAGATTACTGGGGATATTATAATGGTAAAGATGCGAATAATTCATTAATCGCAAGATTGGTTCCGCCAAGTGGTGATATGCCTGCCGGTGGAACTTATGCAGATAAAAGAGCAGATTATAATTTTACCTCAGCAGGTATTTTAACAAAAATAAATTATCCAACAGGAGGCATTATTGAATTTGAGTATGAACCTAATGAAGGAAAAGTAAATAATCATATTGTATATGAATCAGGAAATCAATTATATACAGACGTAAGCCTTTGCTCATCTGGAAATTGTTGTTATGAATTACAAGATGAAAATGTACCGTTGGACTTTGGAGAATATGAAATAATTCAAAACGCAGTTACACCTTCACAGGTGCCAAATTGGTATGTTGCATTTGATGTAAATCTCTCAGCTGCAACTACAGATGAAGGTTTGTTTACTTTTAATCGGTCTACTTCTAATGTTTGTGCAAATACTGAAGAAATAGGAATTATTGTAGAAAATAATGGGACATTTTTTACCTATTTAGGATATATCTCTTCTTCGATAATTGATCCGAATGTAAACTCACTTTCTTTTCAACAAATTGGTTTAGAAGCAGGTAATAACTATACCGTTTGGATACAAAAGAGAACAGGTGTATCTGTTTCTGTTGTAAAAAACGAACCAGTGTCTAAAAATACATTAAAAGGAGCTGGTCTGAGGATTGCACGAAAAACTACAAGTGATGGTGACGGAGACCCCGATGATGATCGGGTATTTATTTTTGATTACAATTTCAAATCAATTAGTGATGAAATTTCAGGAGTTAAAGAGTGTCAGGGCCAATTTGTTAGGAATCCTTTTCCACAAACGCTTTTATTTGATACTGACGGAATAACGGGCACAAGTTGTGATAATTTGGATATGTTTCAAATTCCGAAAAGGGTAGGTGAAAATTGTTTTGGTTGTTGCGGAGAAGTTCTCGGAGCTGTTCCTGTTCACAAAGTTTTAGTAAGTGAAAACGGACATAGTAAAGCAAGAATAATTCCATTTGATATTGTTTACAAGCAGGTAAAAACAAGTGTCGAAAATATTGGCGGCTTTTCTGTAAGCGAATTTCGAGTTCCTCAAAATCCTGATGGATTGGATCGTTTTAATTTAATTAATGGAGGAAGTAGTACACATAATGATATCTACATATCAAGTACTGATGAAATTGTACCCGTAAGTACAGATGGATTTTTCCAATCTTATGGTCAATTATTATCTGTAAAAGATTATGACCTTAATGACAGTTGTGTTCGCTCGGTAGAATACAACTATAAAAACCTGATGCAAAATATAACTGCTCCAAAATATGAAGCAACTTTTGTAAGCTTATATGGAAATATTAATTTCGGGCTTATACTAGATTTAGATTATGCAGGTGTGTTAGAAGTGCAAAATCTCAACATGCAGAATTTTAATTATGATATCAATCATTATGTTCTCGAGTCAATAGTGTCTTCGGTGGATGGAGTACAATCTACAATGACGTACATATATGATGAGCCTGCTGCAGGAAGTGATATTATTTTTAGTAAACCTATTGCTATTGAGCAAACAATGTTAGGTTCAACAGATATAAAAAGACAAGTTTTTCAATTTACATTTAATAATATTTTTACAACATCTGATCCAAACTATCCGGCAATTCAATTAATGCAACAAAATAATATGTACTCCGAAATACTCGAGTCAAGTACATATTTAAATGGTGTTTTAATTGACGGAAACAAAGTTGATTACAAAGTAAGAAGCGGTTCGTATATCAGACCTTCTGATGGTCAGTCTTTTGATGTCGATCAAACATTAGTGCCAGAAGTGATCTACAAAGTTCAAAACGGTCAATTTGAATTAGCAGCAAGAATTGATGATTGGAACGAAAACGGTTCGCCCTTATGTACATATATTGCATTAATAGGTACAGATGTAAATGACACAAACGTTTCAGACATTACAAAATATTATGAGTACCCTGAATGTAACACCTATTACAATGACGGTCGATTACAATCCCGTACATTAAGTAATCGTACTTCTTCATTTCAGTATTATCCGGATGGGCAATTGCATATTGAAACAGATCCAAATGGTATTAATAAAGAATATACTTATGATGATTTAAATAGATTATATGAGGCTTATGAAGCAAACGGAACTCAAAAAACAACATATCAATATGAATTTCAAGTCGGCGGCTTACCTGAAAATTATATAACAGAAATTGTAAGTTTCCCTTTGGATGCTTCTTTGAATGATCAAATTGTAACAACTGTTCAAGATGGTCTTGGAAGAGATATTTATGCAATTTTGGATGGATACAAAAAAGATGGAAGCGATTTAATTACGAATGAAAAATTTTACGGAGCAGGTGGAAGATTTATTTCTGAAAAAATAGCAGGTAAAGGAACGCAACATTATATCTATGAACAATCCCCTTTGTCCAGAATGATAGCAGGGTGCAATGATGCTGGTTGTAACTATTATTATTATTGGCATAATTTAAATGCAATAACGGAGCCCGGCTCAGGAAAAGTTCATCCACCCGGAACATTATTATCACAGAGAACAGCTGATCTCGATTTTAATGAACGTACCGAGTATAATACGTTTTATGATAAACTAATTAGTATTGAAGAGTTAAAAGATGACGGTACACATATGAGTACAAGAAATGGATATAATTCTTTCTTGCAATTAATCCAAGTACAACCTCCATCCGGCAGCCCTTATATTTATACATATGATAGTAATGGATATTTGGCATCTAAGTCTATACCAGGAGAAAATGGTTCAAATACATATCGATATGATAAGTTAGGTCGAAATGTTTTAATGCAAACTCCTGGCGCTTATCGTCATGTAACTGTTTATGATGAATATAATCGAATTATAAAATCAGGCCTTTTAACATCAAGTATCCCGACAACAGATTACTTTGGATTGGGTTCTTCAGCTCTTCAGCCAAACACTATTTTGAAAGAGAATATATATGATGGTTCAAATAATGAAAAGGATTGGCTTTTTAAGGAAAAAGTAAAACAAACAGCCGGATCTTCAATGTTTGAAACTGAATACATTACCGATGATTTAGGTCGTCAAGACCAAATTATTCGTGATAATCATTTAGGAGGTCAGGATATTGTTATAAATACAATTAATGATGCTGGTTTATTAACTGCCTTTTCTCAAAGTCATTCTAGTATTGATGGAGCAGGTAATACAGTTTCATTACCAAGTTTAAACTGGACGAATCATTATGATACCCATCATAGAAAGAAAGGAGTATCTCTAAACGGTACACGTATGACCAATAGAAATTATGATGATTTCGGTCGCTTAAATTCCAAACAATTACATCAGATTAGTTCAGATGTTTATTTACAAACTATTGATTTTAGTTATGATGATTTGGGACGATTAACAGATATAAATGATATTGAAAGTCAGGATAATTCAAATTGTGAATCCATAAAATTATGCGATCAATTATTTACAATTGAATATGAAACTCAAGCTGAGTTATTATCACTAGCATTTAATTCAATTACTGGAATAAATTCATTTTACCCAACAATTGCAAATTTTACAAATACATCTTCTTCTAAAGATGCATTTAAAGATGCTTTAATTTTAGATATTCAAAATGAAGGATATGTAATTGATGATGTTTCGATTACCGTAATCTCAAACGGAAGTATATATTTGGCAACTATTATTTTGGAACAAACCAATTTGTCTTTAATAAACGTAGCTTACAGTACTTATGGGTTGGGAGATTATGATTTTGATCAGGCAAGTACTTCAAATTGTTGTGGTGATACTGAGAGTAAAGATTTATTTGCTCAGAAATTAGTTTATAACGGAAGTTTAATTCAAACGAATGAATGGCAACAATTATGTAGCGATTTCAATAGCTATAATTATCATTATGATAAGCAAGGTCGTTTAAAGTTTGCTAATTATGCTTACCGAACAAATTATACCGATGCTTTAATTGGAGATGATGATGCTTTACCAGCATCTGGTATGTTACAAAGCGGTCGATATTCTACAGCATATGAGTATGACGACTTAGGGAACATCCAAATTTTGTATCGTAATGGTGTAGTCTCCGGCACTCCGGGAAATTATTCATACGGTAAAATTGATGCTTTAGATTATAATTATACAAATGATAAATTATCATCAGTAAAAGATTATACTTTAAATACAAAAGGATTTAATGGAACCGCTACAGGATCCTATTTACAATCTAATTATTCATATGATAATACAGGAAACTTAATTTCATCCTCAGGAACATCCTTAAATATTCAGGATAATTATTTAAACAAACCATCCAGTTTAGGCAATGTAAACGGAACTGTTTATTTTGATTATACAGCAGATGGAAGTTTAATTTCCAAAGAATTTTATGATCCTTCAGGTGTATTAGTTCAAAGCCGTGACATGGTTGGAAATCTTGAATTTATTGATGGAAATTTAAATGCACTCGTTCATGATGATGGTAAAGTAATTATTGAAAATAATGGAGGAGCCTGGTCATATAGATTTCAATACAAAATTGAAGATTATCAGGGTAATCCGGTAGTTTGGTTTGAAGATTGGAACGGTGATGGTCTGGCATCTTCAAGTGAAGTTGTTCAGGAAAAACAATATTACCCGTTTGGCATGCCCGCTGAAGGTGAATTCGTTGGAACGGTAGGAGTAGAGTCTGTAAGTCAATTTAATAATATGGAGTGGATTGAAGAGCTTGATGCCTATCATACTTTACATAGAATGCTGGATCCAACTATTGGTAGATGGTGGTCAATTGATCCGGAAGCAGAAGGATTAGCCGTAAATACTCCTTATAATTTCGCCGGAAATAATCCGGTAATGATGACTGATCCAAATGGAGATTCTGTTATAATGGCAATAGGTTTATTGACAGTTACCTTAGGTGTGATCAATCAAATGAATAATTTGTTTCATGGCTTAGAGGTAATAGAAAGTAGTCAAAGTCCTTTTAGGCAAAAGAAATATAAAACGATTTATATTCTTTCTAATCTGGCAATGATTGGTCTCAATATCGCTTCAATTGGAAGCGGTGGTGCATTTCTTGCACCAGCTTTAGGTAAAAAGTTTGTAAATAATATCGTTTTCCAGGCAGTAAAGAATGCATTAAAATCAATTGTCTTACCATACGTGGCTACACTTTCAAGGGCCTATGGTGAAAGTTCAGCAGCTAATTTAACCAGTCAATCCAAAAAGAATCGTAGGAAAAATATTCGTTCTGTACTTTATAATTCACTCTTTAGCTGGACGGTGGATATGATCTCTATTGGCTTAATCTATAAGGCACATGGTGTAAATGCATGGAATGGAAAAGTAATTGCAAAGAAAGTTAGCCCAAAACTTAGAATTAAATTAGAATCTATTTCTGATGGATTAGAAATGCATAATAATCAGTTAACGTTGACATTTGATACGAATAAACCATTTATTACTTCTCAACCAAAGTTTTTTAGAAACTCACCTCTTATGTATAATACTTATAATAATGTGGTTGGTTCTGTAAAGTTCATAAATACAGTATGGGGCATAAGAAACCTTCCTATAATGGGATTAGGTATAAAGGATAGAACATATTTCGGAGCACCGGATGAAGTTGGGTTCTATAATTATGAATATAGAAACGGTGCTAGAGAAAATGATCCATTTTTCACCTGGCTCTGGAAATCATATCGAAAGAAATACTAAGCTCAAAAATTAATCACAATAAATATTTTAATCATGAAAAAATTAAATCAAATTTTAATAGGATTGCTGTGTCTTTTATTTACAACTAATATTCTATTTTCGCAAAGTTTAGAAAGTAATGTTGGATCCTCCGGCACAAACGCTCAAGATATAGGTTCCAATGGCACAATGACTAAATCAATAATGCTTAGTTCTATTAGCAATGGATCTATTTCCACAGCGGTAAGTATAAATTATGTAGCTGGTTCCGGAATTCAAGTAAATGAACTTGCTTCAAATATTGGCTTGGGGTGGCAATTGAATGCAGGAGGAATGATAAGCCGGATTGTTAGAGGAATACCTGATGAAGGTTTTGAAAGAAAAGAAGTCTTTGAAATCAATAACCCGGGAGAAACAGAACCGATTGAAGTTGAAAAATATATACAAGGCTGGTATAATAATCCTGTTTATACCCCCAATGTTAATGACTTATTTTTAGGAACTAAAGAAGCTTTAGATTTAGAACCAGATATATGGTCATACTCAATAGGTGGTTACTCCGGTTC
>JAHDHT010000146.1:0-2705 GCA_020631175.1 Chitinophagales bacterium
AAAAGGGATGAGAGGTTGTAGCTCAATTTTTACAGCTTGTTTTTGCTTTTTTGGATGGATGCAGCGCTATTTTGTTGATAATCAATGATTTTATCGATAAAAATCATTGATTAGTATGGCAATTATAAATATTGTAATGCCCAGATATAAGACTGAAATGAACACATCGAAGGTGAGTCGATTTCGATAACGATCCTGAAAGCCTTCAACCGGTTCGTTTTTATAAATCTTGTAAAAGTTATATGTATTGATGAAGCCTAGCACGATCGGCCAAATTTTGAATCCTTTTTCTTTCAGGATTTTACGAATCCGTATTTGATTCACATAGCCGACCATTAGTAAAAAGGCCAAAACAATTAGGAGTAAGAAGATGAACCTTGCCATTTGTATTAATATAATGGTTTAAACCCGAATTATGCATTAAAAAATCTATTGCAAGCAACAATAGCTTCAAAATCAATCGTTTCACTGTGGTCTTCAAAATCACCATAGCGGTGCTATGCTAATTTTTCCAGACAGCTTGATTTTATTGCTATTCTTGCTTTCATGACGAATTCTTATACATAAAACGGGTTTATAAGTTAATTTCGTTCCAAATTTTATAAAATGGTTTTAGTTGATACACATGCGCATATTTATTTAAAACAGTTTGATGAAGATCTTGAAGCGATGCTGGAGCGATCGAAAGGGCTTGGTATAGAGAAAATTTTTATGCCGAATATCGACTTAGAAACTATTGATTCAATGCTAGAAGTGGAAAAGAAATTCCCTGAAATGTGTTTACCTATGCTTGGTTTGCATCCTTGTGATGTGAAAGATGATTTTGAAAAAATTCTGGATGAAATGCGCAGCGGTTTTAATCAGCACAAATATTATGGAGTAGGGGAAACCGGTTTGGATTATCATTGGGATATGACTTTTGTAGAGCAGCAAAAATTATCGCTTGCCCAGCACGTGCATTGGGCAAATGAACTGGAACTGCCTTTAATTTTACATACCCGTAAATCGTTTGATGATACTTATGAAGTGGTGAAAAAACATATGTCGGAAAATTTAACCGGTATTTTTCATTGTTTTGGCGGATCGGTTGAAGAAGCGCAAAAGGTTTTTGATTTAGGTTTTTATATTGGAATAGGAGGTGTATTAACCTTCAAAAAAAGTGGATTAGACAATGTAATGGCTGAACTGCCTTTAGACCGGGTTGTGCTGGAAACCGATAGTCCTTATTTAGCACCAACTCCATATAGAGGCAAAAGAAATGAATCTTCTTATGTTCGATTAATAGCCGAAAAATTAGCTGAAGTGAAGGGGATTAGTTTGGATGAAGTTGCGGAAATTACAACTGCTAATGCTTATGAACTGTTTGGGATAGTTTAATTACAAATGATTAATTACTGATTACGAATTAATAATTTTTATTGGTAAGCTCGAGGCTGTTTTCTAAGCAAATGCACAAAGCACTCCACCAATGAGTGTTAATACAACAATCCAATATCCACCATGAATTAAAATGTATTTCCAGTTTTTTCTTTCAAACAGAGAATTAATGGCCACTAATGGAAGGGCGAAAAATATTCCTGCAATTGCGCCATGCACTGCTCCATGTCCAAATGTTCTATGTAAATCGCCGTATTTACTCATGAAATCTGCGAAGTATTGCCAATGCGGACCGGTTTGGTCACCGAAACCTTCCTGCATAGCTAAGAGACCACTTATGGAGAATTGATGAATGACAAAACTGAATAGAGCCATGCTTATCATTAATCCGAAGAAATAAGTTAAGCCAAATATTAAAAGCATATTTCCTGAATTCATTTTCTCTTCGGTCATACCCGAAACATTGAACCAGGTTTTACCAAATACTTTATCATTATACCATATAAAGCCAACAATTAAAGGGATTAAAGCAGTAAGTAAGACAATCCAAAAACGAACTTCCATAGTTTAGTAATTTGATTTAAAATTAGAATTTAATTTTCAGTCTTTCAATTTATTTTCTCCGCTGATTAAATCAGTTTCTTTTGCGCTTAGTCCACATTTTGCCAGGATATTAGTAATGAATGCTGTTTTACCATCAATATATGCATCAATGTCTTCAGGGAATTTCTGGGCTAATTCTTTTTTTAATATACTATAGGCATCCCGTTCTTCCGGATTGTTTCGAAGGTAATCTCTTAAAGCAGTATGATTTCTTAAGCCAATGCTTCCTTCTTTACATAAATAAAGATTATGTGCCGGCCAGATTTTTTCAGGACTTGAGTACGGAACAAATTCACTTTCTTTTTTAAAAGCTTCTCTTCCGGTAATACCAAGATTTCCGATATGTAAATATCCGAAGGTTTTTAAAATGTTGATTACATCCTTTTCAATTAAATCATCATCTTGAATAACAATATCTAAATCGATAACCGGTTTAGCCGCTAAGCCTTCCACAGAAGTAGAGCCGACGTGTTCGATTGACCGGATAAGGTTTTTTAGTTTTGGAAGGAGGTGACTTTTTAAATCTTCAAAGTGATTTTTCCAATTAGAAGAATAATCGAGTACAATTATCTTTTTTTGCATTTGATTTGCGTTAAGCGATTAGCAGTTCATAGTTACAAGCAATGTAAATTAAAAAATACCTTCATGAATTTGCAACGATCTTAGTATCCTCTAGCCGCGATAGTACCGGAAACCCGAACCTGATGAATGCACTGAAGCAATGT
>JAHDHT010000146.1:2805-6562 GCA_020631175.1 Chitinophagales bacterium
ATTACAGAATATTCGTCGGCTTCCGATTCTTTTCCTCTTGAGAAAGAAAGTCCGGCTAAACCGGCGGCGATATCACTTAGAGTTCCTTGATTTTCGCCTAATAATAATTCCAATAAAACAACGATACCGTATTGGGTTGTTAATTGATCGGTAACATGGCGACGGTCTGCATGTGCTATTTCGTGCCCCATAACACCGGCGAAGTGATCTTCGGATTCGAGAAATTTAATTAAACCGGTATACACATAAATATAACCACCCGGACCGGCGAATGCATTCAACACTTCATCGTCGTGAACGATTTTTGTTTGCCATTCGAATTCATCCCGATAAATAATGCCATCAGAATTTAAAATTTCATCGCGGATACGATATAAATGTTCGTAAGCTTCGGCATATTGATTCTCGTCGAGAATAGGATATGTTGCCGGATCGGCGGCAATTTCGGCAGCCAGTTGAGCGCCTAAAGCTTTATCGTCTTCAATGCTGAAAATATTGATACTACGATCATCCTTTTTACAGGAACTCATAAATCCAAGTATTCCAATTAGGGTGAATAGTAGGAAAATGCGTTGTTTTTGCATAACTCTATGATTGATTACGGGTTTAAAACTACTTTATAAGTGTAATTATTTCAAATTACGTTCCACTTTTAGAGTTTCAAAGGTGCAAATCGTTTATTCTTTTAAGTTTTTAGAAAGTCAAGTGTGGCTTGCATTACTTTTTCCATATCGGAGGGCAGTTCTTCTGATGTCCATGGATGTCGGCCGCTAAAGACATGATCACCTTGATCGATTTTAAGCAATTGATTATCCGGAATTAGTTTTTGTAATTGCAAAGCGGCATCAAAAGGAACAGCCGGATCTGCTGTGCCATGCACGATCAAAACGGGCTGTTTTAAGGTTTTCGCCTTATCAGGAATGTGCAGACGTTCAATGTTTGTCTGATAATTTTCATAAAGTTGCCAATAAAGGGGCATTTGCTGTTTGGTTCTTCCATTTAAAATATATGTAACACCTTCTTTTTTCCATTTCTCCATGTATTCGCCTGACCAGAATTTCCCGAATTCAGCGACGGATGCCCAGGTAACTACTTTTTTAATTCGATCATCTTCGGCTGCTTTTAAGAGCACTATTCCACCTCCGCGACTATGGCCGATCAGGTGTATGTTTTGTGTGTTTTTTTCTTCGGATGGAATAAAGGATTGATCGTTTTGAAGCCAGTCAATTATAAGACCGAGGTCATCCATTTCGATGCTGAAATTATTGTTGCCGAAGGCTTCCAGATCGGCAAAATCAAAGAGTTGTTCGGGGGTGGTTCCATTAAAGGAGCCGTTAAATTTCACAAAAATAAATCCTTTATCGGCTGCTTTATCGGCGCATAAATGCCAGTGCCCCCAGTCTTTAAATCCTTTAAATCCGTGTTGGAAAATGATGATGTCTTTTGCTTTTTGGTTGGATGGATAAGTGATATCGACGGCCATGTATTTACCGGCTGAACCTTTAATGATGGTATTTGTCTTTTTATGAATCATATTTTAATATCATTTGTTTTATCGATGAAGGTAATGAAGGGCATTTTTGTACAGCACATTGAACAGGGAATGCCTATCTTTGCCCGAATAAAATTAGAAAAACGTCTGCAATTAAGCGGTCGTTTGTTATGGCACTGAAATTAGCAGATATCAAGGCACCCATTGCCAAAGAACTGGATCAGTTTGAAAAACACTTTAAAAATTCGATGAAGAGTAAAGTGCCGTTACTCGATCGTATTACCTATTACATAGCTCAACGAAAGGGTAAGCAAATGCGTCCGATGTTTGTATTTTTCTCAGCTTTAATGGCGGGTGGAATAAAAGATGCAACTTTTCGAGGGGCTGCTTTAATTGAATTATTGCATACAGCGAGTCTGGTGCATGATGATGTGGTGGATGATTCTTATCAACGTCGTGGTTTCTTTTCGGTAAATGCTTTATGGAAAAATAAGATTGCCGTTTTAGTGGGTGATTTTTTATACGCCAAAGGTTTGTTATTGAGTATCGAAAATGATGATATTCATTTGTTACGTATTATGTCGAATGCGGTGAAAGAAATGAGTGAGGGTGAATTAATGCAAATTAAAAAGGCTCGTTTACTGGATATCACAGAGGAAGAATATTTTGAAATTATTCGACAAAAAACAGCCTCCTTAATTGCTTCGGCTTGTTCTGTTGGAGTAGCTTCTGTTAGTGAGAATCAGGAAGAAATTGATAAGGCAGCTTTGTTTGGTGAAAAGTTAGGTATTGCTTTTCAGATAAGAGATGATTTAATGGATTATGGTACTGCAGATATCGGCAAACCAACAGGTATTGATATTCAGGAAAAGAAACTAACGCTCCCCCTTATATACGCACTTTCTAAAGCCTCAAAAGATGATCGTAATAAAATGATCAATATCATTAAACGACATAATAAAAAGAAAAAGAAAGTAGCAGAACTCATTAAAATGGTACACCAAAGCGGGGGAATTGAGTATACCCGCAAAAAAATGGAGGAATACCAAAATGACGCTCTTTCTATTCTGAAGGAGTTCAGTGATAACGGTGGCCGTAAAGGCCTTGAAGATTTAATTGCTTATACGACAAGCAGAAAGATATAAATTAGAGCGATTACTTATGCGTCCAGTCGTATTTATTTAATCCTGCAACACAAGCCAGCAATAAATCAATAGAACCCTGAATATCATCTTTATTACACATTTCAACTGATTGATGAATATTTCTGGTTGGAATAGAAATAGCACCACAAATAGCGCCGTCTTGCGCCATTCTTTGAACACCACCTGTATCCGTACCACCTCTGGTTAAGATTTCAGTTTGATATTTTATTTTTTTCTTTTTGGCTGTTTGCTTCATAAAGTCTACCATGCGATAATCACAAACTACAGATGAGTCCATTATTTTTATGGCTGTACCATCGCCAAGCACTGTAATCTTTTCTTCCGGTTTTGCACCTGGTGTATCAAAGGCAATAGTGGTATCAAGATTAATGCAATAAGCAGGATTGATTTTATGTCCGGCTAAAATAGCTCCTCTCAATCCGATTTCTTCCTGAACAGTGAAAACAGCATAAAAATCATATGCCGGTTTTTTCATTTTCTTGAGTGCTTCGAGTAGAATGAAAACAGAAACTCTGTTATCCATCGACTTACAATTTACGCAATCACCCATTTCCCATAATTCCTGATGGCGGGTAATTGGGTTTCCTATTTCGATGTATTTTTTTAATTCTTTTGCTGTATATCCGGTTTCCAGATAATAATCATCGATTTGCATTACTTTGCCTCTTTCATCGGGCGTCATTACATGAATTGGTTTGGCACCAAAAACAGCAGGGATGTCTTTTTTTCCATGGATGATCATTCTTTGAGCGGTTAAAGTTTTAGGGTCGAAACCTCCTAAAGGATTTACTCTTACAAAACCCTGGTCGTCGATGAACTTCACCATGAAACCGATTTCATCCATATGAGCAGTACTCATGATTCGCTGCGAAGAATCTTTACCTTTTTTCAATGCAATCACATTACCCATGGGATCAACAGAAACTTCATCTGCTAGACCTTTCAGAGATTTGATAACTAAATTTCTAATACGGGATTCAAATCCGGAAGTACCTGCTTCTTCGCATATAGCTTTCAGCAATTTTATATTCAATGCCATAGTAATATTGTCTTTTTCGAGTTTCAAATGTAATGCATTTCCCATTTAATTTGTTTAAAA
>JAHDHT010000146.1:6662-9259 GCA_020631175.1 Chitinophagales bacterium
CTTCCAAGATTCACAACGATATCTCCTTTTCGTAAAATGCCTTTTTCTTTAAGGATATTTTTGACATCATTTATAGTGTCATCTGTGCTTTCAAATTTATCATAATAAAAAGCCCGTACCCCCCAGACCAAACTTAAAGTGTTCAGGATATTTTTGTTTTCGGTGAAGATGAAAATATCGGCTTTTGGCCGGAGTGAAGATGTTTTAAAAGCCGTATATCCCGAAACGGTCATACCAATTATACCATGAGCTTTAACTTCTCCTGCGAGTCTTGCTGCATTATAGCAAATAGCGTCTGATAAAAATGAATCAGAATCACCTTCAGCGGTATGTTTTTTATTGTAAATAGCAGAAGTAGATTCTGCAGTTGTGAGAATTTTTTTAATCGTATTAATTACTTCAACCGGATATTTTCCGACGGCCGTTTCACCACTTAACATTACAGCATCTGCACCATCTAAAACTGCATTGGCGACATCATTTATTTCTGCTCTGGTTGGTTTAGGGTTTTCAATCATGCTCTCCATCATTTGGGTAGCAATAATTACCGGCTTAGTGGCTTTAATGCATCTTCTTACCAGATCTTTTTGAATAAGTGGTACTCTCTCACCCGGAACCTCAACTCCAAGATCACCTCTTGCCACCATAATACCGTCTGACTCCCGAATAATTTTTTTGATATTGGTTAAGGCTTCCGGTTTTTCAATCTTGGAAATAATTCTCCCTTTATGTTCATTTTTTTGAATGATATCTCTTAGCTGGGTAACATCTTTTGCTTTTCGAACAAAAGATAAAGCGATCCAGTCAAAAGGATGTTTCAGAATAAATTCTAAATCATTAATGTCTTTTTCGGTTAAAGACGGAACTGATAATTTGGTATCCGGAAGGTTTACTCCTTTTCTTGATTTTATGGTTCCTCCATATATAATGTCGGCATAAATTTCATCGATTCCATTTGTGCTGGTAACACTCAATTCAATTTTACCGTCATCAATAAGAATCCGGTCTCTTGGATTAACTTCTCTTGCCAGCGTTTCATAGTTGATGTAAAGACATTCAGGGGACAATTCTACCGGTTTAGTACTGATTTTGATGGTTTCTCCGCTCTTTATATCAAATTCTCCATCCTTCAAAAGCCCTAATCTGATTTTTGGCCCTTGTAAATCTGCTAAGACAGATACCTTATGTTCAAGCCCTTTGTTTATCTCCTGAATGTATTTAAATACTTCAAGATGATCTTCATGACTTCCATGGGAAAAATTCAATCGAAAGACATTCACACCGGCCTTTGCAAGCTTTGTTAGCATTTCTAAGTTAGCGCTTCCCGGGCCGATAGTGGCAACAATTTTCGTTTTATTAAAAGGTATCTTCATCAATTATCAGGTTTTCGATTTGTTTGATTGTTTTTGCTTCAATCTCTTTCACTGCATTAACATTGCTTAGCGACCGAACTTTTCTCAGTATTGAAGTAATGTAATCGTCAAAAGGTTCACCGGCAATTAACAATAAAAAATCCATTATGTTAAGCTCTTCCAGTAATCTTTTGCTGTGAGCTTTATTTTTAATCAGGTAAAATTCGAGCTTATCCAGCTCATTTTTAGCATAGTACTGATTAAAATAATAATAAGAATTTGCTTTGAAATCATGAATTACACGATCTTCAATGCGTTTCAGCTCTAAATTTAACACAGAGTTAACATAGTGGCAAAATTTGTAATCCTGCATAGAAGTAGCTATTCCGATCAATCGAAAATTAACTTCAAATTCGAATTCAAGTGTTTTTTTTGCCACGGGTGATTTATTGATTATCAGGAAGGATGAAAGAATGTTCGGTCCTTAATCGGACAACATACAATATTTAAAATTAAAAAACATTAGCTTATTGTAATGCAAAAAGTTATTTTTGCGCCACATTAATAAACTAAAATTTATACTATGTCTGATATAGCTGCAAAAGTTAAAAAGATCATTGTTGACAAGCTTGGAGTAGATGAGAATGAAGTAACGAATGAAGCGAACTTCACAAATGATTTAGGTGCAGATTCTCTGGATACAGTAGAACTGATCATGGAATTTGAACGTGAATTTGATATTTCTATTCCTGATGAGCAAGCAGAAAATATTACTACTGTTGGTCAGGCGATCTCCTATCTGGAAGAGAACCAAAAATAAAACGATTGAAATATGGGGCTTAAGCGGGTTGTTGTAACCGGTCTGGGAGCGTTGACTCCTATCGGAAACTCAAAAGATGCCTATTGGAAGGCATTAGAACAGGGCGTAAGTGGTAGTAACATGATTACCCACTTCGATGCTGAATTGTTCAGAACCCGTTTTGCATGTGAATTAAAGGGATTTAATGCGGCTGATCATTTCGACCGAAAAGAAATGAGAAAGCTGGATCCTTTTGCCCAGTACGCTATTGTTGCATCGCGTGAAGCTATTCGGGATGCTGCTTTAAACAGTGATTCTGTTGATCCGTACAGGGTTGGTGTAATTTGGGGTTCCGGTATAGGCGGCCTTTTCACCTTCCAGGAGCAGATTTTACAATTTGCAAGGGATAATATGGTCCCAAGGTTCAATCCTTTTTTCGTTCCTAA
>JAHDHT010000481.1 GCA_020631175.1 Chitinophagales bacterium
GTTTCGGAACGCAAAGAAGGTTTAGTTTTGAAAGACCTAACGGAGAAAGAGAACGAATAACAGATCGGTTTAATGTTGACTTTTTAGGAGCCCAGGCAAAATTTGCTTATGAGATAGATGAAGAATTATTTGTAGAATTTGGGATTGGTCCGGCTGTTTATATTCAGAATTATACAGAACTTGTTATTCATTTGGATGGAAAAAGAATAGAAAGGCAAACCGGCAGTATCTGGGATGAAGATTTTTCAAAAATAAATGGCACTTTTGAACTAGGCCTGAATTATACAAAACCAATTTCAAAAAATTTAGAACTTTTCTTTAACCCAAAAGTAAACGGCAACCTGGGTATTACAAATAATGCTTCCTTTTCATTTGATGAGCGATATATTTCACTGACTTTTACTTTTGGTGTAGGATTTTAATCTGCACAAACGCTTTACAAAGTTTCAATATAAGCCATACATAAATCTACTGTTGCTTTTATTCCCTTCTTATGTGTACGTTCAATTCCGTGAGAAGCGGAAACACCCGGACCAATTAATGCGACTCTGAAGTTTGCACCTGCTGCAAGAGCAGCACTTCCATCCGAACCATAAAAAGGATATACATCCTGCACGAAATCGATCTTTTTCTTTTCACATATTTCTACTAAACGTTTTCTAAAATCGTAATCATATGGTCCGCTACTGTCTAATGCACAAATCGAACATTTCGTTTCATTTCCGGTTCTGTTGTTGCCGACCACTGCCATATCAATCGTCAACATTTCTTCAATGCTATCAGAAAAACCTGTAGCCGCACCGTGTCCAACCTCTTCATAGTTAGAGAAAAACAATTCAACCGGCGCTGTTTTCTTTTGCTCGGCTAATAATCGAGCAATCTCAAATAAAACAAAACAACCGGCTTTATTATCCATAAATTTTGATTTAATAAAACCGGATTCGAATTCCTGGTAATGCGTTTCGAAACAAATGAAGTCCCCAACGCTTATTCCCAATTTTTGAATATCATCAGCATTTGAAACTACTTCATCCACCCGAATATGCATATTGTCAATATCCCTCTTTGCTGAGCCTAAATTTTTATTGACATGCATGGAAGGATTATTTAAAAGAAGTGTACCATTATAAACTTTATCTTTCAGCGTACGGATTCTACAATAACTTCCTTCATATGCATGTAAAGATGGACCTCCCACTTTATGAAATCCCAAAGTACCATCACCTCTTATAGAAGATACAATTGCTCCCAAAGTATCAATATGGCCTGCAACTGCCAAAGTTGGATTTGCTGAATCGCTTAATACACATCTTACAGCTCCCTTATTGGTTAACTCCGGTTTCCATCCATAAGACTTCAATAAAGACATTACATACTCCGCTGCTTTAGCAGTGTAACCGGTCGGTGAGTCTATTGCGACTAATTCTTTTAGCGTTTTTGTTTCCATTTTTATCAATTTGAGGGCGAATAAGTTAACTTAATATT
>JAHDHT010000482.1 GCA_020631175.1 Chitinophagales bacterium
AATATTAAGTTAACTTATTCGCCCTCAAATTGATAAAAATGGAAACAAAAACGCTGAAAGAATTAGTCGCCATAGACTCGCCGACCGGTTACACTGCTAAAGCAGCAGAGTATGTAATGACCTTATTGAGATCTTATGGATGGAAACCGGAGTTAACCAATAAGGGAGCAGTAAGATGTGTATTAAGCGATTCAGAAAATCCAACTTTGGCAGTTGCAGGCCATATTGATACTTTGGGGGCAATAGTTTCATCAATTAGAGGTGATGGAACACTTGGTTTTCATAAAGTAGGAGGACCATCTTTGCATGCCTATGAAGGAAGTTATTGCAGAATCCGAACGCTGAAAGATAACGTATATAATGGTACACTTCTTTTAAATAATCCTTCCATGCATGTCAATAAAAATCTTGGCTCTGCAAAGAGGGATATTGACAATATGCATATTCGGGTGGATGAAGTAGTTTCAAATGCTGATGATATTCAAAAATTGGGAATAAGCGTTGGGGACTTCATTTGTTTCGAAACGCATTACCAGGAATTCGAATCCGGTTTTATTAAATCAAAATTTATGGATAATAAAGCCGGTTGTTTTGTTTTATTTGAGATTGCTCGATTATTAGCCGAGCAAAAGAAAACAGCGCCGGTTGAATTGTTTTTCTCTAACTATGAAGAGGTTGGACACGGTGCGGCTACAGGTTTTTCTGATAGCATTGAAGAAATGTTGACGATTGATATGGCAGTGGTCGGCAACAACAGAACCGGAAATGAAACGAAATGTTCGATTTGTGCATTAGACAGTAGCGGACCATATGATTACGATTTTAGAAAACGTTTAGTAGAAATATGTGAAAAGAAAAAGATCGATTTCGTGCAGGATGTATATCCTTTTTATGGTTCGGATGGAAGTGCTGCTCTTGCAGCAGGTGCAAACTTCAGAGTCGCATTAATTGGTCCGGGTGTTTCCGCTTCTCACGGAATTGAACGTACACATAAGAAGGGAATAAAAGCAACAGTAGATTTATGTATGGCTTATATTGAAACTTTGTAAAGCGTTTGTGCAGATTAAAATCCTACACCAAAAGTAAAAGTCAGTGAAATATATCGCTCATCAAATGAAAAGGAAGCATTATTTGTAATACCCAGGTTGCCGTTCACTTTTGGATTAAAGAAAAGTTCTAAATAATTTGAAATTGGTTTGGTATAATTCAGGCCTAGTTCAAAAGTGCCATTTATTCTGGAGAATTCTTCATCCCACAAGCTTCCGGTTTCCTTTACTTGTCGATTCCCATCTACATGAATTAAAAACTCTGTATAATTCTGAATATATATGGCCGGACCAATCCCAAATTCTACGAATAATTCTTCATCTATTTCATAAGCCAGTTTTGCCTGGGCTCCTAAAAAGTCAACATTAAACCGATCTGTTATGCGTTCTCTTTCTCCGTTAGGTCTTTCAAAACTAAACCTTCTTTGCGTTCCGAAAC
>JAHDHT010000483.1 GCA_020631175.1 Chitinophagales bacterium
GTGGATTATATAGCCAGAATGAAACTACACAATCAGTTATTCTTGCCTGGGATCTTTATGCGGATGCTACCTATACACTTTATTATCGTAAAGTAGGGGATAGCGGCTGGTTTGACTATGATAGCTATTTCCCTCTTGCTGTGCTGTTTACGCTAAATTCATGTACGAGTTATGAATGGTATATTATTGTGCATTGCCCGGGAGGGTCTTCAAGTTTGCCAAGTGCCATTCGTACATTTACAACACAAGGATGTCCTGTACAAAGTCCGGATGGAGAAGATATCAGAGAAGCAGAACAAAGTATTACCCCTGTTCAAAACTCAGATCATTTGAAACTATGGCCGGTGCCGGCATCTGATTATCTGAACGTTGAATATCAATTTGATTTAGCATCCGATTCAGATATGATAATTGAGCTGTATAATGCGCAGGGAAGTTTGATTTTTCAGCATGTTTACAGTACTAATGAGCCAATAAAACTAAATCTTCAATCCTTTGCGTCAGGAGTTTATCACTTAAAACTTCGTGATGAAACAGATCGTTCTCTATATCAGATGTCCTCATTCATTATAGAATAATTTATTTTTAACTATTTGATTATCAAACAATAAGAATCAATTAGATTGTTAACTAAGTATTTCTTTTAAAAATTAGAAAATTTGTTCTAATTTCAAGTAAATTATTAGTTTACCATTTCTACAAAAGATAAGATATTAGCTTCAGCATTACAGTCTTTTAATACTAAAGGATTTCTAAATGTAACGTTGAGAGATATTGCCGGCGACATGGGTATAAGTGTTGGCAATCTTGCTTATCATTTTAAAAATAAAGATGAGTTAGTAACCGCTTTATATGTTCAGATGTCGAATGATATTGATCAAATTTTAAAGGAAGTACATTTAATCCCTTCATTTGAAAATATCCATCGACAGATTTTACCTGTTCTTGCTTTTCAAAAAGAGTATCGCTTTTTTTATCTAGACAGCCTCGAACTTATAAGACACTATCCCGGTTTTGCTGATCAGATTCCAATTGTAACAAAGAAGCAAAAGCAATATCTGAATGCAATGTTTGCTTATGCATTAGGAACCGGCATAGTTAAACCTGCTGAAAGCCCGGGTACTTACGAAAAACTTACAGATGTAATCTGGTTACAGGTAAGTCTTCGATTAGTAGAAGAAAAGTTGACAGGTGATATAAAATCGGATGAACAATTCAGAGAAGAATTGTGGACGCTTATTTTTCCATATTTAACGCAACATGGTGTTGAATTGCTTTCGAAAATTTTAGACAAAAATTTAGTCCTGGAAAATGAGTGATTGGATAGAAACTATATCAACTCAGGCTAGACTTTCTGCAAATAAATCGGCGAAGGCCACTTTAGTATTTGTTCATGGAATGCATCATGCAGCCTGGTGCTGGGAAGAATATTTTACTCCTGCATTTGTTTCGGAAGGATATAATGTGGTTTCTATAAGTTTGAG
>JAHDHT010000484.1 GCA_020631175.1 Chitinophagales bacterium
GTGGATTATATAGCCAGAATGAAACTACACAATCAGTTATTCTTGCCTGGGATCTATATGCGGATGCCACCTATACACTTTATTATCGTAAAGTAGGGGATAGCAGCTGGTTTGACTATGACAGCTATTTCCCGCTTGCAGTGCTGTTTACGCTAAACTCATGTACGAGTTATGAGTGGTATATTATTGTGCATTGCCCCGGAGGGTCTTCAAGTTTGCCAAGTGCCATTCGTACATTTACAACACAAGGTTGTCCTGTACAAAGTCCGGATGGAGAAGATATCAGAGAAGCAGAACAAAGTATGACTCCTGTTCAAAACTCAGATCATTTGAAACTTTGGCCGGTGCCGGCGTCTGACTATCTAAACGTTGAATATCAATTTGACTTAGCATCCGATTCAGATATGATAATTGAACTGTATAATGCTCAGGGAAGTTTGATTTTTCAGCATGTTTACGGTGCTTATGAGCCAATAAAGCTAAATCTTCAATCCTTTGCGTCAGGTGTTTATCACTTAAAACTTAGTGATGAAACAGATCGTTCTAAGTATCAGATGTCCTCATTCATTATAGAATAATTTATTTTCAACTATTTGATTATCAAACAATAAGAGTCAATTAGATGGTTGAGTAAGTATTTCCTTTAAAAATTAGAAAATTTGTTCTAATTTGAGGCAAATAATTAGTTTACCATTTCTACAAAAGATAAGATATTAGCTTCAGCATTACAGTCATTCAATACTAAGGGATTTCTAAATGTAACGTTAAGAGATATTGCCGGCGACATAGGCATAAGTGTTGGCAATCTTGCTTATCATTTTAAAAACAAGGATGAGTTAGTTACCGCTTTATATGTACAGATGTCGAATGATATTGATCAAATTTTAAAGGAAGTGCATTTAATCCCTTCTTTTGAAAATATCCATCGACAAATTTTACCGGTTCTTGCTTTTCAAAAGGAGTATCGCTTTTTTTATCTAGACAGCCTCGAACTAATGAGACACTATCCCGGTTTTGCTGATCAGATTCCAATTGTTACCAAGAAGCAAAAACAGTATTTGAATGCCATGTTTGCTTACGCATTAGGAACCGGCATAGTTAAGCCTGCTGAAAGCCCGGGTGCTTATGAAAAACTTACCGATGTAATCTGGTTACAGGTGAGTCTTCGTTTGGTGGAAGAAAAGTTAACCGGTGAAATTAAATCTGATGAGCAATTCAGAGAGGATCTCTGGACACTCATATTTCCATATTTAACACCGCATGGTATTGAATTACTTTCAAAAATTTTAGACAAAAATTTAGTCCTTGAAAATGAGTGATTGGATAGAAACTATATCAACTCAGGCAAAGCTTTCTGAAAATAAATCGGCGAAAGCCACTTTAGTTTTTGTTCATGGAATGCATCATGCAGCCTGGTGCTGGGAAGAAAATTTTACTCCTGCATTTGTTTCGGAAGGATATAATGTGGTTTCTATAAGTTTGAG
>JAHDHT010000147.1:0-1453 GCA_020631175.1 Chitinophagales bacterium
TGAACCGGTTCTGGTGCAGACGATTGTTTTACTTCGTTTACAACTTCTTCTTTTGTTTCAGTTATAGTTTCTTCTTTTACTACTTTTTCTTCCGGAATCTCTACAGGATCTTCGGTTTTAACTTCTTCGATAACCGTTACCGGTTCTTTAGCTTCAATTTCGGTATCAGCAATAGCAGTGTCTTCTTTTACATCGTCTTTTTTGCCAATTGTTTCAAGAATTGCATTTGCAGAACTTTCCTGAATATTTACTTCTTCTTCTTTTTTGGGTGGAAGCGAAACATCTTTAAATCCATAAGCTTCTCCGAGAAAGTTGATGCTTTCATCTTGCTTAAACTGAATGTTTCCTTTTTCATCTTTACTTAAAAGACCCAAACCTTTTAAGCTAATTTCTTTTTTATTTTCTAAAGCATCTGTTACTTCTAAAGTGAAGGATTTAATTTGCTCACCGGCTTCTATAAGATCGATACCTTCATGTTCAACAATGAAGTTTAACAAGAGCTGATCATTTAATTGCAGCTTATCATTGAAGCTAATACTTTTTGAAGGAGGACTTATTTCATTTCGCTCCTTAATTATTCTTGAAGACCGGTATGTACCGATAAATGTTCCGAGACCGGGGAGTGCAACCCGGTTGAACTCTTGTAGTAAATGGCCAATGTATGTTGCTAATTTCATTATAACTTTATAATTAGTCCTCCCCGGGCCTGAAGACCATAAGTAGGATATTGATACCAGTCCTGATAAGACTTGTTTAATAAGTTTCTTCCCTCTACAAATAGAGAAATATTATCATTAACTAAATAGTTTCCAAACAAATTAAAATCATAAAATTCCTGAAGAGGAATTCCGTTTCCGTTTTCATCTAAAGCGGTTCTTTCACCCATATAAAAAACTTCTGCGCCGACTTTAATCTTATCCAAATCATCATAGTGGCCACCCAGTTTTACATAAAGACCCGGTTTATGCCATGCTTCACTTTGTGAAGTTAATTCAAATGCATTATACTTTGCATCGGCTTTAATCATTATATTTTTATTCAGGTCAATTTTAATTTGAGGAGCGACTTCAAGAATTGTTGCAACACTGTCGTATAAAAGCATGAATTGATTGGCGCTGTTAAAATCATTCACCCAAAGTGGTAATTGATCTACAATTTGCTGTTTTACTTTTACATTGAAATGCATTTTATCTCCAATGTATCCTTTAATACCAGCATAACGATCTTCAATTGTGCTATGTTGAACATTTAAGTTTTCTACCAGGAATGGATTTTCATAAATAAAATCACGATAGTGGTTTAGCTGCTTCCATTTTTCCCATCCGGCATAAAGAGCAATTTTCTCCGGGATAATAAACTTTTCAAAATTAAGAGCCGGGTATAAAAAGAAGTCATTAAAGAAACCCAGATTAGCACCTGCCGTTAAACCGATGGCGTCAATATATACAAAAGG
>JAHDHT010000147.1:1553-5137 GCA_020631175.1 Chitinophagales bacterium
TTTTTATATCCATAACCTGCTTTCACCCACATATTATACACCCGTTCTAAAGGTGTATTTTTTGCACCCAGCGGCTTTAATGCCGGTGGTTCAAATGTGGTTTCAATGAACATTGGTGGATTGAAGTAATCATTAAAAACAGGTTTGTCTTCATTTTGATTTTTTGGGATATTTGGATTAGAGCCAATTCTCTTGGCTTTGGCTAAAACCGGTTCATAAGGTTTTATTACATCAATCTGTTCAGGACTTAAAATCTTTGAAGTATCTGAATTTTCCGTTTGAGCTATTGCATTAAAAGAAACAACAACCAAAACTATAATTAATATTATTCTAAAGCTTTTCATTTTGTTTTTCTTTTAATTTTATTGATTGTCAATATTATCCATTTCAAGATAGTCGCCATCAGAATCTGAGCTTCCGATTTTACTTTTCTTGCTTTCGATATTTTTAATTTTCTCTAATTTTTTCTTTGCTTGTTTTACAAGATCATCGCCATCGTAATTATCAATGATACTTTGTAAAGTGGCTTTTGCCTGAAAGATTTCATCGTTTTCGATATAAATATCAGACAGTAATAAAAAGGTTTTCACTACCCAGTAATCATGACTTGATAGATTATTAATCAATTCAAAACCATTTTCTTTCGCTTGTGCATAGTCTTTGTTTCGATAATAAATTTCAGAGACTAAATATTTTCCTTCCGCAGTTTTTTCGTCGCTGCTTAAAGTTTCTAAATTGGTAAATTCTACTAAAGCACCATTGAAGTTTTGATTTTCGTATGCGATTTTACCACGATAATAAAAGATAGTTGCTTTGTCTTCATTGGTTACGTATTCTTCATTAATTAATTTAGAAGAATAACGTTCAAAGTCATCGTATCTGCCAGTATGATAAGTAGTGTTTACTAAACCTCTTAATCCTTCCATTAAATTTTCGACAACAGAACTATTAATAAACAGGAGGTTGTAATATTTAAATGCTTTATCGTAATCTTTCATTTGTTCGTAAGCAATAAAAGAACCTTTACTCAAAGCTTTTTCTGTATAAATATTTACCGGTTGATCTACGATATAATCATAATCTTCTATCGCTTTTTTAAACTGACGATCCTGGTACATACATTCTGCTCTGTAGAAATGAGCAGGCATAGCAAAATTCCCATTTGGAAATTTTAATAAATAATCTGTAAATCCTCCGGTAGCTAAACCACAATTTCCTTCTGTAAATTTAGCTTCTGCGGCTAAGTACATTACTGAGTCTTGGGCTGCATCTGAAATGTTTGCATATTTCCCTTTTTTAACATAATCGAAATAGCCATTAGGGTCTCCCATGTCAATATATAATTGCTTTATTGCTGCCAAAGCTTCTTTCGATTCGTACGTATTAGGATATTTTTTAACTACTTGTTTATAGTAACTCATAGCCTGATCGTTACGATCAAGATTGTAATTGATCAGGCCAAGTTTTACTAATGAAGATTTAACCAAAGGGCTTTTCTTGTATTTAGTTGTAATCTCTTGATAAGCAGTTACAGCTTCTTCCCATTCGCCATCATTTAAATAGGTCTCGCCTTTTTCAAATGCTGCATCGTCGACATAAATACTTTGAGGAAATCTTTCAATTAACTTATCTAATGATTCTAATTTCCCGGAACTGTTTCCTTGTAAGCCCTGAATAATTGCCTTTTGATAAGCAGCATAATCAGCACCCGGATATTTATTTTTAAAAACATCTTCATAAGCCAATGATGCTTTGCTGTAATCTTTATTCATAAAAGCGCAATCACCACTTCTTAATTTTGCATCAGAATAAATCTCTTTTCTGGTTCCTTTATCTTTTAATTTAGGTTTTAATGCACTTATTGTTTTATTAAAGTAGGGGAGTGCTTTGTTAAACTGATCTTGTTTGAAATAGGAATAGCCTATTGAGTAATTTGCGATTTCTTTAGAGGCTGTAGAAGCTAATTTCCCGGAAGGATTTCTTTTAAGATACTTTTCATAGCTTTTAATAGCAGAATTATATGCAGCATCCCGGAATTGTAAATCACCAATCCAATAATTGGATAAAGCGTTAATATTTCTATCGTATGGATTATTTAAAGCTTGTTCTAAATACTTTCTTCCTTCATCATATTTTTTCGCATTAATTAATTCCAGGCCTCTTAAATATGACATCTTCTGAAATGATTTTTTTAAATCATCTGAAAGTTCACCGAGTGAAGATAAGGTTGCTAAAGCTTCTTTGTAATTATTGGTAGAATCGAAAACGCCACTTAGCAAACGTTTTGCCTCCTGGTTGCGACCATCATTCGGGTATTTATCGATAAAAGTTGTTAATGATCGAATTGCGTCTTTCGGATAACCCAATTCATAACTAAGTTTCCCGTAGTTAAATGAAGAAAGTTTTTGAATTTCTTTGTCAAAGTTCAATCTTGCGCATTGTCCGAATGCATTCCTTGCTTTTTCTTTCTGATTTGTTTTGATATAACAATCTCCCAGACTATATAAAGCATTTTGACCAATGGTATCTTCAAGTATTGTTAATTCTTCGAAGTTTTTAATGGCTGCTCCATATTTTTCAGTTTGATATTCCGTGAATGCTAATTGGTAGATATCTTCTTTTCTTACTTTCGGCGACTTCGAAACATAGGTGCTTAAGTAGGGTAAAGCTTCTTCATATTTTCCTTGGGTAAAATATGTTTGACCAATCAATTGATTAATTTCTTTGCTGTAACGAAGTCCGCGTTCTTCTGATTTCGGCACTGCGTATTCTAATAATTCGCTATATTTTTTTTGTTGATAATAAATATAGGTTATATAATAAGGCACCGCTTTTTTATAGGCCTGATTATCATCAACCCTCTTAAAGCTTTCTAAAGCAAGATCGTAGTCTTTGTCTAAATAGGTTAGATATGCGTAATAATAATTTGACTGATGATAATACTTATCTTCTACGTCCTTAAATTCTTTAAACAGTCTTTTTGCTTTATTAAAATCTTTGTTTGCAAAGAATGCATAAGCCAGTTGGAATCTAAAATCAATTAACTCATCATATCCAAGATCTGATGGTTTTACTTTCTGAAATGCACGAATGGCTTCCCGATATTTTTTCGACCGGTATTCGAGTTGGCCAAGATGATACATTGAAATACTTTCTTCTTTTCCTCCCGGATAGGTATCAACATGTTTTTGAAGTTTTAAGCGCGCATCATCGTTATCTAATTTTTTAGATGCCAGAGCGCTGTAAAAACTTGCTAATCTTGTTTGTCTTGCATACTGATTATTGGTAAACCTTTTCGCATAAAAGAGATAATCATCGAGACGTTGAATCGCCTGGTTATAGTTTCCCTGCTCGAAATAATCTTCTCCTTCTTCAAATAGATTAATCCATTCTTTTTCAGATTCCAATTGCTGTGCCGAAAGTGTTGAAACACACAGCATTAAAAGGCAAGTGATCTTTAAAACGACTTGTTTCATGATGCGAATTTAAGAGATATTAGAGTCTAATAAAATAAGTGTAATAAACAGTATAAGTATTTGAATATGAGTCTATTATAGCGTGACTGTTAATGGTTGCGTTTTTCT
>JAHDHT010000147.1:5237-7166 GCA_020631175.1 Chitinophagales bacterium
TTAGAACGTCCAGCTTGCGCCGATAGATGGAAGGATCGGAAGCTGATTTACTCTTTCGTACCGTACTCTGTCGAAGAAGAATATATTTTCTCTATTGTAAACATTCGTTACACTGGCAATTACTTCGATCACTGAGATATCAGATAAATAGAATTTCTTTTTTACAGATCCATCGAGTCGATGATAATCCGGTAATCGACCTGTATTTAATTCATCATCGTATAATATGCCCAATGTTCCGTTTTGGTTAATAACATCAGTGCTGATGCCATCATCAAGATTAACTTGTTCATAGAAACCTTGTGTTTTTGTAAATGGAAATCCTGAACCGTAATTCCATCTAAAACTTGTTTCCCAATCTAAGTCTTTACCGAATGTATAACTCGAAACGAAGTTGAAGTTATGTCTTCTATCGTAATGCGGATTATAAGTTTGTTCTCCATCAAAACGATCCGTAAATGCTAAGGAGTAAACACCCCAGATAAACCATCTTTTCTTATCGTATTTAGCAAGGAAATCAAAACCGTAAGCATTACCGTTTTCAATTACGAAATCCGGATCTGAAAGCTGCAGTTTAGTTCTGTTGAAATTGATCAACTGACCGAAACGCTTATAATATCCTTCCACATTGAATGAAACCTTATTCTTTAAATCCAATTCAAAACCTGCAATAGCATGGGCTGCTGTTTGAAGATTATTTCTGGATTGACCACCATCCGGAGTTTCCAGCTGACCTTCAGGTCCAGAAACAAAACCGGTAAATAAGTTTACAATGTCGCGATCTGATTTTGTGCTGATAAAGTTTTGGGTGAATAAACCACCAGATGCCTTAATTCTGAATTTGCTGGTGATATTATATTTTAGTCCAAGTCTTGGCTCCGGAGCAAATGTACTTAGAGAAGGGTAGAAGCTCATTCTTAAACTTGGTTCGAAGACAAATTTTTCATTAATGTTACTTCTGTATTTAAAGTATGAAGCAATCTCTGTTGTATTTTCTTTTTGTTCAATAATTGTATTGAAGACATTAAAGAATTTAAGTTCTGTTGAAAAACCTCCAACATCGAAACCGTATTTAATTTGTTGATTATTTTTAAAGAAGTAAGAAAAATTCACACCAATATTAAATCCGCCAATATCACTTGTTCTTGGTTTTGAATCACCTTCAGTAAGCGAGATACCATAATCAGAATAAGCAAAATAACCGTTTATCAGAGTTTTACTTTGTGGAGGAATAACTACGAAACTCCCTCCGAAACCGATAGCATCCCAGCTAAATGCTGACTGATTTAAATAGATTACATCATCTGTGTAATTATATCCGTAGAAATTAAGTTTAGATCCGTTTTTTGCATTAAAACTCAACTTACCATAAATATCAAGGAAACTAAACGGTAAGCCTGTAGTGTCTATATAACTATAGAAAAGTTTTGAGGATTGATCCAGGTAAGAATATTTGGTATTTAAAACGTAACTAATACTTCCTGCATCAGAATCTTCTTCCAATTTTTTAATCGGACCTTCTAAAGTTACTTTTGATAAAAATGGGGTAGCCGTTAATTTACCGGCATGTCTTTTTTTGTTTCCATCTTTAGTGGTGATGTCAATTACCGCAGAAATTCTTCCTCCATACTGAGCATCAAATCCTCCGGTATAAACATCAACGTTTCTGATTAAATCAGTTTCGAAAACGGAGAAAAAGCCAATAGAGTGAAAGGGGTTATAAACAGTAACACCGTCGAGCATTACTTTAGTTTGAATGGGCGAGCCTCCACGCACATAGAGCTGTCCGCCTTGATCACCGGAGAAAACAATACCGGGAACAACTTGTAAATATTGAACAATATCTGCTTCCCCGCCAACGGCAGGTATTTTTTGAATTTGTTTTGGAGTAAGTTTTACGGTAGAAATTTTCACTTCTGTAACCTGTTC
>JAHDHT010000147.1:7266-9205 GCA_020631175.1 Chitinophagales bacterium
GATGGTCGTTAAAATTAATTTGATATTGTTCATGTTAATTCAATTCTCCTTTACCCTGACGAATAATATCTATTTCACCACTTGTCAGGTCAATTAATGTTGAAGGTATGCTTCCACAAATTCCGGAGTCGATGATTAAATCCACCCGGTTTTGATACCGTTCATAAATTTCATCCGGATCGGTTTCGTATTCAATTATATCGTCTTCACTAATTAATGAAGTTGATATAATTGGTTTTCCTAATTGTTCAACAATGGAAAGTGGAACCTGATGATCAGGAATTCTAATGCCTAATGTTTTCTTTTTAGTTTGTATCAATTTTGGTAATGCATTAGATGCATTGAGTATAAAAGTAAATGCTCCCGGCAAATTTTTCTTTAATGTGCGAAACACATTTTTGTCATAATTTGCCAGATAGTCGCCTGTTGACGAAAGCTGGTCGAAAATAAGTGAAAAGTTCGCTTTTTTCGGATCAAGTTTCTTAATAAAACTTAAACGTTCGATTGCTTTTTTACTTTGTGGCAAGCATCCTAATACATAGACACAATCGGTCGGGTATATAATTAAACCTCCATCCAAAAGGCATTCTACTACCTGCTGAATCTTTCTTTGTTCAGGATTTTCCGGATGGATGTGTAATCTCAACTGATTAAATTAGGCTAATACTTCTTGTACTTTTCCTGCTGCTTCTGAAAGTAAAATGGCTGAATGCACTTCAAGACCACTATCGTCGATAATTTTCTTGGCTTCTTCTGCATTTGTTCCTTGTAATCTAACAATGATCGGCACTTTGATTTCACCAATACTATTATAAGCATCAACAATTCCCTGAGCAACTCTGTCGCATCGAACGATACCACCGAAAATATTCACTAAAATAGCTTTTACCGCCGGGTCTTTTAAAATGATTCTGAAAGCTTGTTCTACACGTTCTGCATTTGCTGTACCTCCAACATCAAGAAAGTTAGCCGGGCTACCACCTGAAAGTTTGATGATATCCATAGTTGCCATTGCAAGTCCAGCACCGTTCACCATACATCCAACGTTACCATCTAGTTTGATGAAATTTAGGTGAAATTCAGATGCTTCTACTTCAGTTGGATCTTCTTCAGTAACATCTCTCATTTCAGCTAATTCAGGATGACGATATAAGCTGTTGCCGTCTAATCTGAATTTACAATCCACAGCGATAATTTCATCTTTTGATGTTTTTAAAGCCGGGTTGATTTCCACCATAGCTGCATCTTCTGCTACATAGCAGTTGTAAAGCTTAGTGATGAATTTGTACATATCTTTAAAGGCAGCTCCGCTTAAGCCTAAGTTATAGGCTACTTTTCTTGCCTGAAAAGGCTGGATTCCCATACCCGGTTCTATCCATTCTTTGTAGATTTTATCCGGAGTGTGTTCTGCTACTTCTTCAATGTCCATTCCACCTTCGGTTGAATAGATGATTACATTTCTCTGTTTTTGACGATCTAACAAAATAGAGATGTAAAACTCTTTTGGCTCGCTGTCGCCGGGTACATAAACGTCTTCTGCAATCAATACTTTATTAACCTTTTTTCCTTCGGGAGGAGTTTGCGGTGTATGAAGTGTTGCACCAAGGATACTATCAACGGTTTCCTGAACTTTATCCATTCCTTTAGCGAGTTTAACACCACCTGCTTTACCGCGTCCACCGGCATGAATTTGTGCTTTTACTACAAACCATTCTGTACCGGTTTCTTCTGCTAAAGTTTTTGCTGAGGCAAGTGCATCATCTGCGTTTTCGATAACGTTTCCTCTTTGGATTTTAACGCCGTGTTTGGCTAATATAGATTTACCTTGATATTCGTGAAGATTCATGTTGTATAGAGTTTCTAAATTGAAGCGCAAAAGTACTTTTTTATCTACGGTTTTCAAAGGAAAAGAAATGTTGATAGGGTGGATATTTTCTGT
>JAHDHT010000485.1 GCA_020631175.1 Chitinophagales bacterium
GTTCCGGTAAGCGAACCAGAAATACACGCAGCAGGAGTACCTGCAGCTACATCAGTAGAGAAATCGTATGCTTCATCTGCTGCACATTGTAAACTGGCATCTCCTGCAGTCGCACAAGTAAGGGTAACTACACCGTTTGCATCAACCACATCTAAAGTTGCAGATGGAGTACATGTGCCGTTACCCGCCACGTTTACCTGATAATTAGGATAGAAGGTAACAGCAACCGGTCCTGCAACAGGACAGTTAAAGTCTACGATTCCATTTGCATTATCAAGAGGTGCGTAATAAATGTTAACTGTAAATGGATCGCAGCTGTTAACTGTATATCCAATAACATCTGATAAATCTACGGAAGGAGGAGTACCTAATCCGTTACCTGCACCGTCAATAATTTCACCAAAAGAATTTAAACCGGCTACATTTCCATAAATCAAATGATTGTAAATATCAGCATCAGTAGGATCAGCATCTGTAATATCTTCATCATAAACTAAAATGAAGGCATCCTGATTTCCTGTTGTTGTTCCTGAAAAACCGGTAATTGAGAAATTTTCTCCTGAGCATTGAGGTCCGCTGGCTGTTCCTAAATTATCAACTGAAGCACAATCGGTAGAACATACATCAGGAACGGTTACCATAACGGTTATAGAACAATTTGGGTCTGTGCCGTCAGTAATAGTAATCATCTGAGCTCCGGAACCAACCGTTGTAATATTAAATGGACCAAAAGTAGCTGCACCTCCATAATTTCCGGTGCCGGTAATTGTTGAGCCCGCGTTTGAAATGGTATAGTTAGTTCCTAAAGAGGCACCAACCGGATTTAACGTAAAGGTGAAAGTATCGTCAGCAGAATCTGTTGGAGTTCCTGCATCATCACATCCACCATCAACTAATCCAGCATCAGTTAAAGTACAAGTTGCTGTACATTCGCAATTGTAAGGTGCAGAAACTGTATAATCACAGTTTGATGTACCATCTGATTCGAGGAAAGAAACGGTTGCTGAATTAAGCGTATAATCGGTAGCTCCACCAAAAGCACAATTGGCATCTAATATGGTCAATTGTAAATCGGAAGGATTATATCCTGAATAGTCAAAACCGGCAGCTAATAAAGTAGCGCCATCGATACAAACATCCACTGTAGTATCACCTCCCGGAGTTGTATCTCCGGCACCTGTTCCACCGAAAACAGCTCCTACATAAACAGCAGGACCAACGACACCATCTGAAGTTTCGAAAATTACCGCAAAGTCGGTATCGTCACCACCTGTTGAAGCAGTAATGTTAAAGCAAAGCTCATCAATTGAACCTGCACCTGAAGCAGTGATAGTTCCTGTTGAAAGAGCAGGAAGACCACTGAACGTAAACGTATCAGTAGAACCAGCTGTATTTGGAACGCATGTTCCCTGTGCATCAGATCCGACACCTGTTGAAGAAGCTGAACTTACACTTACAAGGTTATCAGCGCAACAAGCAC
>JAHDHT010000486.1 GCA_020631175.1 Chitinophagales bacterium
TAGGGGATAATGCTTCTTCAAGTCATTTTGTGTTAGGTCATAAGCCGGTACGTTTAGGCGATATTGATTTAATGAATGCGGGACTTCGTTTATATAAAAATGGTGAATTAAGTTCGGAAGGAAATGGTTTGGCTTGTTTAGGTTCTCCGGTTAATGCATTATTATGGTTGGCAAAAACGATGGCTCGACGAAATGAACCTTTGCAGGCGGGTGATATTATTTTATCAGGTGCATGCGGACCTATGGCTGTTGCCGCTCCAGGCGATTCGTTTAAAGCGGAGATTGATGGAATGGGGGAGGTTTATGTTTCTTTTGGCGAGTGATTTTATTTTTAGTTCACCGTTTTCAGTTCGCGGTTTGCGGTTAGTTTAGCAATGTCCCACTGGCGGGACCCACGCCAGCGCAGCGCGTGGAGGGTGTACTGACATTTTAATTTACACAACAAAGCAATTTAGAATTTATTAATGTCCCGCGGGTGTGAGAGAATATATTCTCGAGGGAGTTCCAGCGCAGCGAACTGAAGGTGGATTTTTTATCTCAAATGTCAAAAAGCAAACGTAATTCATAGAGGGTGTATAAAACTGATCACCGCAAACCGCTTACTGCAAACCCAACCTAAACATTATCCTCTTTACTCAAATTAGTCTTATCCTCAGAAATTTTTTCCTCCGATTTAACCAAAATAGCAGACCATTTATCGATTCGCTCCTGTAGTTTTTTCTTTTCCTCGTCACCTTCAAGCGTTTTAAGACGAGATTTCATTTCCTCAACATTCTTTTTCAACTCAGCCAATTTCGCTTGCTTCTTTTCTAAAGTTTCAGCCTGCATCGCCTTATCGAAAATCATCGATTCCGGATCGATTTCTGTATGATCGATTTCTTTCTTTCTTGATTTTTTCGGAATGAATAAAGTATCTCCAATTGGTCGCTGATTCATAAAGGAAGGACTAACGATCTCTATACCGGCTTCATGTAGTTCATCTAAAACCATAGCATTCAAACGGGAAGTAGCCGATATATTTTTTTCTGTATCTTTTAGCATACCATTTATTTTATAAACGACCGAAAAATCTCCTAAACCTGTGATGTAAACAAATGGCTTTTCTAAACCTGCTTTTTCAGCAGCATTCATTAAGCATTGCTGAATTTTTAAGCGACTAACATCATAACCCAAAGAACATTCAGTTGAAACAATGGTACCTGAGTTTCGAATAACTCTTACCGGATTGGTAGCCAGATATAAATTGGGCAATGTAGTGAGATCTCTATTTTCATTTTGAATTTCCGTATGAAACAATCCTTTTTGAGAAACTTTTCCAAAGTAATCCCCAACCCGAATAAAATCTCCAATTTGAAAATGGTTTATGGATCGATTCATAATACCTGCCATTGCATTGCCTAAAAAAGTAGTAGAACTTAAGGCAAAAGCTGCAGACAGAACGATACCGACCAATGAGGTGATTTGTCCTTTTAATT
>JAHDHT010000148.1:0-1842 GCA_020631175.1 Chitinophagales bacterium
AAGGTACAATCTGAACATCCCATGATGATGCTATTGCATTATTATTCTCCCATGGAATAAATGCAAGTGAAACACCACTTCCATCAGGAGCCGTTACCCAGGGCGTTTCGTCATTATAAATTACCTGATCAATAACATTTTCGAATGGGTCAACTAATGTCAACTCTTCACCACCATTACTTAGTTTTCCTCTATACTGATCAAAAGCCGACTGTGCATAATAAGTACCAAACTCATCTTTGTTTTCAGCTAAAACTAAAAAGCCACCCGGCGGAATCGTAGTGCCAAAAGGGAAACTATAAATTATACCAGAAGAAAATCTTACACCTGATAGGTCTACCGTTAAAACCCCGGTATTTTTTATTTCAATAAATTCAAATTCATCCCCATCTATAGTATCATTTGCAGCCGTAATTGAATCAGGCGGATGATAATGAATTTCATTTATAACAATATTTCCATAATTCTGAGCAATGAAAAATTCTTTCGGACAAGCAGCACTCCAGACCCCATTTTTACGTACTCTGGCCATCACAGTTGTGTTGCCATTTATAGAAATACCACCATTATAAGTTTGAGCTGAAGGACTAACATTTCCACCCGATAATCGCGGATCACTGCCATCTGTTGTGTAGTAAATGGTACCTCCATCCGGGCTATTCAAAGTCAAATTATAACCATTGCTAACAAGGCCACCGTTGCTGCTGAAAACAACGCCGGCAACTGAAGGGTAAAATCCTGCTGTTTCTAATTGACCTAATAAAATAGGGAGCTTTAAAGGAAAATAATTTGCTTTAATCTGATCAATCTGACCTTGCCATTTATTTACATCTTCACCTTCACTTTCATTTCCCCATCGTGCCGATTCTGCGATCATACTTAAAGAAATATCATCAGCAATAGCGTCTAACCTGCTGTCACAAGCCTCCTCTGTTAAAGGTCCTCCATCAAAACAATTACATTGAACACGATCTGCAAATGCCATAAAGAAATCAGGATCACCTTCATTATATAAATTTTCAAAAACATTATCGTGTCCGGCTACATTATGAGGGTCAGTTCCATTTGGGTTTGTTCTGTTGATGTTATGCACACCGTTAATTCCATCATAAATGGTAAAAGCACCATCACCATCATTAATTCTCCAATGAAACAATCTGCCCGGCGTTAAAGAACCGGCACACTTCATTTCGTTTTCATGATTTCCCCACATAAATGTGAGCATGAAATCCATATAACTGTTTAAATCAACCGTATTTTTCCAGGTTTGGAAATTATTCGAAACCGAAACCATATAATTGTACATAGCACCAGTACCGTCAAAAGCAGTACCCGGTGTCCAGTTTCCGGCTAGGTTACCTCCACCCGCACCGTCAATAGCTTCGTAATCATTTTTACTGCCGCCGAAATATTCTTTCATAAAACCGGCATTCATTCGTTCACGGAGATGATACTGACCCTTATACTCACCGTTAATATAGAAATGAACATGCCGTCCATGCGAAGTAACATTGCCCATCTCCAATATTGTATTATCTAAAAAACGAGGAGAAACATAAGTGTCATCATTAAAAAATCCGGTAACAAAAGAATTATGCGCATCACCTCTTAACTCAATATGATCGTGTTCATCAGCAGCGATTACTCCCGATTCATAACCTTCAAAAGCAGGTAAATCTAAATTTTTCGCACCATAAATGCCTCTGAAATAAATTCTGTGATTTGGCTTACTTGAACTGATACTTGCATTACCAAATAATTTAACACCACAATTCTCATGTTTACTCAAAGTTCCATCAGCAGTAAAAAATTCAAAAGAAGCCGATACCTCAGACGGTTCGA
>JAHDHT010000148.1:1942-9080 GCA_020631175.1 Chitinophagales bacterium
AAAGTTCCATCAGCAGTAAAAAATTCAAAAGAAGCCGATACCTCAGACGGTTCGACTATGGTGTTCGGTGTAACAACCGAAACAGTAGGGATATCCATTAAAGCTTCATCAAGCAAAGGCCCCCATTGAGCATCATTAACAATCCACGAACGCATGTAATTCGCATTAATAATATCATTAATGAATAAGTAAGTATTCGTTTCAGAATTACTCTGGTCAGCCCCATTATAGGCAATTGCCCGGATATAGCGCGTAGTATTAATATTGATTGGGCCCGAATATATGATTCCGCTCGAAGTTGTCGGTTCTGTACCGTTCGTCGTATAACGAATTGTAGCCCCGGTTAAGTCAGAACTTAATGTCAAATTGAAAGAAGAAGTGTAAAATCCCCGTTCATGACTAAAATCAAGCTTGCCGGCAAAAAGCGCTAAATCAGCGAATAAAAATGCGCATATCAGGCATATATATATATGAAAATTGTCCCTCATTTGTAAATTCAATTAGAATAGTAGCGCTCATCTTAATAAAGATGATGAAACCTTTTCAAACGTTGTATCGTAGAGAGTTTTGGGCGTTACCCCTCAAGCATTTCAACAAAAAAAAATCCGCTCAAAAATACGAATAATTGAGCATCAAAACCTACTTTTTATAAAAGCGGGGTCAGGCTTTACGCTTGTATTTGAAGCTTTAAATACTGCTTTCGCTAAGCTTTAGCCCGGCTTCCCGCTGTCAGCCATGCTAAAACAAGCTCAAGTCAGCCTTTAAAACCCCAAATATCGCTGCAATCCTTAACGCAGGCATCTTCTATACAATGAATTTCAATCTTAAGAGAAATTGATTAGCTAGCCACAAAAGGAATATCAATTCTCGCCCCTCACCCCTCGCTGGCGCAGCCGATCTCGAATCTCGCAGCCATAGGCGGTCTCGAATCTCGCCCCTCGCAGGCGCAGCCGGTCTAAAACCAACAAATCAACCCATTTTCATCCCCGTGTTTAAGAAAAATCCACCCGGGGAAAACAATTTTACCAACCAACCGTTTGGTAAAATAGAAAGGGTTCATTAATTTTAACACGTGCCAAAGCAAAAAATTACCAAAGAAGAGATCATTGAAATAGCACGGCAAGTCTTTACCAAAAAGGGTTACCACCGTACTTCAATGAGTGAAATAGCTGAAATTTGCGGAATCTTAAAAGGCAGTTTGTACCATCATTTTCGATCAAAAGAAGACCTGATGACCGCTGCAATCGATTCCTTTCATAAAAAATTTAAAGAAGGAGCTTTCAGTCAGGTAGCCGATCCGGGCTTAACAACCCAGGACAAGCTTAATATGCTGATTAACTATTCCGAAAAAACATACCTCGAAGATGAAGGCTCAATGATGGCGTCTATCGTGCTCGAGACTATTAATGTTGTTCCCGGAATCGCTGAATCTATTCGAACCTTCTTTAATGAATGGATCGACAACGTCTCCACTATTCTTGAAGAAGTTTATGAAAGAGAAGGTGCCCGCAAAATCGCTAAAGAAAGTATCGCGGCCATCGAAGGCTCCGTAATGATGATGCAAATCTTTAAAGATGAAAGCTTCTTAACCCGTGTTCACGAAGGAATGCGTAGAAGAGTAAATGAGAAAATAAGAAGTCTCGATTTAGTAGAAAACAATAAATAACCAAACATATATGAGTGCAACGCTAGAAAAAACGGCGGTCAACGTAACACCTGCCCACAAAAGAAAAATTAAAAAAGTAGCTGTTCTCGGTTCCGGAGTAATGGGATCAAGACTGGCTTGTCATTTTGCCAATGTCGGTTTGGAAGTTGTCTTATTAGACATCGTTCCTTTCGATTTAAGCGATGAAGAAAAAGCAAACAAAGCAAAAAGAAACAGTATCGTTAATGGTGCTTTAAAGTCAACTTTAAAATCAAACCCTTCACCGGTATTCACTAAAGCAATCGGTTCAAAAATTAAAACCGGAAACTTTGATGATAATTTAGAATGGATTGCCGATTGCGATTGGGTTTTAGAAGCTATTATCGAAAGACTGGATATCAAACAGCAAATGTTTGAGAAAGTAGAAAAATATCGTAAGCCGGGTGCAATGATTTCATCGAATACTTCAGGTATTCCAATCGAAATGATGTTGGATGGAAGATCAGATGACTTCAAAGCGCACTTTGTCGGCACACACTTTTTTAATCCACCAAGATATTTACGTTTACTGGAAGTTATTCCATCCACCCAAACCAATCAGGAAGTAGTGGATTTCTTCATGTCTTATGGAGAGAAATTTTTAGGTAAACAAACTGTACTTTGTAAAGATACACCGGCTTTTATTGCTAACCGTATTGGCGTTTTTAATATTTCTGCTGCTTTCAAATTAATGGAAGAAATGGATATGAAGGTGGAAGAAGTAGATGCGCTAACCGGACCGTTCATCGGTAACCCCAAATCAGCAACCTTCAGAACTTCAGATGTTGTAGGTTTAGATACTTTAATAAAAGTAGCCACAGGCGTTTACGATAATTGCCCGGATGATGAAGTACGTGATATGTTTAAGGTGCCTGAATATGTACTTCGAATGGAAAAAGAAGGCATGTTGGGAGATAAATCTAAGAAAGGTTTTTACAAAAAATCTAAAGATGCAAACGGTAAGCGTATCATAGAATCATTAAATGTAAAAACATTCGAATACGAACCGAAGACAAAACCGAGATTTGATACCATTGGTAATTGCAGAGGTGTTGAGAATTTAAGAGATCGTCTGGCAAAAATCAGAACGCAGGAAGATAAAGCAGCAAAGTTTTTAATTAAATTAAGCTCATACGTTAATCAGTACGTTAGTAATCGTATCCCTGAAATCACAGATGAATTATATCGTTTAGACGACGCCGTAAAAGCAGGCTTCGGATGGGAACTTGGTCCTTTCGAACAATGGGATGCCGTTGGAGTAGCAAAAACGGTTGCTCAAATGAAGGAAGATGGTTTCGAAGTAGCGCAATGGGTACATGATATGTTAGCCGGCGGCTTTGAATCTTTCTATACCGTAAAAGATGGCGCTGCTTATTACTATGATGTAGAAGCAAAAGATTATAAAAAGATTCCGGGTAGAGATGCATTTATTGTATTAGATAATATCCGTTCAAATACACCTGTATTTAAAAATGATGAAGCAACAATTCACGATTTAGGTGATGGTGTTTTAAATGTAGAATTCCATTCAAAAATGAATTCTATCGGCCAGGGTGTATTGGAAGGAATTAATCATGCAATTGATATTGCTGAAAATGAAGGATGGAACGGTGTGGTTATCGGGAACGATGGCGCACAGTTTTCTGCCGGAGCTAATTTAGGTATGATTTTCATGCTTGCCGTTGAGCAGGAATGGGATGAATTGAATCTTGCAGTTAGCACTTTCCAGAATATCGTAATGCGAACAAGATATTCTTCTATCCCGGTTGTTGTTGCTCCACACGGTCTGACTCTGGGAGGTGGATGTGAATTTACTATGCATTCTGATGCAGCCGTTGCCGCTGCCGAAACATATATAGGTTTAGTAGAAGTTGGTGTTGGATTAATTCCGGCCGGTGGTGGTACCAAAGAAATGGTATTAAGAGCGTCGGACGGATATGGAACGATGGATCCGAAAATTCCGGCTATCGTAGATCGATTCACTGCTATTGCAACAGCAAAAGTTGGAACATCAGCTTATGAAGGAATGGAAATAGGAGTAATGACTCCATTAAAAGATGAGGTGGTAATCAATAAGTCACGATTGATTGCTACAGCTAAGAAACGTGTACTCGAATTACATGACAGAGGCTATACCCAGCCCGTTAGAAGAAATGATATTGAAGTGCAGGGACGTGCCGGTTTAGCAGCATTATATTCAGGAGTTAGCGGTTTCCAGATTGGAAACTATGCAAGTGAACATGATGCATTAATCGCTCAAAAATTAGCTTATGTAATGTGTGGTGGAGATTTATCTGCTGCAACTAAAGTTTCTGAACAGTATCTGTTAGATCTGGAAAGAGAAGCATTCTTAAGCTTATGTGGTACGCAAAAGACACTGGAAAGAATTCAGTCAATCATTACCACAGGTAAACCATTACGTAACTAAAAAAAGATTTAAATAAATGAGAGAAGCATATATAATAGCAGGTTATAGAACTGCAGTAGCAAAAGCCAAAAGAGGTGGATTCAGATTTATGACTCCGGTCGATCTTGGCGCACAGGTAATTAATAAATTATTAGAATCAGTACCTCAATTAAATCCTGAAGAAGTAGATGATTTAATCGTTGGTAACGCAGTACCTGAAGCAGAACAAGGCCTTCAGATGGGCCGTTGGGTTGGTGTAAGATCTAACCTTCCGAATTCTGTTGGCGGTGTTTCAGTAAATCGTTATTGCGGAAGTGGCGTTGAAGTGATCGCCATGGCAATGGGTAAAATTAAAGCCGGTTATGCAGATATCATCATCGCAGGCGGAACAGAGTCTATGTCTTTAGTTCCAACTACCGGTTTCAAAACAGTTCCGAATTTTGCGATAGCAAAAGATCATCCTGATTACTACATCGGTATGGGTTTAACAGCTGAAGAATTAGCGGTTAAATATGATATCAGTCGTGAAGCACAGGATGAGTTTTCTTATAACTCACATCAAAAAGCTTTAAAAGCTTTAGAAGCAGGATATTTCAATAATCAGATTGTGCCTGTTGATGTGGAGGAAGTATATTATGAAGATGGTCAGCGTAAAACCCGTAACTACACCGTTAGTGTTGATGAAGGTCCAAGAGCTGATACATCAATTGAAGCTTTAGGCAGATTAAGACCGGTATTCAAACAAGGCGGAACCGTTACTGCCGGTAATAGTTCTCAGACAAGTGATGGTGCTTCATTTGTTATTTGTATGAGCGGCGAGAAAATGAAAGAATTAGGATTAGAGCCAATCGCAAGAATGGCCGCCGCAACTACTGTAGGCGTAAATCCACGTATCATGGGAATTGGTCCTGTTGAAGCAGCTCCAAAAGCATTAAAGCAGGCAGGACTTTCTTTCAACGATTTAGATTTGGTTGAATTAAATGAAGCATTCGCAGCGCAATCATTAGCCGTATTAAAAAATCTTCCCGATTTAGATCAGTCAAAAGTAAATATTAACGGTGGTGCTATCGCATTAGGACATCCATTGGGTTGTTCTGGTACGAAGCTTACTGTTCAGTTGCTTGATGATTTAAGAAGAACAAATGGTAAATACGGAATGGTAACGGCCTGTATAGGGGGCGGACAAGGTATCGCCGGTATCTATGAACTTTTAAACTAACAATTAAACAATAATAAAATGGAAGCAACATTAGCAAAAGAAGCAAAGCAAAATATTAAAGGCGGAGCTTTCTTAATCGAGTCTTCAGATGCTGCATCGGTTTACACACCTGAGCAACAAAATGAAGAACAGAAAATGTTTCAGCAGATGGCACGTGAATTCGTTCAGAAAGAAGTGCATCCGCATGTAATCAGAATTGATAAAGGCGATCACGATTTAGTGGTAGACCTTTTAAATAAAGCAGGAGAATTAGGAATTCTAGGTGCTTCACTTCCGGAAGAGTACGGAGGGATGGGTGTTAATTTTAATACCGATTCTTATTTAAGTGAAGAAATTGGTCAGTCGAATTCTTTCGGCGTTGCTGTAGCTGCACACACCGGTATCGGTACTTTACCAATTTTATATTACGGTACAGAAGAACAAAAGCAAAAGTATTTACCGGGTCTGGCAACAGGTCAGTTAAAAGCGGCTTATTGTTTAACAGAGCCGGGTTCTGGTTCTGATGCTTTAGCTGCAAAAACAAAAGCAACATTATCTGAAGACGGTAGCCACTACGTTATTGAAGGACAAAAAATGTGGATCACCAATTCTGGCTTTGCCGATATCTTTATCGTTTTTGCTCAAGTGGATGGAGATAAATTTACAGGATTTATTGTTCCGGCTGAATCAGAAAATATTTCTCTTGGAGCAGAAGAAGATAAATTAGGTATCAAAGGTTCTTCAACTCGTCAGGTATTTTTCCAGGGTGTAAAAGTTCCTGCTGAAAATTTATTAGGTGAGATTGGAAAAGGACATAAAATCGCATTCAATGTTTTAAACATTGGACGTTACAAATTATGTGCAATGGTTACCGGTGGAAGTAAAGCCGTTACAACAAATGCAATTAAATATGCCAATGAAAGAGAGCAATTCAAAACAGCTATTGCCAACTTTGGTGCTATCCAGCATAAATTAGCCAATATGGGAATTCGAACATGGATTTCAGAATCGGCTACATACAGAACTTCAGGTTTAATTAATGATCGCATCGAAGACTTAAAAGAAACAGGCATGAGCGGTTGGGAAGCGAAACTAGTAGCTGCAGAAGATTATGCCGTTGAATGTGCGATCTTAAAAGTTTTAGGATCAGAAGTATTGGATTATTGTGTGGATGAGAATGTTCAGGTACATGGTGGAAATGGATTTTCAGAAGAATATCCTGCAGCAAGAGCTTTCCGTGATGCAAGAATCAACAGAATCTTCGAAGGTACCAATGAAATCAATCGTTTATTGGCAGTAGGAATGTTATTAAGAAAAGCTATGAAAAATGAGCTGGACTTATTTACACCTGCTAAAGCAATCCAAAAAGAGTTAACCAGTGTTCCTTCATTCGGTCAGAATGGTACAATAGGTTTCTTAGCTTCAGAAATGAAAGCAGTTGAAACAGCTAAAAAAGCAATTCTTTTAGTTGCCGGTGCTGCTGCTCAGAAGTTCATGAAAGATATAGATAAAGAACAAGAAATAATGATGTTCGCAGCTGATATGCTAATCGAAGTATTCGCCGCAGAATCAGGAATCTTACGTGCTCAACGTATAGCTGCTGATCAGGGTGAAGAAGCTGCTGCATTGTATGCCGATATTGCTAAGGTTTACTTAAATGAGACTTTAGAAAATGTACATAGTAATGGTAAAGAGGCTGTTATGGCCTTTGCCGAAGGAGACGAAATGAAGTTCATGTTAATGGGCTTAAAACGTTTCACGAAAGCAGAACCATTCAATACAGTTGCAGCAAGAAGAAGAATAGCCAAAAAATTAGTTGATAATAACGAATATTGTTTGTAAATTTGTA
>JAHDHT010000004.1:0-9705 GCA_020631175.1 Chitinophagales bacterium
GCATTTGGCCGACCGGCAATTACGGTATTCACTCCGTTTTTAATCACATTACCTAAAGAGAAAGAAGCTAATAATTCTTCCATCCTTCCGCGGCTTTGGGCAACTAGGTCAATTAAGGCAGAACGATCGGCAAATTCAACATCCTCTTCCCCAAAATCTAATTCCAATTCAATTAAAGACGCAAATTTGATTAAAGCTTTTCTTAGCTGACTTATTTCTGCACTAAAACCACCGCGCATTTGCCGCATCGCTGATTGATGATTGGATGCAGAATCTGAAGCAATTAAATCGGCTACCGCTTCTGCCTGAGATAAATCCATCCCTCCATTTAAAAAAGCTCTCATCGTATACTCTCCGGGCTTCGCCAAACGTGCCCCCTTACGGATGCATAGTTCTAAAACCTTTTGTAAAATGTAAGGGGAACCATGACAGGAAATTTCAGTAACATTTTCTTTCGTGTAAGAAGCCGGACCGATAAAAAGAGAAACCACTACTTCGTCTAATATCGTTTCACCATCTTTTATTTTTCCGTAATGAATAGTATGCGAAGGCTGCTTAGATAATTTTTTACCGAAAAAGATTTCATCGGTTATTTTAATAGCATCATTACCAGAAAGACGTAAAACGCCAATTGCACCTACACCAGGTGGTGTTGCAATCGCAACAATAGTATCTTCTAAAGAATAAGCATTCAAAACTTATGCATCATTTAAATGCACACAAATATTTTTTTGTTCAGTAAAGAATTTTAAAGATTCCCATCCGCCTTCACGACCGACACCACTTGCTTTAACTCCACCAAATGGTGTACGTAAATCACGTCGCAACCAGCAATTTACCCATACGATTCCCGCTTCAATCTCTTCTGATACTCTATGCGCTTTTTGCAAGTCGGATGTCCATACTGTAGCAGCCAGTCCGTATTTAGTACTGTTTGCCATCATTAATACTTCTTCTTCAGTATCGAAAGGAGTTATCGTAACAACGGGACCAAAAATTTCTTCCTGATTTGTTCTTGAATCATAAGAAAGACCTTCAACAATAGTTGGTTCGATAAACCATCCTTCCTCACAACGACCTTTCACTCTTACCGATTTCCCTCCAATCAAAATATCACCTCCTTCCTCTTTTGCTAAATCTATATAGGATAAAATTTTATCAAAATGATCTTTGCTTACGATAGCTCCGATATGACTATCATCCGATTGTGGATCACCTACTTTTAATAAATAGGTTTTAGCCATAAATTCTTTTTTAAAGCGATCATAAATGGGCCGCTCAATAAAAATACGCGAACCACATAAACAAATTTGACCCTGATTGCTAAACGAGGATTGAATAGTTGTTGTTAAAGCTTTATCAAAATCACAGTCGGCGAATATGATATTCGGATTTTTTCCACCCAGCTCCAAAGACAATTTTTTAAACATTGGAGCGGCTGTTCTCGCAATCGATTCACCGGTATTGGTTCCTCCTGTAAATGAAATCGCTTTAACGTCTTTATGTTCTACAATCGAAGCGCCTACTTTTGGACCTGTTCCGTGTAAAATATTTAAAACCCCTTTCGGCAATCCCGCTGAATTACAAATTTTAGACAAGAGATAAGCCGTCATTGGAGTAACTTCAGAAGGTTTTGCCACCACTGTATTACCAGCGGCTAAAGCAGGCGCAATCTTCCAGGTAAATAGGTATAAAGGCAGATTCCATGGTGAAATACATCCAACCACACCAATGGGCTGCCGTAGAGTATAATTCATCGCTTTGAAATCCATATTATGGCTTTCAGATGCGAAGTGTAAAATGCTCGAAGCAAAGAATCTGAAATTGGCTGAAGCACGCGGAATATCAACTCTGGTAGCCAGTTTCACCGGCTTACCATTATCATCTGATTCAACAGCTGCCAATAATTCAAGATTCTGATCAATCAGATCAGCTATCCTATGTAGTACCCGACTCCTGAATTCGACCGGCCGTTTCGACCAATCATCAAAGGCAGCTTTAGCAGCCTGAACAGCTTGCTCCACATCCCTTTCATCAGAATCAGGAATGTAAGAATAGGTTTTACCTATTGCCGGATTGTGATTATCGAGATAAGTGTCTGATTGTGGAGGCAAAAGCTCCCCATTAATAAAGTTTTGAATGCGTTTGTCTACACCTTTTCGGAGTTTCATGCTTTAAATTTGGGCTTTTTTCAGCTATTTATATAATGTATCACCCGCTAATTACTCAAGCCTTAGTGCGATCGGGTTCTTCCTCCGTCAACAGGAAGGTTGATACCGGTAATATAGGAAGCTGCCGGTGAAGCTAAAAATGCAGCAGCATTTGCAATTTCTTCCGGACTTGCGAGTCGCCCTGCCGGTATGCTCGCTTTCATTTCTTCCATAACTTCATTGAATGTTACGCCTCTTTTTTTAGCCCGAAAGCCAATTATTTCTGTCATTCGGTCAGTAGCCGTTGATCCGGGCAACAAATTATTTACTGTTATACCATCTTTGGCCAGTTCATTCGACATCGTTTTACCCCAGTTAGCTACTGCAGCTCTTATTGTATTGCTTACTCCAAAGCCATGCAAAGGTTCTTTTACAGAAGTTGATATTACATTAATGATCCTTCCATAGGCTTCTTTACGCATACCTTCTATTAACAAACGGCTTATCAATTGCGCACTAACAAGTAATCGATTGAAAGCAATTCTCAAATCATCTGCCGATGCTTCGGGTAATGGACCTAAGGGTGGACCGCCCGAATTATGTACTACAATATGTATGGGTTTAGGGTCTTTTTGTTGGAAGGATATTAATACGCTTTCCACTTGTTTAGGTTGATCAAAATCAGCAACTATAAACTGATGGTTTTGATTTTCACTTTTAGATAAGGCTGAACAAACTGTATGAAGTTTCTCCTTATTTCGGGCAAACAAGATAACTTCAGCACCCTGATCTGCATACAACTTGGCTATTGCCTCACCAATGCCTCCGCTGCTGCCGCAAACCAATGCTCTTTTTCCGATTAAACTTAAATCCATAAACTAAATTAGGATTTATTCAGCTTACAATGAATTATCATTATTTTGCGAGCATGAAAACCTTATATCTGATTAGACATGCAAAGTCCAGCTGGGAATATCAGCATTTATCAGATTTTGAAAGACCATTAAACGACAGAGGAAAAAGAACTGCGCCTGAAATGGCAGAGCGACTGAAAGCGAAAAATATAAAATTCGATTATATCATTAGCTCAACGGCCGTAAGAGCAGGTTCAACGGCTGTTTTATTCGCAACTGTATTAGGCTATGATCCTGAACTAATTGACTTCACGGCTGAAGCTTATGAAGCCTCGGAAGGAGATATATGTAGCTTAATTCAAAAAGTTGGAACATCAGGAAATCACTTAGCTGTATTCGGACATAATCCTACAACCACTTTTTTAGCTTCACGACTTTGCGGTAAATATTTCTCTAATGTACCAACAGCAGGAATTGTCGCTATTGAATTTGATATCGATAATTGGAATGATCTTTTAAAATCGGAAGGAAGACTTTTATTTTTTGATTATCCGAAAAACAAGCAATAAAGATTTGAAAAATTACCGCAACAGAGAATTAAGCTGGCTTTCGTTTAATGAAAGAGTTTTACAGGAAGCAGAAGATGCGAACAACCCTCTTTTAGAAAGAGTGAAATTTTTAGGAATCTTTTCTAATAATCAGGATGAGTTTTTTCGTGTTCGTGTTGCTTCTGTCAGAAGAGCAAAACAATTAGGCTCTAAGTCTGAAACCTGGCTTGATATTAAAGCCGGTAAATTATTGAAACTTATTAACCGGGAAGTCATTAGACTGCAGGAACGATTTCAAAAAGTTTATGCTGATTTAATCAAACTACTCGAAGAAGAAGGTATAAAAATAATTGACGAACATCAACTCGATGAAGATCAACAAGAGGCGGTACGAAATTATTTCAGAGAAACGGTTCGGCCGCTGCTTGTTCCTATTATGTTGAATTACACTGATGTTCCTCCGGCTTTGCTGGATCACAATATTTACCATGCCATTAAAATGGAAACCGGTAAAAAAGATCAGCCTGTAGAATATTCAATTATCAAAATTCCAACAGATCGATTAAATCGTTTTTTTACATTACCCTCAAAGGATAATCAGCAATATATCATTTTGCTTGATGATATTATTCGATTTAACCTGGATGAGATTTTTCATATTTTTAACTACAAAAGTATAAAAGCCTATACCCTAAAGGTTACAAGAGATGCTGAGTTGGATATTAGTAATGATTTATCAAAAAGTTTTCTCGAAAAAATAAAAGAATCTGTTTTAGCGCGTGAAAAAGCAACGATAGTTCGCCTGGTTTACGACAGTAAAATGCCACAAGATTTATTCGATTTTTTAATTAATCATTTAAATCTTCAAAAGGCAGAAAATATTATTCCCGGAGGCAGGTATCATAATTTTAAAGACTTTATGAATTTTCCGTCATTAGGAAAGCCAAGTCTGAATTATGAATCTATTAAAGCCATTCAGGTGAAAGGTCTGGGAGAAACAGAAAGTTTATTAGACAAAATAAAAGAAAAAGATCTTCTCTTAATTTACCCCTATCACAGCTTCAACTTTTTAATCGACTTATTAAGAGAAGCTGCTATAGATCCGAATGTTGCCAGTATAAAAATTACGTTGTATCGTGTTGCCAAAGATTCGAAAGTTATCAATGCATTAATTAATGCCGCTAAAAATGGGAAGGAAGTAACTGTTGTAATGGAGATCAGAGCACGATTTGATGAAATTAACAACATTAACTTTTCAAGTGAACTACAGGAAAACGGTATTCGTATCATATTTGCCGATCCCGAATTAAAAGTGCACAGCAAAATGGTTTTGATTACCCGTGCAGAAAAAGGGAAAATGGTACAATACGCCAATGTTTCTACCGGTAATTATCACGAAGGCACTTCCAAGTTTTACTCTGACTTATCGCTTTTCACAACAGACAAAAGAATCACAGCAGAGGTCAATAAAGTATTCAAATTTATAAAACGTATTATCCGCACTTATAAATTCAGTCATTTTATCGTTTCACCCAGATATATGCGAAGTCAGATAATGACATTAATAGATCAGGAAATTGAAGCAGCAAAAGAAGGCAAGCCTGCATTTTTGAAATTTAAACTCAACAATTTAGTTGATCGATTTATTGTCAAAAAATTATATGAAGCAAGTAAAGCAGGAGTGAAAATTCAAATGATTATTCGAACCTGTTGTAGTGTAATTCCGGGTATAAAAGACCTTAGCGAAAATATCGAAGTCATCAGTATTCTTGATCGCTACCTTGAACATTCAAGATTTTATATTTTTGGCAATTTGGGGAATGAGAAAATTTATATTGCTTCTGCTGATTTAATGCCGAGAAATTTAGACGATCGTATTGAAATACTTTGCCCTGTATTTGATGATATTTCAAAGAAAATAATCAAAGATATGTTCGACCTTCAATGGTCTGATAATATGAAAGCTAGAATACAAGACGAACAGATGCAAAATAATTACGTAAAAAATGGAAACAAAAAAACCCGTAGTCAATTTGAATTATATGACTACCTAAGAAATTTATGAAAATAGTTAAGTTAGCAGCGATTGATATTGGTTCAAATGCCATCAGGCTTTTGATTTCAAATGTGATTCAAAAAGAAAAAGAAACCCTTTTTAAAAAAGATGCGCTGTACAGATTACCTGTCAGATTAGGAGCAGATACCTTCCGTAATGGTTTAATAAGTGAAAGCAGTATTAAAAAATTAGAACACACTTTATTAGGTTTTCATCATATGATGGAAGCATCTGAAGTAGAACATTATTACGGTTGTGCCACTTCTGCTATGCGTGAAGCTAACAATGGTAAAGAGGTTATTGAACACCTCAAAGAAAAAACCGGTATTCATATTGAATTGATTAACGGTAAAAGAGAAGCTGAGATAATTTATTCAACTCAGATCAGTGACTCCATCGATCCAACAAAAAATTACATGTATGTTGACGTAGGTGGTGGAAGTACAGAGATAACTATTTTCAATAACCATCAGGTTATCGCTTCTAATTCCTTTAAAATTGGTACAGTAAGAATTTTATTGGACAAAGTTGAAAGTAATGACTGGAAACAAATGGGCGAATGGCTTAAAACGCAAAGTCAGGCAATTCAGGATATGTCCTTAATTGGTTCGGGTGGAAATATTACACGCTTATTCAAAATGTCGTTGAAAGAAAAACATGAGCCTCTGCATTACAATGAAATTCTGCAACACTATAAAAATATAAGTCGATTCAGCTATAACGACAGAATCGAATTATTAGATCTGAAACCCGATCGTGCGGATGTAATCCTTCCTGCATCTGAAGTATTTATGTTCATCATGGAAAATGCCGGTGCAGAAAATGTTTATGTGCCTAAAATTGGTTTAGCAGATGGAATCACTAAACTCATTTTCAAAAAGATTTCTGAGAAAACAGCTACTACGGCTGGTTAAAGAATACGACCCAACAATCTGATAAATGCCGTTTCAGTAATATCCAATTTGTGATCTGCCTTAATAGTATCCGAAATATTACGCATCAGATTCTTTTTCGACTCTTCTGTTTGTAGCCAGAAAGCACTTTGCTCTTTGATCCAGTCAATACTTTGTGCATCATTATGGCCATCGTAAAGTGCCTTCATTTTTTCGTATTCAGGCGCACTCACTTTTTCAATTATAGTAGCCTTTTCAGAATCGGTAAACTCACTATCTGCATGTGCAGCATAAATCAATAAATACGTTACTAAGTCTAAATAATTCTTATTCTCCGACATACGCTATTCCATCATTATGACTTCATCAACGAAATAGGTCGTTTCCCCTAACCAGAAGAGTTGAACAAACTTCTCTTTATAGTGCAATTTTACCCGACTTCCTTTCAATGAAGCTTCTTCAAGTTTATCTAAAACTTCCTGATTTTTACTTCGAACACTAAATTCCCATATTGTTGGAGCAACCCCACCGGAAGTGGCATCCGTATTAAATCCGCCAAGATTTAACTGTCCTTCCCATGTTTTGAAAAATATACCTTTGCGGCTTAATTTTTGAACTACCCCCGAACGATTACCTTCACTGTAATCACCCATTAAATAATATCCACCCAAAATGAGGGCTAATACAAGTAAAAGTGCAAGTAATACTAAAAATCTTCTCATATTATTATTTATCTGTTATTATCAACCAAAACTAAGAAATTAACATCTTTAAACGGTGAAACCATTCCCTAAATACATATTATTTTCCATCCTGCTCCTTCTTATGACGGCCGAAAGTGTAAATGGTCAAAGAAAAATGCAGGTAATGAGCCGGGTAAAGGGAAGAATTCTCGATGCCGAAAACAAAAAGAATGTGCCTTTTGCCAGTGTGGGAATAAAAGGACAAGCACTTGGATCTGTAAGTAATGAATTAGGCGACTTTGAATTTATTTTTCCAAAAGAGCTGTCAAATGATACACTTTATATTACAGCTTTAGGCTTTGAAAGCTATAAAATACACCTGGCAGAAGCTATTGAAGAATCTCCTATGTTTATCTATCTGACCCCGCTCAGATTTGAGATTTCAGAAATTACAATTAGCGATATCAAGACGATGGATATCATCGATAGAGCATTGAATGGTATCGAGACAAACTATTCTACCAGCTCTTATATTATGGAAGGATTTTATCGAGAATACATTGAAGAAAATGATAGTGCACAATCGATCACTGAAGCAAGTGTTCGCATATTGGAACAAGGTTATAAAAAATCAAGAGGGCGTCGACCAAAAGAACAGGTCGAAATCGATGAAATTAAAAGAAGTGATGATTTCAGATTTTTTACAGGATATAAATGGGACGGACTTAAATACCTGCTTAATGAAAATGTACAGGGTCACAATCCGGGTGGAATTTTAAATGCCTATCCATTAAGCGACTGGGAATTCTCTCATGAATACAATACAAATCTTGAAGATGAAGAAGTTTATGTGGTCGAGTTTCATCCCAAACAAAAAAATCTGCCAAGGCCTGAAGGAACTATTTATATTTCAACCGTAGATTACGCTATTTTAAAATTAGACTGGTCGATTAATACCGGATTAGAAAAATGGCATAAATCAAGAGTAAGTGATACTACCTATTCAAAATATCACAAATGGGATTGCAGTTTTCAATATAAACGAATTGAAGAAAAAGTCTACCTGAATTATATTCAGCATAATAGAAGCTTTTTTGTTAACCAATTCAGCAATAATGAAAGTATTTGTTCAGTAGATATTTCTAATGAGTTATTTGTAAATAATATCATGCGTCAAAATTTATTGGGTGCCATTCAACCCGAAAAAGAACGCTATTATCAGGTTTTCAAAAAACCATTTATCTACAATGAAAATTTTTGGGATGCATTTAATCTCCCTCCACCAAGTTCAAAAATAACAGCAATTTATGACCGGATGGAATTATTAAACATCAGACATCCTGAAATGCTGATCAAAGAAGATACAACTGCCAATGAAGTTAACCTTCAAATTGAAGAAGAAGAAAATTTGACTTCCAAAATTATTTCCTTCCCTAAAAAAATCATTGAAAATGTAAAGCTTCCCTCATTTAAAAAAGAAGCGATTAAAAGCGACAAACCATCTCATGCCATAAGCAGACCGTCTGATCCTGTAAAACAAATTCCAACTGTAAAAAGTGAGTCCATCCATCCACCCAAGAAAGAAGATATAAAAATCAGACAGACGCCGCCACCTTGGTATTAGCCTTTAACACTTCAGGCTGACCGTTTGTACAGATATAACTGAATGCCGGTGGGAAATTTAACAAGGTAAATTTCAAATCAACATTACCAAATACTTTTTTATAATAAGCCAGGTGTACTGGAGAATAACTGATCTGACAGAATTTTCCATTCACTTTCATAGAAGTTATCGCATCATAAATAATTTGATCGCGAACTTTTTCAGGAAATACTACAAAAGGTAAAGCCGAAACAAAATGATCTGCATATTTATAACCGGCAGCTTTCAAAACCGGCTTAATCTTTTCAGCAGAATCACAAATAATAGTTAATCGATCATCCTGAATTTCTTCCTCCATCATTTTACAAAAATTAGGATTCAATTCGAAAGCAATAATCTTGCTGCCGGGCGACATTCGTTCCAGTAATAGTTTAGTAAAACACCCATTACCTGCTCCTAATTCAACAATTACTACATCTTCAGAAAAGTTTATAGGGCTAATAGTAGTCTTAATAAGTGATTTTGAACTGTAGGTGAAAGTGCCTACTGTTTTAAGGTTCTTTATGGCTTCAAAAAAGAAATCGAACATAGTTTAAACATGATTGCGCGGCAAAGAAACGCTAAATAAATGATTTATGCCCGATTTTGAACAAGTCTTCTGCGATAGATTGCGCGAGCTAAAAAGAACATTAACATTAAAACGAGTACACCGGCGATCATCGGAATTACAAAAGATAAAACACTAAAAACAACCGACATTATGAGTTCACCTGTGCTAACTACCGGATTACCAAGGCCTCCGGTACTCATCGAAGAAGCCGCTCTTAAAGTAGCTCCACCCGCTTTCACAGCAGTTGCAGTAGTACCTCCGGCCATAATACCGACTGTCCACTGCATCATCGGATCCATTTCAACCAT
>JAHDHT010000004.1:9805-12496 GCA_020631175.1 Chitinophagales bacterium
AATAAAATGCAAAAAATAGTTTCCATACAATAACGTTTATCCTTTAAGGTATACATTTATTAGACGCTGAAAAAACCGAAATGATTCCTTTTCCGCAAATCCGATCAAAATTTTGGTAAATTGTGCCCTGCGTTTCAGATAGAAAATGGCTGGCAAAAATCAATATCGCGAAGAAAAAGGACTGAAATTTAAGCTGCACGAAATAATATTCGAGGCCGACACACCTGCAGGTAAAACCTTCGATATCTTGTTGCTTATCGTAATTTTTATCAGCGTTTTAGTCGTAATTCTCGAAAGTATTGAAAGCCTGCGATTGAACTACGGCAGAATCTTTTTTATCCTCGAATGGATTTTCACTATTCTGTTTACCATCGAATACATTCTAAGGGTTTGGATCATCAAAAAACCGTTCAAATATATCTTCAGTTTTTACGGTATTATTGATTTACTCGCGACCATACCAACCTACCTTAGCCTGTTTATTTATGGCTCACAATATCTGCTTGTTATTCGAGCTCTGCGCCTTTTAAGAGTGTTTAGAATCTTTAAATTAGGCCGCTTTTTAAGAGAATCAAACATATTGATAGATGCCCTTAAAGCCAGTAGAGTCAAAATTTCAGTCTTCCTTTTTGCAGTCGTTACCCTTACCGTTATTATCGGTTCATTAATGTACTTAATTGAAGGACCCGAAAACGGCTTCACCAATATTCCGATTGGCATCTACTGGGCCATTGTAACCCTCACTACGGTTGGTTATGGAGACATTACCCCAAGCACCAATCTGGGCAAATTACTCAGCTCAATTGTAATGATTTTAGGTTATGGAATTATTGCCATTCCCACCGGTATCGTTACCGCAGAACTCGCCAGAACAGACCCCGTTTCCCTCAACACACAGTCATGCCCAAATTGCAGTAAAGAAGGACATGATGACGATGCAGAATTTTGTAAATTTTGCGGGGAAGAATTGTAGAAAGTGGATTCAAAAGAAATTCAAATGGCAAACTCAAACTCAAATTCAGCAGGGAGCTTAGTAGTGCGCTCAAGATACTAGCTCGCAGGCAAAGCCGATCTCGACTCTCGATTCTCGCAGCCCGAAGGGTGTTCTCAATTTCAGGGCGACCGGGCAGGCTTTCCGGTACAATCTTTTGTTTGCCTGTTAAGAGCCGATCCTTAGCTGTAAGCTTCCGCTGGTCGCTTCCATCTGCGGTCTTGCTCTAAACAGCCACACAAAAGTATTTCCCCTGCAATCCTTGTCGCGGCTTTTAAGTATAAGAGTAAGTGTAAGTGTAAGTGTAAGTGTAAACTTAAGATTTACTCGCATCTCGATTCTCGCAGCCCGAAAGGCGATCTCGCAGGCGAAGCCGATCTCGATTCTCGACTCTCACAGCCCAAAGGGCGATCTCGTTTCTCGCCCCTCGCCCCTCGCCCCTGAAAAAAGTAACTTCCCAATTAAACTAAAGTCCCATATAATAGTATAACTATAGAGCGTTTTGACAATTTGAGGATACCTTAATTTTGTTAGCTTTATAACATCTTTTTACCGCAGTAATTAAACTTGCTGCTAGAACGAATTAACAGATATAGTATAACGTACATTTATTAAAGACATCTATGAAAGACCGCATTGTAATTAAAGGGCAAAATGGCCAGGGAGAAGATATTTTAATCGCAATTCAATTACAACTACTAAAAGACAAAATCAGCATCTGGACATTCCCGATCAAAGATACGCCTGCTGAATTTGTAAAAAATTTATACGATAAATGGGAAGATGGTGCAGAGAAAGATTTTCCGCATCCTCATTTATATCAGGAAAGAGGTATCGACGAAGAAAATCTATTACCTGAAGATATAAAAACGGTCAAGACAGATGTTGTAAAAATCGCCGAACAAGAATGGCGGGTACGGGTTTTATCTCATCGTTTATACGAACACCTCAAGCAACAAATCGATCAGCTTCAAACCAGAGCAGGTAACATTAATATCTACAGCAAAGAAATCTGGGAAGAAGCCAAATCACTTAGTAATTCCATTAAAGAGCATACACTCGATCGCAATATTAAACGCGAACAAACAACTGAATTAAGAAACAATCTTGATGAAGTATTTAATAAGCTTAAATCCCTCCAGGATGAAGACCGTCAAAAATTTGTTGGTGAATCTGAAGGCGTTTTAAGTGGATTGAAAAAGAAGGTTGACGAAATAATGCAAAAGGGTGGAAACAGTAAAAAAGTTTTCGAATCCTTAAAGCAGGTTCAAACCGAAGCCAAAGGGATGAACATGTTGGCGAAACATCGTAACGACCTGAGAAGCCATTTCAACAAAGCTTTCGAAAAAGTAAAATCAGAACGAAAAGCTGTTTGGGGAAACAGATTATCGAAGCGGGTAAGCGGATTAGAGGATGCCATTAAAAAAATGGAAGATTCTATTGCCAGAGACAAGAGTTCTCTTTCTTATCAAACCGGAAGAATAGATCGGGCTTCAACAACTCAATTAGAATATCAATTAAGAAGTGCAAAATTGAAATTGATTGAAGAGCGCATTCAGAGCAAAGGTGAAAAGTTACATAATATGTATACGACCCTTGAAAGTCTGAAATCGAAAAAGAGTGAAGCAGATTTAGTGATCGCCAAACAACAAGCCGAGCAAAAAGCCGCGGAAGCGAAAAGTAAAGCCAAAGAAAAAGCT
>JAHDHT010000004.1:12596-14982 GCA_020631175.1 Chitinophagales bacterium
AGTGAAGGAACTTTTGATTCGACAAAAAATACGCATTACTTAACGAAAGGATCTTGCTATAAAGTCGAAATGACGGTTTAGCTAATCATATATGAAAATAACGCAGCTTAAAATTGTCCCGCTCACGGGTGAGAGCATATATGTTCGAGGTGGGGCAAGCGCAACACATCAAGGGTAGAAATTTAAGTCTAAACTTACCGTCTTACCGATATATACACTTGCAGCTTATACCTTGTAACTTGCACCTAACGACTTATACCTAACTAAAAAAGAAAGCCGACTACAAAAATAAAGTAGAAAGCCACAAGAATACATCCTTCCATAAAAGTAATCTTACGATCCCAGCTGAAGAATACAAAAAGGGCGGTAGCTAAAAGCATCATTGGTAAACCATAACCCGCTATATCTGAAGGAATGGCTAAAGGACCAATCAAAGCCGGGAAGCCCATTATACAGAAGATATTGAAAATGTTAGAGCCTACCACATTTCCGACGGCAATAGCCTGCTTGCCTTTCTTTATTGCACTAAGACATACAGCTAATTCAGGTAATGAAGTACCTAATGCCAATGCTGTTTGAGCAATAATACTCTCTCCAATTTGAAGAATATCAGAAATCGCTTTAATCGAATCCACTAAATACTTGGCAGAAAAATAAATGGCAACACCACTTAAAACAAATATGGCGATTTGTTTACCGGTTGAACCTGCATTTTCATCTTCCTCTTCTTCTTCATCTCCACCTTCAACCATAAAACTATAGATAATGAAACCAACTAACAGCGCAACTGAAATTAATCCCTTTATCCATCCGAATGTCCCATCTCCGAAATAAATACAAAAAGCAAGAAACAATGCAGAACCTACTAGCCATGGTATAAAACCTTTGATTTCACCCCAGTTAATATCAATTCTTCTTGCTACAACTGCCGTAAGGCCTAAGACAAGAAATATATTAGCATTATTAGAACCGATAACATTACCGGCTACTACTTCTGATGCATCTCCTAAAACCGCAAAAATAGAAGCGGCTAACTCCGGTAAAGAAGTACCTAAAGCTACAAGAGTCAATCCTATAATATGTTGTGGAATCCCAATTCTGCCACCGATTACAACGCTGCTATCGACGAAGAAATCAGAAGATTTTAAGAGTACAAACATACTTACCGCAAATACTGCGATCCATCCTATTAATAACATTAGCGTTTGAAATCTGGCTTTTGATGTGCTGTAAAAATACGCATTAATTGTTGAGAACGATCATATAACCACAGCTTAATGAAAATAATTCAAAAAAGACTGAATTGCGGTTTTGGCAGGCTTGTATCATATCAAAGTCATAAAACAGAGCATAACAATTATGTGACAATAGTAAGCCTGCTTCTCACGTAATTTGTAGAAACACTTTTGATATGAGACAGCTAATAATTTTATTTGTATTAATCGGCATTTTTGCAAACACAAAGGCAGAATCGAACAGTATTTCTGAAAATGCAGAAAACATTATTCTAAATAACGGTGAACTTACAGGCACCGTAGTAGACAGTGAGAGCGGAGAAGCGCTTATTTACGCAGATGTTATTTTGGAAACCGCTTCTGGAAAACAGAATACGACAATCACTAATCTTGATGGCGTTTATAATTTCAAGCTAATTCCCCCGGGGACCTATACCCTATACGTTACATACAATACCTATGAAACTTATAAAGAAGAAGATCTTGTAATCGGACCAAGTACCATTTTAGTGAGAGACATAAAATTGGTCTCTTCTTTTCAAATTGCTCCGACTGCAACGATTATTGGAAGAAAGAAAAGAATTACTCCATTAGTATTAGAAGTGGAACCAATGACAACTACTACATTAAGTAAAAATGATATAAAGCGTATGCCTTCAAGAGGTTTAGTAGATTTTGTCAGCATGTCTGCCGGTACTTATCAAAGTGACAGCGGTGAAGGAATCCAAGTTAGAGGATCCCGTCCCGGAAAAACATTAATTCTGGTGGATGGAATGAAAGTTAATAGTTTAAGAGGTGTACCTGCCAATTCTATAAATGTGATGCAAACAATAACGGGTGGCCTGCCGGCTAAATATGGTGATACCACTTCCGGTGCTATCATTATTACAACAAGAAGCTATTTTACCGAATAATAAAGAAGCAGCCCCTAATTTATGAGAATAAATTAGATCGCCTCCGGCATTGCCGGAGGTTTTTTTATGGATAATCAAATCCGAAATGCATGGATATTAATTTACCTTGCAAACTGAATTGATATTTAGCAAAATATAATGGATAGTTTTTTTGCTTGACAAAACGATGTTCTAATAATAAATATTCTAAAAGATAAGTATCATCAATTTTTTCACTTTTATTTGGTTTCCCTTTCC
>JAHDHT010000004.1:15082-21807 GCA_020631175.1 Chitinophagales bacterium
TCCAAATTTTCCATTACATCAGCTCCAAGAAATTGATCAATGAAAACATTACTATCCAATTTGAATTGACCAATCATACTATCCGGCTCAAAAACAACATTTGAAACACTTGAGTTGTCATATTGAAAACGTTCAGGGTCCGGTATAAGCTCTCTTGTTTGCTGAGGTGAATTGTTTTGACATGAAAAAAACGTTATAACAACTATAAATAAAAGACTTGATCTCATCGTTTAAATTTCAAAAGTTAAATAACAGAACATTTTGTTCTATTTCTAATGTCTGACAATTTATGATCAATTAACAATACTCCATCTCTAAATATTTCCTTTAATTCTCCTTCTTTTTCCTCTTTCCATGAAACCTGATCAATCATTTTATAAACTCCATTTTCTAAAATAATTTTAATGAGACCTCTTGCTGATTTTTTTGTTCCATCATCAGTAACTGGGTCTTTATATATGTCTCTCCCCTCTCCATTTACTTCTCCATAAGTTGCTTTCATTGCAAATCCAAAAGTATCTCTTGTATTATATTGATAAGTAAAACTTCCTACCCCTAAAACGACATTTGTAGAGGCAAAACCTTTTGATTTTAATCCTTCACAGATAAGTTTTGCACGCTCAAGCGTTATACTGTCTCCATAAATAGCACCAATATGTGAATCAAGTTCTTTATATCCCTTCTTGTTTATTTTACCACCAAATGTTTCCCATAACAATTGTACAACACCCTTTTTTTCAATACTATTTTCCGCATCAGAATCTCCACAAATAATTTTTACTGGATCTCCGCTATCTGGTCTTATAACCAGTTTTCCATCTCTGCTCAATATTTCATTTTTAAGATTTGGTAAGTATTCGTTTAATACTTTCCATAAATCCCAGGTATCAGAAACAACTGAAACAATTCCACTTGGATAAACCTCTGTTATTAATCTTTTAAATGTTTCTTCTTCACCCAAATTTGTTCCCATGCTCATTACAGAATGTTCTGTTGCAGCTACTGAACCTCCAATTAATTCATTATCAGAATTAGCATTGTAATATTTTTCAAGAAAATCAATAGCTGGAATCGTATCTGTTCCGGTAAAACTTAACAAATGTCCTGCACCACTAATTAATGCAGCTTCCAGTGCTGCCATTCCTCTCATAGAAAAATCATGTCCTTGCCAGTCTACAAATTCAGGTTGGCTTGATGTCTCTTGAGCATATTTATCTAATATCATTCTATATTTCTTAGCGAGTGTAGCAGAGTTACATGGAAGCCAAACTGTAGTTGATAAAATAGTTTCAAAATAATTTGTCAACCAAAAAAACTCCGGCTTTGTATTATACATGGTAAACATTGGCACTTTAACAGGAACAGAAACTCCTTCAGGAAGCGCTTTAAATACCATTGGTATATACCCCAAATCATGGAGATCTGAAATGTGTTTTAATCCAACTTTATTTTCACCCAAGTAATTATTTATTCTTCTTGAATATAGTTTTAAGATTTCCTCTTTTGGTTTTGAAAAAAAGTTAGTATTAAATTCTTCAATAATATATTTCTTTATAAAATATTGTAAGCCAAAAAACAGTACATTATCAATACCTGCAATTCTGCTTTTTCTTGGTGTCCAGTTACTGTAAACTAAAGTTGTATCAGAAGGGTATTGTCTTCTGTGATCAACCTTATATCCGTCTGTTAATAACAATGGTATAGCCATATTTCTTAGTTTAAAATATCATTTAATTTAATTTGGACCACATTCGTATGAGAAATATTCCGTATAGAATTTGTAGTAAATATTTTGTCAAATTTTTTTGAAAGCAAATCAAAACCCTTACTAAAAATTCCATGACTAACGGCCAGAAATAATCGACCTGCATTTTTCTTTTTTAATTCTTCTGCAATACCTAAAAAGGTTCCTCCTCCGTCACAAATATCATCTACTATAAGACAATCTGTACCCTTTAAATCATCACTCGATACCATAAATCCTGAAAGTGCACCTGATTCAACATCTCGCTTTTTTCGGCATTCTATTATATTCTTTAATTCAAGTTGCTGACCCAGCTTAAATATTTTCTTTGATGCTCCCGCGTCAGGAGATATTAATGCAAAAGTTTTGGGTAACATTGACTGTATTGCTTTTATAAAATCCAGATTTTGTAGTGCATTGCAATTGTTTAATAAAGCTGTTGTTACATCAGAATGCGGATCAAGTATAGTAATGCTTTGTATAGAAAGATTATTTATTATATCTGCATAGACTTTTACTGTTAAACTTTCACCTGTAATTGCAACACGATCTTGTCTTGCACCCGGAAAGTAGGGAATAAATGCATGAATATTAAGAACACCCATCCTTTTTAATGCATCAACTGCCACAAGAAATAAACCGAAATCATTAAATGAATTTATCCGATGGGTCAAATACACTTCTTCCTTATTTTCAAAATCGTCTATTCTTATGTGGGGTTCACCTCCGTTGAAAATAAACGACTTAAATGAAATAATCTCTTTTTGGATAGGATTGAATGTCGGATCAAGATTTAAAACCATAATTTGTGTATTATATACGCAAATATAGGTGCTACTTATTTAGCAAACAAATATTTTGCGTATTTTTTACGCAAACTTAATCTCAAAGTTTATACCTCGCTTTAATGAACTTTGATATTTCTTCTTATTAAACTTAAACAAAGTAGCAGGTCTGCCACTCCCTTTACTGAGTAATTCATCTGTTTCCTCTAGAAAATCAAAACTCAATATTTTCTTTCGGAAATTTCTGCGATCAATCGGACTTTGCAATATGGTCATGTATAAATTTTCTAAATCCGAAAACGGAAATTTTTTACTTAACAAATTAAAACCTATTGGCTGATAATTGAGTTTAGATTTTAATCTGTTAAAAGCTGTTTCCACTATTTGATTATGATCATAAGGTAAATCCGAAATAGATTCTATAGTAAACCATTTCGCATCGATAGAATCAGTTGCCGCTTTTAACTTCATTGAAGATGGCTTAACAGTACCAAAATATGAAACCGTAACTACTCTTCCTCTGTGATCTCGTTTAACATCATCTCCGAATGTAAACAGTTGCTCCAGATCATCTACAACAACCCCGGATTCTTCTTTTAGTTCTCTAATGGCAGCCGCTTTTAGGCCTTCCTTATTTTTCACAAAACCTCCAGGTAATAACCAGCGTCCTTTGTATTTACCATATTTTTGTTTTATCAGCAATACAAAGAGCTGGCGTTCTTCATATCCAAAAATGACAATATCTACTGCCAGCTTAATATCCTGTTTTAAGTCCATTTGCGTAAAATATACACATATAATCTGAAATCAATCGTTTAAATTTTTATTTATTGGAACAAAAGAAAAACCTGTTCCACCCTATTACAAAATAATTATTCGACAACTTCCGGCATTACCTCTGCAATCCCACTTACCGTATAACTCACTCCGGATTTAACTTCTTTGCATAAATATCTCGTCCTCCGTTTTCTACCCTTCACCAGATAGAGACCGTTCGGTGTGTAGAATCGAGCGCCGATTGGAAGATTCTCTAGTAAAACTTTTGGCTGTTCATCGTACTTTCTTAATGCTCTGATTAAATGCTCGTCTACGCAACTTGAAGCTCCTGGATTTGCTATATGCCTTTTTAAAGCAGGAATTAATCCATCCGGAAAACAGTTAATTTCAACATATTGATTCAACAAGCGACTGTATACATTTTTCCATTCTTTTCCATGCGGATTAACTTTATGACCGAATTTTTCAAAGGTTATTAAATGAGCAATTTCATGAATGAAAGTGATTAAAAAAGCATATTTATTCATATCCCCATTCACCGATATCCGATGATATGGATGCTTTTGATCAGGCGGTCTGTAATCGCCGTATTTACTTAAACGGGGTTTTTTAATATTTAACTGAAAATTGATTTCATCAAATAAATACATTACCTGATCCAATGCCCTTTCAGGCATATATTTAGCTAATGCTTTTCTGATCTGTGCGCTCATTTTTATTTAAATAAATCTGTAGATAACAAAATCCAATGGTCACTACAAAATAAAGCAAAGTAAAAGATAATGCATCCCCTATAGTTTTCAACCCGAATTGAATAAATCCATACAGAAAAAAGCCGGCGCTGAATAAAAACTTCAAAACGATACCAATCAAAAAAGAGGCAGAATATAAGCGATCAGATCCTTTACTGAAGACAAAATTACTGCTTAAAAGAAAAGTAGTCACCACAAAAAAGAAAGCGAAACTTAACTGAAGAAAATTCCAATTTAATAAATCAGGCGAAAGGTTTTCTTTAGCTACAAAAAGACATCCACCCAAAAATAAATAAAACAAAAACTGATAAACCAGAACCCGCATCAATCTTTTTTAGAATCTTTAACTACAGACCAGATAACAGAAATCATTGCTACAGCTACTCCCATTAAGGCAAAACCAACAGTTATCAAACTGTTGCTCGATTGATATCGTTCATCTAATTTAATACCGATGTAAGTGAAAAGTGCAATAGCGGCAAGCATTTGAAATGCCATGCCCGAATATTTGAGAAAAGCGTTAGACTGCTTCTTTCTTGAATTTCCCTTTGATTGGTTCTTCACGCATTAACTTTTTGGCATCACCCATGCTACACGTACCGTTGATAATAGCACCCGATTCTACAACTAATTTGCCAGTTACAATATCGCCTGTAATTTTCGCAGTACTCTTCAGGAAAAGCAAACCTTTCACGTTTAACTGACCGTTAACAAGACCTGAAATATCGGCACTATCGCATTCAATATTACCTGTTACTGTGCCTTTCGGACCTAAAACAACTTTTGCTTTTGAATTTACATATCCATCCACTTTACCATCTATTCGCACATCACCGTTGCTGTACATTTCTCCTTCAATTACAGTACCCGGACCAACCAGGTTAATTGATGGTGATTGAAGAGATGAAGAGTTGACGTTGACTTGCTTGTTCGGTTTACTGGATTTAAACATAATATCCCTTGGTTTCTTCTAATTACTCAAATGAAATAAAATCTGTGGGGTTGAGCGGAGAGTTATTTTGCCAAAGCTCGAAATGTAAGTGAGGACCTGTCGTACGTTCCCCACTATTGCCGATTATGGCAATAACATCACCTGCGCTAACGAAGTTACCAACTTTTTTCAACAATTTAGAATTATGCTTATAGAAAGAGACCAGATTATTGCTGTGTTGAATGCCTATTACATTGCCGGTTTCGACCGTCCATGAAGCTAAAATTACCGTTCCCGGAAGTGCGGCTTTTATCGCAGCATCTTCAGGGCCTACAATATCAACTCCAAAGTGTTCAGTTTCCGGTTCAAAGCCTGCTGTAATAAAACCCTTAAGCGGCGCAAAGAAGCTCATAGTCTCGATTGTAGCGTTTTCCCCTGAATTAAATCCCGTCAAACTATACTGCAATCGCTCTTCGACTTCTGCCCTTAATAAAGAGTCTTTTTCACTCACTCTATCGATGTCAATATTGGAGTAATCTACCGTATCCGGAGTACGAGCTATTGAACTGCTGTCATTTACTCCAACACTACCCGTCATAATGTTTCTCAAATTGTTGATATATGCATCCTGAGCAGCTACTAAAAACTCTAAAGAGTCTGTTTTTGAGCTTAAAACAATCAAATCATCCCTGAATTCAAGATCACCATAACCCGGGATCAATTCTTTAAGCGGTGTAAGAATAATCGCCAGCATTAAAATAGTAATGAGAACGACGAGAATTGTACTGATTAACAGGTACACATTCATCCTCGATAAGCGGAAGGAAATACGCTCTTCCAGGGTCTCATCATTCATTACAACAAGCCTGTACTTATTACTTAATCGTTCAAAGAAATTTTTCTTAATTTTACGCCACATTATTGTACCTCTTTAGAACTTTCACGTCCATAATATTTAGAATAATAATTCTACTTTTTATCTGTTAAATATAAGATCAAAAATTTCCTGAAAATTGACATTTTTCAATCATAAATCGCTCATAATCTTTGCCTTATTGCTTCTGCCATTCGCAGGACAGGCGCAGAAAAAGTCGCCGAAGAGCAAGAAAGGTCCATCGATATTCAAAAAAGCGTATCACGACCTCACTACACATTACAATTATTACTTTAATTCGAAGTTAGCGCTCGATCAAAGTAAACGGCAACTTTCAGAGCAGCACAAAGATAATTATAATGAAATACTTAGTGTTAAAAAGCAAGGTGATGAAGATGAACGTTCTGGTGTAGCTCCGGCTATGGACGACGTAATCAAGCGATCATCGATTGCTATTCAAATACATAAGATTTCAAAATGGGTGGATGATTGCTACTTCCTGATAGGGCAAGCCAACTATTACAAAGGAGATTATCTCGCATCCATCCAAACCTTCCAGTACATTGAAAGTGAATTCAAAGATAAGTACAGGAAAACAGATTTTGCAGATAGTGCTGAAGCTAAGGCCGCTAAAGAAGCAAACGAAAAAGAAAAAGCTGAAGCACAAAAAGCAAATCCCGGTGCGCCTTCTAAAGCAGCAAGCCAAAACAAACAAAAAGCAAAATCAGCAAAACAAAGGCAGAAAGACAGAGCTAAAGAGGCCAAAAAAAGAAATAAGGAAAAACAAAAAGCGCGAAAGCGAAGACAAAAAGGGAAATCTTCTAATGATCGGGTAAAAGAAGTTCAGAAAGAATTAGATGCA
>JAHDHT010000004.1:21907-24590 GCA_020631175.1 Chitinophagales bacterium
CTTGCCGAAATTGAATTGGCCGATAAAAATACAGATGCTGCAATTGCAGATCTTAAAAAGTCAGCAGAAACCAGCACCGTCGATAAAAATCAAAAAGGGCTTTCTTATTTAAAACTGGGAGAAATCTATTTCGATCAACAGGATTTTTCAAATTCAAGTGCTTACTATGATAGTGCGGTGGTTTTCTTAGATAAAAAAATGGCCGACTATGATCAGATAGTGAGCCGGAAGGATATTCTTAAAGATTTAGCGGTACATCTAAATACTATTGCATTTGAAGATTCACTTCAGCGACTGGCTAAACTTCCTGCAGCTGTTAGAAATGAAATTATCGATGAAGTGATTGATAAGTTTGAACAGGCAGCAGCTGATTCAAGAGGTAATGAAGGAGAGGCAGACTTCAGCAACTTCGCTCAAAACAATATTAATCCAAACCTGAATAACACATCAAGCTCGACGACCGGTAGTTTTTATTTCTATAATGATGCAAGTATTGCAAGAGGCTATTCTAAATTCAAAGAAAAATGGGGAGATCGTCAATTAGGTGATTTCTGGAGAATTTCTTCAAAAGCAGGATTAGGAGCAATAGCATTTGGAGACGGGTCTGAGCAAGACAGCGAATTACTCGACCTTGCTTTAAAAGGAACGCTATCAAGAGATGTATTTATCGATCAGCTTCCAATGACAAAAGAGAAAAAGGCTGTTTCAGATGAAAAAATAGTAGAGGCCATGTATCAGGCAGGTATTCTGTACAAACAATCTCTTAATAACAATAAAAAATCCATCGCTCAGCTTGAAAAGCTACAAAGCCGATTTCCGAAAAATAAATATGATTTAGAAGCAAGCTATCAGCTTTATTTACTTTACAGAGAAACTAAAAAAGCAGGAAAAGCAACAGCAGTTAAAAATTATATCGTAAAAAATTATCCGAAAAGTATATATGCTAAACTGGTTGAAAATCCGGATTATCAGGAAATTGCAGATGCTGAAAAAGATAAATTGAACGACTTTTATGAAAAGAGTTTTTCTCTTTATGAAACAGAACAATACAGCCAAGTATTACAGCGATATACGCAAATTGAAGAGCTTTTCGAAACCAATCCTATAAAAGATAAATTCGATTTTCTTAACGCTCAGGCTATTGGTCATACTCAGGAAAAAGAAGCTTATGTTTCTGCTTTAAAAGAAATCGTAGTAAATCATCCGGGAACAGATGTAGAAGAAAAATCAAAAGAAATTCTGGCATTAATCGATAAAGGCGGATCAAACAGTAATGCGAAAAAATCGAAAGCTGATTATAATGCTTCGAAAAGCCCATATAAATCTAAAATGGATGATAAGCATTACTTCATTGTTCATTTCAACGGATTCAATTCACAGATTAATCAGGTGATGGATGAGTTAGTTGACGTTAATGAGAAAAATTTCAATCTGGAAAAATATAAAGTAAATCAAATGCTCTTAGATCCGTCTAACCAGTTGGTTGTTATCAAAACCTTCAGATCGGGTAAAAAAGCAATGGATTATTATAAAAAACTACAGGAAGAAGAATCTAAAGTTTTTAAAGAAGTAAAAGAACTTGAGTTTACTTATTTCCCTATTTCAAAAGCCAACTTTACCACATATTTCAAAAGCAAAAACCTCGATGATTATCTTGCTTTCTTCGAGGAGACATATTTAAAGTAATACTGTGTATTTTTGCAACCGTACAGATATCCTTCTGAAAGTATCTGTATCTGAAAATTTTAGCTATGGCTGAACAAATTGAACAAAAACCATCCGCAGAAACACCCAAATATAAGCGGATTATTAGATGGATGTGGGTATTACTGATCGGCGGTCTATTAGCTGCTACTTTATTCTTCTTCGGGATTTCCATTGGTCTTTTCGGGAAAATGCCCTCTGTAGAACAACTCGAAAACCCGGAGCTCTCATTAGCCACGGAAATATATTCAAGCGACGATGTTTTACTGGGTAAATACTTTAGAAGAAACAGATCGAATATAGAATTCGAAGATCTTTCTCCTCATCTTGTAAATGCTCTAATCTCAACTGAAGATTATCGTTACTACGAACACAGCGGTGTCGACTATGTTGGGCTTGCAAGAGCAATTATTTATTTAGGCAGTAAAGGAGGCGCAAGTACAATCCCACAACAGCTGGCGAAAAACCTTTTTACTAATGTTGACCGAAGTTCAATTTTTAAAAGAGCGATTCAAAAATTCAAAGAATGGGTAATCGCCATTAAACTGGAAAGAAGATATACCAAAGAAGAAATTATCACTATGTACTTCAATACTATGAATCTGAGTGATAATACTTACGGTATAAAATCTGCCGCGAAAACATATTTTAATAAACTTCCAATAGATTTAGATGCTTCCGAGTCGGCAACTTTAGTTGGAATGCTACAAGCTCCAACAAAATACAATCCGAGATTAAATCCGGAAAGATCTAAAACAAGAAGAAATATTGTTTTAAGTCAAATGGTCAATTTCGGAGGATTTGACGCCAATGAAGCCGCCCTTTTAAGTGAAAAGGATATCAGTCTTGATTATTCTACCATTGATCACAATGAAGGATTAGCTACTTATTTCAGAGAGCATTTAAGAATCTGGTTGGATGACTGGTGCAAGCGCAACAAAAAAATCGATGGAAGCAATTACGATATCTATGAAGATGG
>JAHDHT010000004.1:24690-29568 GCA_020631175.1 Chitinophagales bacterium
GATACATTATTAAGCCCAAAAGATTCCGTTATCTATAATAAATACATGATTCATGCTGGCTTTATGGCAATGGAACCGGGAACGGGTCAGATAAAAGCCTGGGTGGGCGGAATCAATCATCGTTTTTTCAAATACGATAATGTAAGACCTTCATCAAAACGTCAGGTTGGTTCTACATTTAAACCTTTCATTTATTCATTAGCCGTCCAAAACGGATGGTCACCATGTCAGAAAGCCCCTAACATGCCCGTTACTTTCGACAAGTACGATATGTATACACCGGAAAATGCATCTGATTTTAAAGACGGTGAAATGATGACCTTAAAGGAAGGACTGGCCTTATCCGTAAATCGAATTACGGCTTACCTGATGAAGCAGTTAAATCCGCAACAAATGGAAGCAGGATATGTAGATATGGTCGAGTTCTTTCAGCGCATGGGAATTCAATCAGACATCCTTCCTGTACCTGCCATGTGTCTGGGTGTAGCCGATCTTTCCGTTTATGAAATGGTTGGAGCTTACGGTACTTTTGCGAATAAAGGTGTTTGGGTAGAGCCGACTTTTATAACAAGAATCGAAGATAAAAGCGGAAATATTATTCAGGAATTTACCCCGGCTCAGGTAGAAGCTCTTGATCAATATAGCAGCTATGCAATGATCGAATTATTGAGAAATGTGGTGAATATTGGTACGGGTAGAAGACTTAGAACCTATAAAGAATTTAGTTTCACTTCAGACATTATAGGCAAAACAGGAACCACTCAGGATAATTCGGATGGATGGTTTATGGGTTCGGTACCAAACCTTGTAGCCGGAACATGGATTGGTGGCGATGATAAATTCATTACCATTAAAAATACCGGTTATTGGTCAGGAGCAAGTTTAGGTATTCCTGTTTTTGGCAAATTTATGAATCGTGTATATGAAGATGGAACACTTGGAATTAGTAAAGAAGACATTTTTGAGCGTCCGGAAGGATTAAATATTATGGTGGATTGCGAACGCTATGATACACCACAAATAGATCCATTTACCGGTCAACCGGTTAGTTCTGCTCCGGTTAATAATGGATATAATACACCTACTGAATCATCAACCGGAAATCAAAATACAGGTACAACTACTTCACCGGGTGATGGAAGTAACATTCAATTCAGACCGGGAGCAACAACTACACCGAGTGAGTCTATTCGAACCGATGAAGAATACGGCGACGAATTTGACTAAGGCCTCGCACGCTTTTTGCACTAGAATCTTTAAGAGATGGGTATTATACTAAGAAACATATTGTTTTTGCTAAGCATGCTTTGTATTCAACTTAGTTTAAATGCACAAAGTGAAGACATGCCTGCCTATAAGAAAGTATTCTATAAAGTAACGCAGGGTGTAATTGATAAAGAAGCAACAAAAGAAACCTCAGACAAAAAGAAAAAGTCTGCGAAAAAGAAAAAAAGAAGTAAAGTAAAGAACGATCAACCAGAACCAACAGTGCAAATTAGAGACAGTGTTGTTATTGTTCGAAAAGTAGTTTACGATACCTTGTTATGGATCAATAAAATACCACCTTCAATAGACAACCGATACAGTGACCGTTATTTAAGTGAATTTCAGGCATTTCAAAAGCAGGCATATAACTTAGGTAACAGAAACAAAACAGTTTATAATTTTTCGGAAGGAGAAATTCCCTCCTATTCAGATGATGAATACAGAGAACGTATAAATAGTTTACCTGTAATTATACCTTTTGAATTTAATGAGCACGTAAAAAAGCAAATTGAATTTTATACAAGCGAAGTAAATAAAGAATGGATGCAGGATGTTTTGGCCTATGGAGAAATTTATTTCCCTGTGATCGAAAGTATCTTAGAAAAAAACGGTTTACCACTTGAGTTAAAATACCTTCCGATTGTTGAATCCGGTTTACTTCCTGAAGCAACATCTCATGCTGGTGCTAAAGGTCTTTGGCAATTTATGCCGGGAACAGCTTACGTTTATAAATTAAAAAATAACAGCTATATCGATGAAAGCAGAGATGTAATTAGATCGACAGAAGCGGCTTGTGAATTTCTTACATTTCTTAATGAACGATATGAAGGTGACTGGCTTCTATCTTTGGCAGCATATAATTACGGTCCGGGTAACGTAAGTTCAAAACTAAGACAAAGTACAGCAGGTTCAACATTTTGGGATATAAGAAAAAAACTTCCTAGAGAGACAAGAGATTATGTGCCGAAATTTATCGCGATAACATATCTCATGAATTATTATGAAGCGCATAACTTAGTCCCTTTTACAATAGACCCTGAATTGGTGAATGCAGACACTATACATTTAAATCAACCACTTGATTTAAACAAGGTGATAAAATATACCGGGGCAAGTAAAGAACATCTATCATTTCTTAATCCGGGACTCAAGCGATTGTATGTACCAAAGACCGATTATACCTATATTCTGAAAATACCGCAATATGCTTCTATGAATTTCGAAATGTATAAGGATGCGATATTCAACTCAAGCGCAGGAAAAGCTTATAAAATTGGTGATGCATTAGTTCATATCGTAAAAACAGGTGAAAGCCTTGGAAGTATTGCCAATAAATATTCAATTAAAGTAGAAGAGTTAAAAAGCTGGAATACAATTAAATCAAATATCATCCATCCCGGAGATGAATTAACCGTCTACACAAATAATGACATAAAAGTGACGTCAAATCCTTCCTATGAACCTATTACAAAAACGAAATATGAACTTTCAGACGTTGAAAAGGAAATGATTATTAATGGCAGTTATTTTTATCATGAAATTCAGCAAGGAGAAACGCTGAAAGAAATCACTGAAAAATATCCGGGAACTTCAGAAGAAGCTATCCGGATAATGAATGAATTGCCAAAGTATATTTATCTTAAACCGGGAGAAATGTTAAAGATCCCAACTAAAGGCTGACACTATGCGTACTTATCTTTTATTTTTTGCTGCTTTCATCTTATTGCTTTCTTCTTGTGATATTGATGATAGCGGAGAGAGTTATAATAAAGCGACCGGAAACATTGATGAGATTGTGGTTATAATGGATGGTGAACATTGGCAGGGTGAAATAGGTGATACCGTTCGACACTTTCTTACACAACGTTACCCGCAGGTTCCTCAAAACGAATCTATCTTTGATGTTCGATATTTAAAGCCCGAGGGCTTTTCCGGAATTCTTAAAGCTGCGAGAAATGTTGTTATCGTTTGTCCGATTGGTCGTTTCAAATCTTATAAAGTAGCTTCAGAAATTTTTGATCCGAAGCAAATCGATGTGAAAAATAATATTATCGGCAAACGAGATGTTTATGCTGAAGAACAACAAATTTTATATGTCTACGGAAAAGACAATCAAAGCATCATTGATTATTTCGTGAAAAATAATCAAGGCATTATCAAACTAATTTCTGATAACGAAAAGAAAAAGTTAAACCGCACAGTTTACCTTGCAGGTTATGATAAAGTTTTATCGGATAAGATCGACCAAAAATTTAATTGTTCATTTAGAATTCCAAGTGGTTATAAAATTGCAAAAGAAGAAGATAACTTTAGCTGGTTGAGATATGATCATGAAAAATATACGGCTAATATATTCATGAAGTCAATTCCTTATAATGGCACGATTGAAGAAGACAGCGAATTAGGTGTTAAGCAAAGAGATATTTTAGGAAAAGCCCATGTGGAAGGAAGTGCTGAAAACTCCTATATGATGACAGAAGATAAATTTGCTTACGATCAGACTTTACTTAATGTAAATAATAAAGAAGTTATTGAAAGCCGTGGGCTCTGGAAAATGTCACGAAACTTTTTAGGTGGACCATTTATTAATTATGTAATCGACGATCCTAAAAATAAAAGAGTAGTTGTATTAGATGCATTTGTTATGGCTCCGGCTTCTAAGAAACGACAAATAATGCGTCAGCTTGAATTTACTTTACAACAGGTGAAATTAAATTAGGAAAATAGCATGCACCACCCCGCCCTTCGGGCACCCCTCTTTACAAAGGAGAGGAAAACCATATTTTTTTCTCCTCTTTTTTGAAGGAGTGATTATCCGTTCAAATATTTCTTTAACATCAAATGAAAATGATGTACGCCTTTTTCCCGTTTCGGAGAAAACCTTCCCGATTGATAAAAACGACTTTTCAATCCACGATTAACTGCCTCTACTACAAACTCATCCTCCCGTTCAACTTTATCCGTCAAAGCAAAAGCATCAGAAGTTTTATACAACTCCTCATCATATAAATAAGTTAAAAAGCGAACACGTGTCAAATCTTTTGTCATCGGCTGAACGATGTTCACACTCAATCCCCATGGGTAAAAATTAAACATCATATTCGGAAACACCCAATAATAAAAAGCAGTTACCTCGCGTCCGTAATCAGGATGTTTTTCCGGCAAATTAAAACTCATAGCCCCACCGTCACTATAGCCAATTTGTAAATTTAAATGATCGTACAATACTGTAGTATAACTTCCATAATCGAGCATTTGATTCAATTGATTATGTACAAATGGAATATGAAATCCTTCCAGATAATTATCACAATATAAAGCCCAATGAGCCTGAACTAAATAATCTTTAGAATATTCTGGAGCATATCGAAAAGAATCAATTGGCAAAAATCCAACACGATCATTCATTACATTTGTTATCTCATCTAATGCATACGAAGGATCCATATTACAAAACAAAAAATCCTGCCACTTTCCTAATGACACCTGATGTAAATGATCACAGGGCCTTGGGAAATTTTCTGCATCTTCAAATTCCGGCATATGCTCCATTTGTCCATTCAAATTAAATCGTCTGCCATGATAAGCACAAGTGATTTTTCGCATACTGGA
>JAHDHT010000004.1:29668-39691 GCA_020631175.1 Chitinophagales bacterium
GAAGCCGGTAAGGTTTCTGATTGCTGTATTTGCTTATCCAGTTTTGAAAAATCCATCATCAATAATTTACAGACTAAAAATATAAATTCGAGATAGCATTTGAGGAAACTTTTTTGTTCATATCCACCTTATATCATTGAACAACAAATAATTATTAAATGTCAATCACACACACATTATTCGACGTTTCCAACATTTTAGGAGGTATTGTACTTGCCATTGGCGCTCTAGGTGGTTTAGCCAATATTGGAAGTGTCTTTACTAAAATTGCAGAAACAGTCGAACCCTATAAAGCATTTTTTGGATGGATGTCACTCATCTTCGGTGTTATATTTCTATTTCAACCGGGATGCGCCATACATGATATAGCAGGAATAATTTTGGGAATCACTCTGCTAAAAGATGAACTCAGAGCATTACCTGCAATTGGCGATTTTCTTGCAGACTCCGGAAATAAATTGACTCAATGGGTAAATCCTATAGGTATTGCAGGATTAGTAGTTGGAATATTAGGCCTGTTAAATTGGCACATTCTATGCTAAGAAAATATTAATTCGGTTAGGTTTTAACAAGAGAGGTTTTCATTTATTTGATGCCTCTCTTTTTCATTTACGAGCATTAATCAGGATGCTGAATTTAACTGTTGCATTTTACGGTTTCGCCACCACCAGATAATACCAATAGACATAACAATTAAATAGGGAGCGAAAAATAAATATAGAATACCGCGGTTCAAACCTTTAGCGGCACTTCCCCCACTCTCAAGATTTTGTTCGGCCGCAGCTCTGCACATCGGACACTGCGCCATTAATTCCATCCCTCCAAAAAAAATAAAACAAAGACAGAGCGTAATAACAATCCAATATTTCTTATTCACAAACATAGATTAATAATAAGGTGAGATCATTAAGTATACCAAAACACCCGTTAGCGTAACATACAACCAGATTGGCATTGTCCATCTTGCTATTTTTCTATGCTGCTCAAAACGACCCGTCCAGGCCCTTAAAAAAGTGAATAAAACAATTGGCAGAATAACTGCCGATAAAACAATATGTGTAATAAGAATAAAATAATAAATGTAACGCATTACTCCTTCCCCACCATATGATGTTGGTTCAGTTAAGCCATGATAAATCACATAGCTAACCAAAAAAATAGCCGATAAAAATAATGCTGATGTTGTGCAGGTACTATGAGCTTTTATATTTCTCTGCTTAATAAAATACCACGCTCCCAGTAAAAGAAGAAAAGCCGATCCATTTAAGATTGCGTGAAACATTGGCATAAAGCTCAAATCCCTTTCGCTGCCACCTGTACTTATACCTCCATAGAAAAGTATTACAACTAATAAAGGAACAATAATACTAATGGCTATAATCACTTTCGACCATAAGCCATAGCGTTCGTTTTTAATTAAGGTTTGATTTGGATCACTCATAACTATCTGTATTTTTTGTGAGTTCCATATTGTAGCTGCAAGACTTGAACTTCTTCTATCAGACGTTGAACCTCTAAAGAATCTGTTCCATCATAATAACCTCGTATGTGTCTGTCTTTATCCAGTAATACCAGTTTTTCACTATGAATAAAATCTTCAGGTCCGCCGTCTCCTTCCATTGCTGTTATGAAGTATCCTTTTCTTGCCTGATGATATAAGTCTTTTTTAGAACCTGTCAAAAAGGTCCATCTTCCATCTATCGCTCCATATTGATCTGCATAATCATTCAATGCAGCTGGTGTATCTGTTTCAGGATCTACCGTATGAGAAGCAATAAAAATATCTTCATCGTTTTTAAAAAATTCCTGAACCTCCGCCAGGTGCGCAGACATTGCAATACAAATACCCGGACATGTTGTGAAAAAATAGTCCGCAATTACAATCTTATCATTGAAGATATCCTGATTTACTGTTTCTCCTTTTTCATTAATGAATTCAAAGTCAGGTACTTTGTGAAAAACAGTATCTGTTCCATTAACTTCAGTTGCAATGTAATACTTGAGACCCGGCTTAGGTGGAGGACCTGCTATTATCATATAAGCAATGTAAAGTCCAACACATCCGGGAAGGATTAGTAAAAGAAGAGCAAGGGAAAAATTGTTTTTCTTCTTAAACGGTTCTTGAGTCATATAAAAAATTTAGCCCCAGAGCGATCGAGCGAAGTTCCAGGCGGAACCTTCCCACATAAACATAATCACTCCGTATACTAAGAACACCAGAGGAACCAAAATAGTTAAGGTTAATGCTCTGGTTTCATATTTAATGTGCATGAATTCACCTACAATGAAGTAAGCCTTCAACAAACTTAAAACCACCATCAATAAATTCAGCATACTTTTCGGAAACCATTCTTCCATCCCTCCAACATTATTATAATGCATAAGAGCGAAACCGATTTCAACTAGAGTTACAATACTCAAAATGATCGTTGATCTCCAAACAGCTGATTTCTGTGATTTATATTCTTCGTCAGTTAAATGATGTGCCATTTTTATAAAAAATAATCTCGTTTACAATAGATAAAATACAAGGAATACGAATACCCAAACCAAATCTACAAAGTGCCAGTAAAGGCCAACTTTTTCAATCATTTCGTAATGTCCTCGTTTCTGGAAATCACCTCTGGCTGCTTTTATGGTCATGATGATATTAAAGACAACCCCACTAAGAACGTGAAAACCGTGAAAACCGGTGATGGTAAAAAATAAGTTACCAAATGCTTTCGGGCCCGGTGAATCTGCTAATGGTATATAATGACCATGAGAATCAACCCCGGCATTTAAAAATCCTTCTGTTGGATGGAATGGGTTGTAGCCCATTGACATTCCTTCATGAACGATTAATCCATACCATTCTAATGCCTGACATCCTAAAAATGCAATCCCCCCGATGATACCTAATACCATCCAGAAAACCACACCCTTCTGATTCATTCTATGTCCTTCCTGCACAGCACGAACGACAAATACTGAACTCAATATCAGAATGAAAGTCATTAAGGTTACGAAGGCTAATGGGGTTCCGTGTAGTCCGCCAATAAGAGGCAGTCCTTCCACTCCCGGAAAAGCCTTAAATACATCGTTAGCATTACTCCAGCCGTCTGTCCATCCATTTGTTACGCGAAGCGTCGCGTAAGTAATAAGCAGAGCACCAAAGGTAAAAGCATCTGATAGTAGGAAATACCACATCATCAGCTTACCATAGCTGGCTTTCATAGGCTGGCCACCGCCACCCCATAAATTCTTTTCGTTAACTGTAACAGCCGAGTCAGCCATTGTTTACTTTCCTTTTAAATGTTTTGAAAAAAGATGAACAAATATAACCACAATATGCCAACAAAGTGCCAATATGTAGTCATCAATTTCATCCCAATTAATCTTTGGGGATTCAGTTCATCCATTAATTTTCTTACAGGTCCGCGATTTTGCCACATCATCTTCAACCATAAATTCAACATGGCTAATAATCCTCCAATAATATGAAAGAAATGCAAACCTGAAATAACGTACACAAACGAGCCGGATGGATTTCCATCCAAAGCTATTCCTTTATTATGTAATGCCATCCATCCCTGATACTGCAGATATAAAAATCCAAGACCCAATAATAAGGTCGCACCAAGCAAGGCAATAGCATTGCTATTTTTCATTTTTTTAAATTGCCAGTAAGCCAATTGCATTGTGATTGAACTTAAAGCAACAATCAATGTACTCCAGCTAAAAAACTGAGGTAAGGTGAATTCTACCCAATAACCCGCGCCTTTTTTTACAATGTAAGCACTGGTTAAACCGGCGAAACTCATTATAATAGCACCAATACCTAACCATAAACCAAACAGTTGCGGATGTATGGGGCTGTTATATTCGTATTTGTATCCTAAACCTGCCATAATTTAAATTTTAAATCCAAAATCGATCGATCATCCAGCTGATCTGCATTAAGGGTAAATAAAAAAATGAGGCAAACATTAATTTTAATGCAGCCTTATCATCGCAGCGTTTATATAATTGGATTGCCGGATATAAATACATAATTCCGGCAACAAATGCCATAATTGCGGTTAGTCGATAGCCTAAACCAAAATAAACTCCTAATAAAACCATTGGAATTAATAGGATAATATAGACCATACTATGTATAGCCGTACTTTTTGTTTTGCCTGAATTGTTAGGCAACAATTTGAATCCCGCTTTTTGATAATCATCATGACCTAACCATCCGATTGCCCAAAAGTGAGGGAACTGCCAGATAAACTGAACAATAAATAAAATTACGGCCTCTATGCCGATCGTTCCGGTAAATGCTACCCAACCAATAACAGGCGGTAAAGCCCCCGGAATTGCTCCAACAAATACAGCAATCGGCGAAATTCGTTTTAAAGGTGTATAAATAAAAGCGTAGGAAATAATTGATATAGCCGCTAATGCTACCGTTAATGCGCCAAAGAAATACCACATTAAACCTAAGCCGATTAAGCCCATAACTCCTGAAGCCAATAAAGCTTCAGACGGTTTCATGCGTTCTGATGGTAATGGTCGTACAGCAGTACGCTTCATTAGTTTATCAAAGTCTTTTTCAAAAACTTCATTTAAAGCATTAGCACATGCTGTTACACAAAAACCGCCGAAAGCCAAGGCTAATAATTCAAGCCATTGAATCTGAGTTCCTGCAGCTACAACATATCCGACAACAGCAGAAAAAACAACGACCATGTTTAATCTGGATTTAAACAACAGACTATAGTCGTGCCGTTTGGCCTTTATAAATTCGGCAAACGTCTTTTTTTGCTTATCGGGATAACTTATACTCTTCAAATCAGTTGATTAATCCAGATCTTTTAATAACTCTTCAAATTCATCTTCCTTTTCTTCAACCGGCATACGCTTCAGTAAGAATTCTTCTTCCTTACCTACAGGCACCGTTTGTGGAATATAATCGTATCCATCTTTACTATAATCGTATGGCCAACGGTGTACCTCTGGTATTTCACCAGGCCAGTTGCCGTGCATACCTTCGATTGGCGTTGTCCATTCAAGAGAATTTGATTCCCATGGATTTCTTGTTTTCGTTTTTCTTCCCCACCAAATACTGTAGAAGAAATTCACGATAAATAAGAATTGTGCTAAGAAAACGATAACGGCAAACGTACTGATGAAAGCATTTAAGTTGCCATACATGCTTGAGAAATCGAAGTTGGTAAACTCATAATATCTTCTTGGTACACCACTCATTCCTAAATAGTGCATTGGCCAGAAAATTAAATAACCTGAAATGATCGTTAACCAGAAGTGAATATAACCTAAGGTTTTATTCATCATTCGACCATCATACATTTTCGGGAACCAGTGATATATACCTGCAAACATTCCAAACATAGCTGCCATTCCCATTACAATATGGAAGTGAGCTACAACAAAGTAGGTATCGTGTAATTGAATATCTAATGCTGAGTTTCCTAAATAAATACCGGTTAATCCACCTGAGATAAATAAAGAAACAAAGCCTACCGAAAAGAGCATCGCCGGTGTAAACCGTATATTTCCTTTCCATAAAGTAGTAATCCAGTTAAATACTTTAATTGCCGATGGTACCGCGATCAATAATGTAAAGATTACGAATACAGATCCTGCGAATGGATTTAAACCAGAAACGAACATGTGGTGTGCCCAAACAATAAATGCTAAAATTGAAATAGCAAGAATGGAATAAACCATCATTTTATATCCGAAAATCGGCTTTCTTGCATTCGTCGCCATTACATGCGAAACAATACCCATTGCCGGAAGGATAATAATATATACTTCAGGGTGACCTAAGAACCAGAATAAATGCTGGAATAGAATCGGACTACCACCGGAATTTGCTAAAGCCTCTCCCGCAATATAGATATCAGATAAATAGAAACTTGTTCCTAAATGTCTGTCAAAGATTAATAATAATGCTGCTGATAACAATACCGGGAAGGATAATAGACCTAAAATGGCTGTGAAAAAGAAAGCCCATACTGTTAAAGGCATTCTAAATAAAGTCATCCCTTTGGTACGCATGTTTAACACGGTTGTGATATAGTTCAATCCGCCTAATAAAACAGAGACGATGAACAATGCCATACTAATTAACCATAAAGTGGTACCAATTCCGGAGCCCGGACTTGCGGCCGGTAAAGCAGATTGAGGAGGATACATCGTCCAGCCGGCAGAAGCTGGACCTGTTCCAACAAATAGAGATACCATCATTACCACACCGGCTAAGAAAAAGAACCAGTAGGATAACATATTCATAAAGGGCGAGGCCATATCCCTTGCTCCAATTTGAAAAGGTATCAGAAGATTACTAAACGTTCCACTTAGCCCGGCTGTTAATACAAAGAATACCATTATGGTACCGTGCATGGTAACCAGAGCATAGTAAAAACTCGGTTGAAGCTTTCCGTCCGGTGCCCAAGCACCTAAAATACTTTCCAGAATTGGAAATGTATCTTCCGGCCAGCCTAATTGTAATCTGAATAGGGTGGAAAAAAGACCTCCGATCACTGCCCAGAAAATTCCTGTTACCAGAAACTGCTTGGCAATCATTTTATGATCCATACTGAAGATATACTTCGAAATGAAGCTTTCTTCATGATGATGGTGATCGTGATGATCATGGTCGTGATGACCGTGATGATCATCATGCCCGCCATGTAATTGTTCTTCTACGGTAATATGCGTATCTGCCATAACGCTTTTTTACTTTTTTAAATAATCAAATCAATTCCTACATAATGCTTACAAAGCTGAAGCAGTTTTTGTTGCTTCAGAATCGTTATCCTCGCTATCTATTGAAGCTTTTTCAGCATCTTTCATTTTTTCTTCAACACCTAAAGTCGCATACAATGATTTTTGTCGTTTGAACCAACGATCAAATTCATCCTTTTCTACTACTTTTACTACTCTTCTCATATTGAAATGAGCCTGACCACATAACTCCGCACATGCCAGTTCGAAATCAAATTTTCGGTCATTATATTCTTCGCGAACTTCTTTTGTTGTTTTAGTTGGTGTAAACCAAAACTGAGTTGGAATTCCCGGAACTGCATCCATCTTAACCCTGAAATGTGGTAAATAGAAACTGTGCAATACATCAATTGAATTAATCTTTACCTGAACAGGTCTGTTAATTTCAAGATATAAGGTATCCGTTTTAAAATCATCTTTAGATGAACGGTCTTTCCAATCCATACCAAATGGGTTTTCAGGACCTATATCATATACCGACTTCGCTCCAAGTTTATTATCATCACCGGCATATCTTAAATCCCATTGAAATTGTTTGCCTGTAGCTTCCAATAACAAAGCATCATCCGGAACGGGACCAAATATTTTAAACCAATTAACTAAACCTATGGTTACCAAAACTACCATCACAACAGCAGGTACTAAAGTCCATATTAATTCCAGTTTATGAGAATCGGCAAAGTGAACTGCAATTCTATCGTCTTTGTGTCTGTATCGGTAGCAGAACCAGAATAACATAATATGTGTAATTACAAACACAATTCCGGTAGGTACTAAAGTATACTGAAACATCTGACGAATCCATACACCGTGTTCTGAAGCAGGTTCTTTTAAGTACCATGGCGCATAATAAATAGCAGACCAAACGATACCAAAAAGACCAATGATTAGAAAAGCCATAAATAAGATGGCATTCAAATCATTTAATTTCTCTTCAGACTCCTTTTTACCTTTAATTATACCAACAAATTCGCTTGCCTTCGATACCTGAAAGAAGATCAGAATGATCAGCGTAACTATGAGAAGTCCAATTAAAGTTGTCATATATTATATTCTTTTTCTATTCTAAAATTATAAGTTAAATCTACGTATGATGGATTAAACTCTCCTTCATAAACGGGTGATTCAACTGATATAACGGGGCTTTGCTTAATGATCTGAATACTACAAAGCCAAATAATCCAACATAAAAAATAAGTAAAGCGAACTCAATAAATAAGCTGAACTCTGCTCCTGTTCCAACAACACCCGGGTGCGTCATTACATAAAAATCCAACCAGTGTCCTAGTATCAATAAAACTGACATGAAAACTAATGTTCCTAATGCTCTTTTAGCGCCTCTTGTTAGCAACACAAAGAATGGAACTACAAAATTGATAAACATAGCTAGGAAGAAAACAAACTTATATCCACCTTCAAATCTGGTTTTGAAGTACAAGGTCTCTTCAGAAATATTCGCGTACCAGATTAATAAAAACTGGCTGAACCATAAGTAAGTCCAGAATACACTAAATCCGAAAATGAATTTGCCTAAATCATGCATGTGTTCTTCATTCACTGCTTCCAGGTAACCCATTCTTTTTAACATGTAAATAATAATTACAACAGCACATAAACCCGATACAAATATCGATGCGAATGTATACCATCCATAAAGCGTACTGTACCAGTGTGGATCAATCGACATAAACCAATCCCACGCAGCAGTAGATGAAGTAATTGCAAAGAAGAATAAAAATAATGCACTAATCATTTTACTTCTCTTGTAAACCGGTACTCTATTGTCTCCGGCAGCATCTAATTTTAAAGAGTTTCTTCGGAACCATAAATAAAAGACTACCCATAGAACAACGTATATAACTGCACGAATTAAAAAGAAAGGCATATTTAAATAACTTCTTTTTTGTGCTACTAATGCGTCGTATTCCGGTCCGTCCACTACATATAATGCATCATTATCCCAATGATGATACAAATCGTGACCTCCAAGTACTAAAATAACAAGCATTAAAATTCCTCCAATTGGTATATATGAAGCAACTGCTTCTAATACACGCTTAAGTGAAATTAACCAGCCTCCATAGCCTATCTCGTGAACGGCCGCGAAGAATAAACCAATTAAGGCTATTCCAAGGAAAAGGAAGTTATTATATAAAAGTGCTGCCCATAATCTCGATGCACCATGATCTTCACCAATAGTAGTAAACCAACCAATGGCAAACAACACAGCTCCAACTGCCATCAAAATAAGACAGATGAGATTTAATCTCGACGGTATTTTAAAATTTTGATTCATTGCTTTTCGGCTTGCTTTTATAAAATTTTAATTTCTGTTCTTCTGTTATTTGCTCTTCCTTCCGGAGTGTCATTACTGTCTACCGGAACAGAAGATCCATATCCTTTAAAAGACATACGTGTCGGCACAATACTTTTCCCCACCAAATAGTCATAGACTCTTCTGGCACGCTCATTTGATAAAGCATCATTCATCGCTTTTGCTCCTGTATTATCTGTATGACCTCCAATCTCAATTTTGAGATTCGGATTCTTTCTTAAGATATCTGTTAAATTATCCAGATCAGATGTTGAACCCGCCTGAAATCTTGAAGATCCACTTCTGAATTTCAAATTCTTTAATTCAAATCGTTGTCCCGATTTAATATTTGAAAGTCCTGAAGTTAAACTAGCAGCTTTTGTAGCTTTTACATCAGACTTAGCTTCAGCGGCTTTTTCGGCTGCTTCTTCATCAGCCTTTTTAGCTGCTTCTTCATCTGCTTTTGCTTCCTCTTCCGCTTTTTTTGCCGCTTCCTCTTCCGCTAATTTTTTAGCTTCAGCTTCCTCTTCTTCTGCTTTCTTTTTTGCTTCTTCTTCTGCATGTGAAGGATCAGTATGATGATCTTCACCATCATGTTTTACTCCATCTTTGTGAGCATGTCCGTCTTCATGATGATCGCCTTCGTGATCATGTCCATGACCGTGATCATTATCGTGACCATGCCCATCATCATGATGATCTCCTTTATGCTCATGCCCGTGACCGTGATCGTCACCGTGACCATGTCCATCACCATGGCCTCCATGCCCACCGTGACCGTGCCCATGACCGGCTTTCTTTCTCGCAGCAATTACATCTGCATATTCAGGATCAACTCCTGGTTTCTCCGTTTTTTTCATGGCAGCAGCCTGAGCAGCAGTAATAAATCCTTGCCCGGTGAATACTTTTCTTAAAGCCATTTCTTCACTTAC
>JAHDHT010000004.1:39791-46051 GCA_020631175.1 Chitinophagales bacterium
ACATTATTAAAAGGAGATAAGATTTCTCTTCCCGCTTTTTCATAATCTTCATTGTTATTTTGAAGACCATAAGGTAAGAAGCCTCTAGCTACCGTTCCGGAAGGAGGTAATTGTGCTGTTTTTCCATCTTTAAAAACGCCACTTGGTGTATAAATTTCCTTAGCACGCGAATGCTTCATATCAGGCATATATTCAATACCCGGAAAGTCTCCGCCGGCCTTACATCCTGCCATAAATAACAGGACAGCTAAACACCAGTAAAAATAGGTTTGATGTTGCATCTTCATTATTTATTGAGGTTTTTATACTTTTTCATTTCTTTCACTTTAATCTCCACAGCACCGGTATCCTGTAAAAGATGATCGATGTCTTCCAGTGTAGATTCTTTATATTCTTCAGCATCAAAAATTAATGCAAAACGATCGTCTGTAATTCGCTCATCAATAACTTCTGTACTATTGAAAACAGACAAACCATTTCTAATGAAATAGGTAATTACCATTCCAACCGAAGCAAATAATACTGTTAATTCGAATGTAATCGGAATATAGGATGGAAGCGATAAATTCGGCTTACCACCATAGTTGATTTTCCAGTCAATTGTTGTTATTGCAATCATAGATAAAATCGCAAATAAGAATCCAGTCATACCAAATACGAAACCTGCCGTATGCAATCTCGTTTCCGGAACACCCATAGCCTCATCCAATCCGTGAACAGGAAATGGAGTTAAGGCATCCGATATGTTGATACCCGCAGTTTTAATGCGCTTTACTGCATGTAACAGCGTCTCTTCATCATCGTAAAGACCTACTAAAAATGTTTTGTTATTTACTGTATCCATGATTATTTCTTGTATGATTTAGCACCTGCAAGTCCGCCGGCTAATTCTCCGGCTCCACTTTCAACTTCTTCAAAAAATTTATCATCCGCTTTCTCAAAATCAGTAACATACTGATCTCCTGAAGTTTTCAAAATACTCTTCACCTCCGCAATCGCAATTACCGGGAAGGTTCTTGCAAACAATAAGAAAAGTGTAAAGAAAATACCCAAGGTTCCAGTATAAATTAATACCTCAACAATCGTCGGAGAATAATATGTCCATGCGGACGGAATAAAGTCTCTGTGCAATGAAGTAACAATAATTACAAATCGCTCAAACCACATTCCGATATTGATGAAAATAGATAGTATAAATGTGAAGACAATGCTTCTTCTTAATTTCTTAAACCAGAAAAACTGAGGTGAAATAACATTACATGTCATCATCATCCAATAAGCCCACCAATAAGGTGCATGATCACCTTCTTCTAATCCTAACATAGGACCAAATAGATATGGATCGGCAATTCTGTTTCTGAAAAATACCCATTGCTCATAAGGGTTTCCTGAATACCAGGCTACAAATAATTCTGTGATATATGCCACCCCTACAATCGAACCGGTTAAAACGATTACTTTATTCATCGACTCGATATGGCCAATGGTAATGTAATCCTCAAGATTCAATACTTTTCTTGTAATGATCATAAGCGTTAATACCATTGCAAATCCGGAGAAAATTGCTCCTGCTACGAAGTATGGAGGGAAAATAGTAGTATGCCATCCCGGAATTACAGAAGTAGCAAAGTCAAAAGATACAATCGTGTGTACCGAAAGTACTAATGGTGTCGCTAAACCGGCTAATACTAATGATAAAGATTCAAAACGTTGCCATTGCTTGGCTTTACCTTGCCATCCAAAAGCTAATACATTATATATCTTCTTTCTGATACCGGTCGCTCTGTCACGAATTGTTGCGAAATCAGGTACCAAACCTGAATACCAGAATAAAAGGGAAACTGTAAGATAAGTCGAGATCGCAAATACATCCCATAATAAAGGAGAGTTAAAGTTTGGCCATAAACTACTTAAACCTTCACCACCTCTTGTATTTGGATAAGGGAAAATGAAAAATGAATACCAGATTCTTCCCATGTGAATACCCGGGAAAACAGCAGCACAAACTACCGCGAAAATCGTCATTGCTTCAGCAGCTCTGTTTACACCCGTTCTCCATTTCTGACGGAATAAAAGTAAGATCGCTGAGATTAATGTTCCTGCGTGGCCAATACCAACCCACCATACGAAGTTGGTGATATCCCATGCCCAACCAACAGTACGATTCAATCCCCATACTCCGATTCCTTGCCAGATCGTCCAGGCAATAGCCAAAAGACCTATTATAGCAAGCGTCGCAGAAATAGAAATCGCCACCCACCACAATGGTGGTGGAGCACTCTCGGTCGATTTACAGATATCATCTGTAATATCAGAATAACTTTTCTTCCCCGTGATTAACGGTTCCCTTAGCGGTGATGAATAATTATGACCCATAGTTATTTATTTAATCGAAAGCTTCTTACGAAACCATCTCGCTTTTGTCTTTATTTCTAATCTTGGTTAAGTAGCCTACTGAAGGCAATACATGCAGCTCTTCTAATAAATTGTAAGAGCGCTCATTGTACTCTCTTAATTTATATACTTCACTGTTCTTGTCATTCATGTCACCAAATACAATCGCATCTGAAGGACAAGCCTGAGAACATGCCGTTTTTACTTCACCATCTTTCAACTTTCTGCCTTCCTTCTTAGCCGTTAACTTAGCATCCTGAATTCGCTGAACACAGAAAGAACATTTCTCCATTACCCCTCTTGATCGTACCGTTACATCAGGATTTAAAACCATTCGGCTTAACTCACTTGCCTGAATAACATGACCATCATTTGAGAAGATTGTATTCACTTCAAATGAATCTGCTCCCTGCCAATCGTACCAGTTGAAACGACGTACTTTAAATGGACAGTTATTCGCACAATATCTTGTACCAATACATCTGTTATAAGCCATCTGATTCAATCCTTCCGAACTGTGGTTGGTTGCTGAAACAGGACAAACGTTCTCACAAGGTGCATTATCACAATGCTGACACATCATCGGCTGATAAATTACATCGACGTTATCATCCTTACCGGTATAATATCGGTCAATTTTCAACCAGGTCATCTCATGTACTCTGAAAACTTCTTCACGACCCACTAGTGGTACGTTATTTTCAATATTACACGCTACAACACAAGCACTACATCCGGTACAGGTATTCATATCGATTGCCATACCCCAGTGGTGACCTTGTTGTAATTCAGGAAACCCTTCATATAAGGATACCTTGTAGTGATCTACATAATGCGGATCTTTATATTTTTTACCGTCTTCATTTCCGGCAAACAAATCTTTCTTGTACTCTGCTAATGTTGTTTCACGAACAATCTTTTCAGAACGGTCATAACTACTTGGCTTGTCTTCACCGGCTAAGTAATCATTTATATTATGATGTGTTTGTGTTCTTGCTACATATCCACCCGAACCAATTTTCTGAACAACAATATCACTTAAGCCATAATCGAAAGTCTTTGTTCCTTCATTATATCGTACAAATGGATAAACATTCATTCCAACATTACAGCTTTCAGATCCGGCTTTTGTTCTACCATAACCCACTGCAACTCCAATAGTATTAGCTGCCATTCCCGGCTGGAAAATTACCGGTAATTCAACTGAATGACCATTTGCTGAAATACGAATCGTATCACCTTCTCTGAAACCTTTTTCTTTTGCTGTCGCTTTAGACATTAAGGCAACATTTTCCCAAACAACTTTCGTAATTGGATCAGGTAATTCTTGTAAGAAAGGATTGTTGGCATGTTTTCCATCTCCAATATAGCTTTCATATAATACCAGTTCAACTTCTCCAACATTCTTTGCTGCTTCTAAAATTGCTTTACCTGCTGAACTTGGATTGCCTTCAAAAGTTACTTCACTTTCATCATCGCTAACTAACGTTTCAACAATTGCCGATTCAGATGCAGATGAAGCACTCGATTCAAACATACCGTTATGGACAGTGTTTGCCCAGAAGGTTTCGAAGGATGGATATTTGCTTTGCTTTCCTGCTAAATTATCCTTCCAATACGATTGAATGTAATTGAAATAACCCTCTTCTTTTCCTAACCACTTTAATAATGATTCCTGGAATTGTCTGGTATCGAATAAAGGACGGATACAAGGCTGTGTGATATAATATCTTCCTGCAACAGGTTCAGCATCATTCCAGCTTTCTAAATAATGATTATCCGGTAGCAAATAATCCATATGATCTGAAGTTTCATCAGCTCTCGGGTTGAATGAAACTCTTAATGGCACTTTCGCTACTGCACTATTAAATGCTTTCGGATTTGAATAGGAATAGGAAGGATTACAATTATGTACTAACAAGGCATCGATTTCACCGGCATCCATTGCTTTTATTAAAGCCTGCATGCTTTCATCGTTACCCTGAAATCCTTGAGTTGGTTTATTGATATCAATTGTCTGACCATAGTTATTCAACATCTGATTGATACCATTAACTAAAGTCTGAACATTCGGATCATTAGATCCTGAAATCACAATTGATTTTCCTTTATTTCTTAATAATACTCTTGCAGCTTTCTTAATACCTTGCTGATACGAACCTGAATTTGGTACACCCGGTACCGAAGCTCCGCCTGCAGAAGCAGCAATTTCATTATATAGTTTCGCAACAGCAACCTTTAATTCTGAAGGACTTACTCTGTAACGATTATCAGCATTAGATCCGGTTGATGACATCACAGATTCAAACTGAATATGCTTGCTCATCTTTGGATTCTTACGACTTATTTTTCTGTTTTTCGCATAAGCAACATGATATTCATGTGAAAGTAACCATGAATTCAGGAAGTCAGCCTCAAAACTTACAATAGCTTCAGCCTTATTAAAATCATAGGAAGGAATCGCTTTTTTACCAAATGTTTTTTCATTCGCCTGAAGCATTCCATAATAAGACATTGGCTCGAAAACCACATGTTCGAAACCAGTATAACTGTCTTTGAATTCACGTAATAAAGCCTTAGTTGAAGGACTGATTATACTGCTTGATAAAAGAACAATTTTACCTCCATTGGCTGCAATTGCACGAATATCAGGACCTAAAATATCATCAATTTCGCCCCAATTTGCACCTTCACCTTTAGCGAAAGGCTGTGCCAATCTGCTGCCATCATATAAGCTGATAACAGAAGCCTGGGCTCTTGAGCTTGTTGATCCGTTTGCGTATTTATCTTCAGGATTTCCTTCAATTTTAATCGGACGACCCTCACGGGTTTTCACTAAAACAGCTCCGAAATCACTTCCATCCACAAAAGCAGATGCGTAATAATTAGCAATACCCGGAATAATCTCTTCCGGCTTAATAACATAAGGAATGGCTTTTCTTATGGGCTGCTCACAACTTGCTGCTATGGTTGCCGCACCTATACTAAAACCTAAAAGCTTTAAAAAATCTCTTCTCGGTCTTGGCTTCGCCGTTTTCTTTTCAAGTTCAAAAGAAGCAAATGGAAGTTTCTCGTGAAACTCATTTTCTACAGTCGCCTGATATTCAGGATCCTTGTATAACTCCTCGTAACTTTGCCAATACTTTCTATCTGACATATTATTCTGTCTTATCCTTTATTAATTAATAATGGCATTTCTGGCACTCAGTACCACCTATATTTTCAACCGTTACACCGGTTTTCTTTCCTTCCTTCAAATCATCATGAAATTGTTCATAGATTTCGTAATAATCGTTAGAAGCAAATTGAATTTCTGTTTCTCTGTGACAGTCGATACACCATCCCATACCTAATGTAGAATGCTGTGCAAGAACTTTCATCTCTTCCACTTTACCGTGACATTCCTGACATTCAATTCCACCAACAGCCACGTGCTGTGCGTGATTGAAGTATACGTGATCAGGTAAATTGTGAATTCGAACCCATTCGATTGGCTTAGGATTGTCTCCATAAGTTTGTGTTTCCGGATCCCAATCAACTGCCGCATATATTTTCGCAATTTCTTCTTTACCGTATTCAGGACCTTCAGAAATAGCTTTATGACAATTCATACAAACATTGGCGGAAGGAATAACCGCTGACTTACCCTTTGCTGCACCTGAATGGCAATATTGACAATCAACACCATTGATTCCGGCATGTAATTGATGCGAGAAGGCTATTGGTTGTGTCGGAGCATAATTTTGCTGGCGACCAATATTTGAAGTGATATCGAAAGCGGTAAAGCCAAGGAAAACAAGAAGGAGAATGCTTGCCAGAGCCAAAAAGCGCTTATCTAATAATCGTTTGTAAACAGGCACGGGTTC
>JAHDHT010000487.1 GCA_020631175.1 Chitinophagales bacterium
TTTTTTCAGCTTGATCTTTACCCAAGTATTGATCTATATAATGGTGCGCCATGTAGATCACAGGTGTAAGGATTATTGCCATCAAAACTTTGTACATATAATTATTGATGCCAACTGCTATGAACTGGACAAATGGCCAGGCCTCATCAGCCTTACCAATTAATTTAGGTCCGAAATAAAAAGCAATTCCAAGAACTACAAAGCTATCGATAAGCTGGGAGATCAAAGTTGAACCTGTAGCTCTTAACCATACTTTCGATTCTCCGGTTACTTTTTTTATTCTGTGAAAAGTAAACACATCAACGATTTGACCGATTAGAAAGGCAACTAAAGAACCTACAATTATTAATAATCCTTGTCCGAATATTTTGCTGAATGCACTTTGCATATTCGGTACGTCAGCCGCTTCACCTGTACCTGTCCACCACGAAGCGGGTTCAAGCCATATTGAAGCATAAACCATTAAAAAAGCATATGAAATCAAAAAGACAGCCAGATAAGAAAGAAAACGAACTCCCCTCTTTCCGTAATATTCGTTTATAACATCCGTCATTACAAAAACGACCGGCCACAGTAAAACACCGGCAGTATATTGTAGAGAAAGATTAATTCCAAACAAACTAAAATTCAAAGGTTGAAACCCGAATGAACTTTCTAATTGAAAGATCTTCACACCAATAAACTCCGCAATTAATGCATTAGCGATAAAAAATCCCCCCAGAATAATAAATAGCTTACTACCTTTATTTTTAAGTACATTTCCATTCATACGACATAAAGATAATATATGCCCAAAGAGGAGAAAATAATTGAGATATATACTGATGGAGCATCAAGAGGTAATCCCGGTCCGGGTGGATATGGATTAATTCTTCAATATGGAAAATATCGAAAAGAAAAATCACAGGGTTACAGATTAACCACCAATAACCGAATGGAATTATTAGCAGTTATTGTTGGCTTAGAAAGTATAAAGAAACCGGGATATAAAGTTCTGGTAACCACGGATAGTAAATACATTGTGGATGCAGTTCAAAAGAAATGGTTATTCGGATGGGAAAAAAAGAATTTTGCTAAAAAGAAAAACCCTGATCTTTGGAAACGATTCCTTATCGTATATCGCAAACATGAGGTTAAGTTTAAATGGATAAAAGGGCATAATGATCACCCACAAAATGAGCGTTGTGATGAACTCGCAGTAGCTGCTGCCCTATCAGGAGATTTATTGGTCGACGAATTTTATGAAAATGAATCAAAAGATTCTATCAATGAATTGGACTTTTAATTGAAGTCAGAAGTGACCGCAGGTCATCCTGAATACAAATGAAGGATCTTTTTCTTAATATTAGAATATTAAGACTCCACCTTAACTTTAGAAAACTCATTAATTACCCTTTCTGCATCTAACACCATATCTTTTGAACCAACCATTATAGGCGTTCTTTGATGTAATT
>JAHDHT010000488.1 GCA_020631175.1 Chitinophagales bacterium
TATTTTCTTCCGTAACATCACTCTTTAAGCCTTCAAACTGAGGGTGCAATAAATCAAGCATACCATGATGAATATCCTTTATGCCGATAATGTCGTATGGGCTTTGTAAAATATTTGCCATTTTAACAGAATCGTCAATTGAATGATTGCTTGAAAATTCAGATGGCATTAAAACAGAACGTACATTATCTTTTCCAAGAGCTTCAACCGCAAGGGCGAGCGTTACCGCAGAGTCAATTCCTCCCGACAAACCTAAAATAGCTTTTGAAAAACCAAGCTTTCCAAAGTAATCCTGAATGCCGCAAACGATTGCCTGATGTATAAGCTCTATTTTATCTTTTCCTCTTTCATTGTTTCGATGTCGGTTATCAGAACGTAATGTTACTGTATCGTAAACTGCAAAGTTCTCTCTGAAGTAAGGCATTTCATCTACTACATGACCATTTTCATCTAAGACAAGAGATCCTCCGTCAAAAATTACCTCGGTATGCGCACCTACCTGATTGCAATACAATAATGGAATTTTATAACGCAATACGTTTTCTCTGCAAATTCGAATGCGTTCCTCAGCATGTGCATAATCGAACGGTGAGGCTGACAGGTTTAGAATAAGTGTTGGTTCCTGCTTGATTAATTCATCCATTGGACAAACCGTATATAATGGGTTTTCATTACCAATATTCCAGATGTCTTCGCAAACAGTAATGGCTAAACGCTCGCCTTTAAATTCAATTACATTAAAATCTTTTCGCGGTTCGAAGTAACGATATTCATCAAAAATATCATAGGTTGGAAGCAAAGCTTTATGCGCAACATGTTTAATTTCTTTTTCGTGTAGAAAAAATGCAGCATTAAATAAGTCTTTCCCTTCAGGCTTTGGATTAACAACCGGCCCGCCAACTACAATTGCAATATCTTCACTTAAACTGCAAAGATGTTTTATTACGGTGTCACATTGTTTTATGAAATCCGGAAATTCCAGAAAATCTCTTGGAGGATAACCACAAACTGCCAGTTCGCTGAATAAAATTAAATCAGCATGTTGATCTTTAGCCCGATGAACGGCCATTTTCATTTTTTGAAGGTTCTGATCAAAATCTCCGATTCTGTAATTAAGTTGTGCTAGAGCGATTTTCATTGATAATTGAATTTAGACCTTGTTAAAATTAAATGTCTGCGACGAAAATAACTATATAATAAATACAAAATGAATGGAATTTGAGTTTGTTAAAATCTTTATGACTAAAACATCAGCCGAAACATCCTTCCACCAAAACATCCATCCAAAAAAACATCAGCCGAAACATCCATCCACCCAAACATCCACCCAAAAAAAACATCAGCCGAAACATCCATCCATAAAAAAACCTCCGGCAAAAAATTACCGGAGGCTTTATATATAAAAAGTGTTATAGTCTAGAATAAGAAACCAATTCTTAAACCGAAA
>JAHDHT010000149.1:0-5067 GCA_020631175.1 Chitinophagales bacterium
GGCTCATCATCAAACTCGTTTGGTACACCGTCACCATCATCATCTTCTAATTTGTATGGATCAGGAGGTAATACATCTTCAATATCTCTTAATTCAGTGTAAGCATAATCAAGTGGGCTCATCCACCATAATGGCTCTACAGAAGTCTTACCACCTAAGTTAAAGTTTAAGTGTAAAGAAGTGTAAGAGTAAGTATCGAAGTCTCTTGTAAGAGCTCCCCACTCTTGCCATCTCTGACCATCTAATAAATCATCACGTGTGATTGTAATCTTTGTATCTAAACCAACATTGATAGCTTTGCTGATTTTGAATTGAACACCAGTACCTGCGTGTACAGTTGGCTGATAGGTGAATTGATCACCAAAAATGCCACCAATATCATCAAAGTGACGTTCAGCCTGAGATTCATAATCATCATCTAAAACATCATTAATGATATCAAGGTTAGCTTCACGATCTTCCCACTTATCACCGTTAACGATTGAATTCCAGTCATATTCCTGACCATTAGCATCCAATGCATTCATTTTAGTGTTGTATAATAATCCACCAACACCACCATATCCATACCAGTTGAAGATGTTTCTTCTTCTGTGGAATTTGATGTTGTTAAGATTAATGATACCAGAAATTACAGCTTCACGGATGTCTGTTTTGTAGTTGTAAACATAAAGATCACCTAAACCATAGCTTGGCGTATCAACTGTACCATCACCATCAATGTCTTCATTGAATTGATCGTAGCTTGATCCACCGGTTAAAGCTCTGTTTCTTGTGTCTTCTACATAGAATCCATTTGCATCCTGCCAGTTCTGACCATAAGTTGTACCTAAAGCTACTGAACCTCTTACTGAGAATACATATCCTAAAGATCTTCTGATGTGTCCACCAAATCCGAAACCAGGTAGTGGTGATCTTGGATGAACATCTCCGTTAATGTGTAAGATTCCGCCGTGTAAAGCAATTTCAGTTTTGTGCTTTGGCTTTGCCGGATGTGTGTACTTTTTGTCTAAGAAGCGATCTTGCTGATCCTGATTCTTCTTCTTTACAAAATCGCTGTACTCTTTCTCTCTCCATTCCGGATAAGGATAATCGTCTCTCATCTTTTCATCCTGACCAAAAGACAGAGTAGCCATCAAAGTACCAACGATTGCCAGTAATGTAATTTTTTTTGTTAGGCTTAACATAAAAAAAGTTTTTTGTTTATAAGTTGGTTATTAATTCTATCGTCGTTATTCCACGCTAAAATCAAGAACGTTCATAGCAATTTTCAAAAACTGTTCCAATTTTAGAAGAACCCCTGTATTACAACGGTTCTAACGTAGCTACAAACATACAAATTTGTTTTTTATTTAACTGATTGTAGTCTATTATTTTTAAGCACTTTACAAATAATTATTGCAGACTTGGGCTAATCTAACAATTCAAATATAGTAATTATACGTAAGTACGTGATAATCAAGTTAAGGGTTCGTAAACAAGCCTGTATTTATGGGTATATTCTACCGTATAGTCTTGGGAATGGAATCGCTTCTCTGATATGTTTCAGGTCACAAATCCAGCAGATAAAGCGCTCAAGTCCTAATCCGAAGCCCGAATGCGGAACTGAACCATATTTTCTAAGGTCATTATACCATAAAAAATCTTCTTCATTTAAACCTTCATGCTCAATTCTTTCCAATAAGAAATCCAGATTCGTTTCCCGCTCTGAACCACCTACTATTTCTCCAAATCCTTCCGGAGCTAACACATCCACTCCTTTTACAAAGTTTTCATCATCTTCCACCCGCTTCATATAAAAAGCTTTAATAGGTGTCGGCCAGTTATAAACCATTACCGGTTGCGCAAATAAGCGCGTTAATACCGTTTCATCTGATCCACCGAAATCTTCTCCTTCCTTAAAGTTTTTCGCCGATTCGATCCATTGAGGGATATTATCGGTCTTCTCCGTCAGTTCTTTTATCTCAGCTTTTAAACGATCGATTTTATTTCTGTTGAAGTTTTTAACTCCTTTCTTTTCATTAGGATTGTTTACAACAGCTTCACGCTCAACTATTTCAGCCTCTTTAGCTTTGATTTCTGCCTGATAACCGGCTAAATCTTCTTCCTGTAACTGAATCGCATTTTTGCCATTGTGTTCCTTTTCACCACGAATATATTTTACTGCTTCAGTATAAGTGATTCGCGGGAAACGCTCCTTAAGCATATCAAAAACACTAACATCACGACCTAATAATTCAAGTTCTGTTTTACAGGCATCCAGCACATCCATCACAACCGTTCGAATGAAATCTTCAATCAAATCCATATCCATATCCAGGTCATAAAAAGCCATTTCCGGTTCAATCATCCAGAATTCAGAGAGATGACGACGCGTTTTAGATTTTTCAGCTCTGAACGTCGGACCAAAAGTATAAACAAGGCCCTGTGCCATGGCTCCTGCTTCAGCATAAAGCTGACCGGTTTGTGCTAAATAAGCAGGCTTACCATAAAAGTCGGTTTCAAACAAGGTGGTACTTCCTTCCGCAGCATTACCGGTAAAAATCGGGGAATCGAAATTTACAAAATCTCTGTCCTGAAAGAATTTATGTATATAATAAATTACCTTATTACGCACCCGCATAATTGCCCACTGACGCTTCGATCTGAGCCATAAGTGTCTTTTGTCCATCAAAAAATCCACTCCATGCTCTTTTTTTGCGATGGGATAATCTTCAGCGATTTGATAGATTTCTATCTCAGAAGCCTGAACTTCATAGCCACCCATCTGCTTTTCGGCTTTAATTACCTTGCCGGTAACACTTAAAGAGCTTTCCAAAGATAATTTTCGGGCTTGTTCAAATTTTTCTGCACCCAGTTCTTCTTCTGTTAGAATGCACTGAATAAATCCACTTCCATCCCGAAGCACGAGAAAAACAATTCCTTTTCCTTCCCGTTTATTAGCTACCCAACCTTTGAGGGTAATCACTTCATTTTCGTACGCAGATATTTGTTTTATGTATTTCATCGTTATTTTTATTACTGAAACAAATTCAATTAATGCCAAGTAAAACCGTGCAAAGGTATAATAGGTGCCCTAAAATTTTTTAAATATTTGGGATTTATATGAATCTTTTAGTTGTTATGACGTCATAAGTTGGCATGATTTTTAGAATCCTGCCGAAACCGAAGGAGAAAAACTATGTTAAACCAGAAATTATCGCAGAAGCAAATACAGAAATTAAGTCCTCAGCAAATTCAGTTGATGAAGTTGTTGCAGGTGCCAACTGCATCCCTGGAACAACGTATTAAAGAGGAGCTGGAGGCTAATCCGGCACTCGAAGAAGGGGAGAATAAGAAGCTTGAAGATAAAGTAGATGTGCAGGAGAATACACCTGATGATGAGTATGATGAATATGAAGGCAGTTCGGATGACATTGATTTAAGTGAATATCTTGGTGATGATGATCAGGTGGCTGATTACAAAGTAAGAGAACAGAAATATGTGGATCCGGATGAAAATAAAACGATACCGATTGCTGTAATTGATACATTTCACGATCATTTAGAGCAGCAATTGGGTATGACGGATATTGATGATGCCGGGAAGGATGCTGCCATGCAATTGATCGGAAGTATTGATGATGATGGATATTTGCGCAGACCTTTGGAGGCTTTGGTAGATGATCTTGCCTTTACACAGAATATTGAAACAAGTGTCGAAGCGCTGGAAGAAATTTTACTGAAGATTCAGCAATTTGAGCCGGCAGGTGTTGGAGCTAGATCATTGCAGGAATGTTTGCAGATTCAATTGAGGTTAAAAACTGCCCGGTTTCCGGATGATCAGGTTTTGAAAAATGCTTTGCGCATTATCAATGATTATTTTGATGCTTTTTCTAAAAAGCATTATGAAAAACTGAAAGCCCGTTTAAAAGCTGATGATCAGCAATTAAAAGCTTCTATCGATGAAATATTGAAATTGAATCCGAAACCGGGTTCTGCTTATTCTTCTAAATCAAAAACAGATCATTTTATTATACCCGATTTTATCGTGATGAATAATGATGGAAAATTAGAGTTGTCATTAAACAGCCGTAATGCTCCGGATTTGAAAATTAACGATACCTATAAGGATATGATGAAGGATTACAGCAAAACCCGAAAGAAAGATAAAAAGCAGAAGGAAGCGGTAATGTTCATCAAGCAAAAAATCGATAGTGCGAAATGGTTTATCGATGCGATTAAGCAACGTCAGCAAACCATGCTGAAAACTATGGGCACGATTTTGAGATATCAGTATGAATATTTTTTAACCGGAGATGAAACGAAACTGAAGCCAATGATTCTTAAGAATATTGCAGAAGAAACAAATCTCGATATTTCAACGATTTCAAGGGTTTCAAACAGTAAGTTCGTTCAAACTGAGTTTGGAACATTTCGCTTAAAAGATTTCTTTTCAGAATCTCTTCAAACAGATTCCGGTGAGGAAGTATCAACACGTGAAGTGAAAAAAATATTATCTGATTTAATTGATAATGAAAACAAACGAAAGCCTTTCTCAGATCAGAAGTTAACTGAAGCTTTAACCGAAAAAGGGTATAACATTGCTAGAAGAACAGTAGCTAAATATCGGGAACAATTAAACATTCCTGTTGCCCGATTGAGAAAAGAATTATAATATTGCAGGGCTCAATGAAAGCTGTAGCCCAAATAATCAGTGTTTTATTTCATCCGTTAATTTTAACGGTTTACGCATTTTTATATGTTATGTGGATCAATCCTTATTCATATGGCGGATGGATGTCGGGAAATATGATTCTAACCTTAATTCAGGTTACCATAAATGCTTTTCTATTTCCGGTAATTGCTGTTTTGTTAATGCGTGCGTTAGGCTTTGTTTCAAGCCTTGAATTACCGACAAGAGAAGAACGATTTATTCCATTTATCAGCACAACTATATTTTATATTTGGACATATTTTGTTTTCAAAAGAAGCGACAATCCCGAAGTTTTAAGTGATATTTTGCTTGCGGCCTCTATGGGTATCGTTATCGCCTTTCTGGTGTTGATTTTTAAAAATAAAATTAGT
>JAHDHT010000149.1:5167-8967 GCA_020631175.1 Chitinophagales bacterium
GTTCGTCATCTTAATGATCTGCAATTTTACCCTTGTAAATAAAAATAGAGCAGACATAAATGCCTGCTCTATAACCCGGATTATGCATTAGAATTCGTTATGAAAGCAACAAGAGCAATAAAATCAGACAGTCTGGAAAAATTAGCATAGCACCGCTATGGTGATTTTGAAGGCTTAGTGCAACGGTTGATTTTGAAGCTATTGTTGCTTGAAATAGATTTCCTAATGCATATTGCGGGTTTAACCATTAATTCAAAAATATTTTTTCGCTCTATTGCTTTACTAATTGTTTTACAATCGGACTTCCGTCCACAATCACCTGAACATGATAAACACCTGATGGATATGAACTCATGTTTATTTTTTCTTCATTAAAATCAATTTCAACTGTATTTAATAAATTTCCTTCTGCATTGAATAAGTTTAACACACTTAAGCTGTTGTCTGAAACGCCATTCAGCTTTACATATAAATCATTCACAACCGGATTTGGATAAGCTCTTAACTCCACCGTTTCATTTTCTTCTTCATTTATATCCTCTTCGCCGGCAGCCCGACCGTTTCCTGCTTCCGTAAAGCCACAACCCGTTGTAGTAAAAGTACTAATGGCAGATGCTTCACTTTCAATGCCTGAAGCACAAACCGAAACTACATACCACTCATATGTGGTGCATGATTGTAATCCAAATAAAATCGCTAATGGATAAAAAGTGGAAGTTGTTGTCCATTCAGCATCTCCGGCTTTTCTGTAAAATACATTTACAGAAGCACCCGGAATTATATCCCACACTAATAAAGCAGAATTTTCTACAACATTATTAGTGTATAAGCCAGGAATTACGGCACAAGATTCTTCTTCACAACCTTCAGTAGTAAAATTGGCTACCGGTGAGAAATCAGTTTCAACCCCGCCACAAACAGACTTTACTTTTAATTCATAATCAGTGCACGAATTTAAGTTTCCAAGAATTGAAAAAGGTAAACTTACTGTTGTTTCCGTCCAGTTTAAATCTTCAACTGCTTTATATGCGATCACATATTCATCTGCATCTGCAGACCATATTAAAGTACATCCGTTAGTGCTAACGTTCGACACATCAATTACACCAACCTCTTCACATTCAAAGTCAGCTTCAACAGGCATTTCAAGACTGAAATTAATCGTTTGAGAAACGGCCTGAGCACCGCTGTTATCAGTAGCTACAGCATATAAAGTATAGTTACCTTCAACAGAAACATCTAATGTTGTATTAAAAGGAGCCTGGTTAATCTGATCAAGTAATTGTCCGTTTAAATAATACTGAACATCCGTTACATATCCGTCCAGATCATAAACAATTAAACTTGTATTAAAGCTAGTTGCAGCCGTAAAAACCTGTCCGTCATAAGGACTACTGATCGCAACTGAAGGTGGATTGTTCACCTGGAAATTATATTCAATAAATAACTCTGCAGCTTTTGTTGGATCACTATCATGAGCATCTGCTACACGCTCACCGTTACCTTCAATAAGGAAGGCGAAAGGGCTTGCAGAAGTATAACCATCACGGTTAACAATTTCCTGAACAATTGAAGATAAATCAGGAGTTGTTTGCTCTGGTCCCGTTGCATTAACGGTGGTCCATGGAGACGGTTGCCAGTTTACCGAATTGGAAGTTTTTGTTCTTGACGAAATATTGAAATCAATATCGCCAAATGTTTCAGGACTGTCCGATGCTTCGCCATAGATTTCTAAAGAAGTATTATCTGAATTAGTTTCATCACATGAGAACACAATATAAGCATTAACAATATTCGCTCCGGCAGGTACATTTAATCCGGTAAAACGTAAACCAACTTTTTGATTTCCAATTCCAAGATAATTATCATAAACTAATTCGAGGTCATAATTTGTAGTATTTGTTTGCCCGCTCGGACCTTCTTCAGCATCATCACTATCGCTATTAATTCTAGCGCTCACAGTCGCACCGTTCTGATCCATTACCTGAACATTAATAGAAGCAATTTCAGACATAATATTTCCATTGTCATACGCAACAGCAGTAATATTGTAAATACCATATTCCATTGGTTCAAAACCAAAAGAAGAATAAGGAGCCGTATAATCTACATCTAATAAATTCTGATCTAAATAAAATTCAACACGATTAATTGTTCCATCTGTATCAAAAGCGTCAGCAGTAATTTCAACACTTTGATATGGAAATAAAGTAGCATTGTCTTCAGGAGAAGTAATTGCAACGCTAGGCGCACCGGCTACAGATTTACTCATCACTACTACATCACCGGTAGACGGATTCCATACGTCAATTCCTGCAGGTAAAACAAAACGATTATCACCAGTTAAAAAATCAACCGATGCTGCATTATCTGTTTTAATTGTTCTGATTTCAATCGTATCATTTGAAACCCACATTAATTTAAACTGATTAAAAGCACCACTTGCTCTCGTCCATGGTTTATTATCATCATTACCTCTTAAAGGCGCTCCCCAGCATCCTTCCCCTACGTAAACCGTTCCATTTACATCATCTCTTCTAAAACCTTCAAAACAATCCAATCCACCATTACAAGGAACTAAAGGATAAGTAGTTTTTACCGTGTGTGCATCACCTTCAACAACAACATTTACTTCATGTGTTTCGAAAAGGCCTGCCCAAAAAGCGTATTGATTATTTCCTTCACTTTTCAATGCCACATGAGGTCGCATCGGACGGTGATATTGAGCCGATTTCCAGATGAAATCAGCACTGTTTTGAAGCTCAGCCTCTAACCAGTCCGTTTGAGTGCCACTAATTGAAATTTCAGAATTTAAAGTAAATACTTTCATTAAATCACCACCCATTGTAACGGTATAATAATTTAATGATGGAATATTAAATAAGCTGGCTAACATGCCATTATTACCTTCATGATTTCCGCGTGCAGGAATGATTGGCGTCATTCTTCCGTCAGGACTAACCGTTAACTGCCAATCTTCCAACCACTCATTCCATTGTTGTTCATTTCCACTATCCGTCATATCACCATCAAATAAAACGGCATCAGGACGAAGTTTTGCAACCAATAAATTTCCGTTACGACGTTCAACGCGATTGTTGCGGGAATCACCGCCTGAAATTAAAGAAAGAGGCTCATCATTAGTAGCCGGCGTAGTTTCAAAAAATAAACCACTCAAACTTTCTTCATTGTCTTCAATTAAGATATAATATCTAGTGTCCGGCGTTAAATTTTCAAGATGAAAAAACCGGTTTTCAATAGTTAAAAAAGTATTTGAATCCGTTACTGAACTGCTAAAAGCATAAGCAGCAGCATTATCGCCATGATCGGTAGTATCGAAATAGATCGTAGCATTCGCGCCTGAAGGTTGACAAATGCCGATAGTAGATGAAACCGAGGCGTCACCCATAAAAACCACACGAGGTTTTTCAATAGATGCGCTTAGATCCAGACTTCCGATCAAGCTGATACATAAAAAGAGTAAAAAGAAGTAGCACCGTGTCATTTTTGAATTAATTGGTTACCTGATTTTACTGTGTTTCAAGCCCTTAGATTAGAACTTTCGGTGAACGGTGTAAATGCACAGATAAATGGCATAAATCATCGTTTTTTGGCATTCTGTCCGATGGTGAATGGCCAATTAATACCGATGAATGGAAGCGTTTTTTTGAAGCAAAAACATACTGTTTCTCGAGTCAAATCCTCACCTGCTTTACGCTGCAACGCGCACATTGCTCAAGCGCTTTAGCCTAAGTTTTGCTGGTCTTCCCGCTGGTTAGCCTGCTCAAAACAAGGCTAAA
>JAHDHT010000489.1 GCA_020631175.1 Chitinophagales bacterium
ATCCATTCGCCATCGGTAATGGCATCGTACAGCTCGCCATTAATTTCGACTTTACCGGATGGGCGCAAAACGGTCGAGGCGATTCCTTGCTGACCTATCAATCCTTTTAGGGAAACTTGTTCTACCGAATAACCTTCGGAAGATTCCTGTACTTCTTCGAGGGCAATTCTTTTAAAGAGCGGACTGTTTAAAATGTTATGTCCGAGAAATAGCAACAAGGTCATCAATAGCATTACCGGTACGCCGACCGTTACAACTGCTTTAACGGCATCCATTGTGTGTGTCATCGAAAAATCGAACATGTCGTTATTGAGCAGACTTAAGACAAGGCTTGTCATCATCAGTATAATTCCGCTTACGCCTGCCACACCAAATCCGGGTATGGCAAAGAGCTCTATGGCGATGAGAATCAGGCCGGCAATAAATAAAAGGATTTCCCAGTTTGCAGCAAGACCTTCAATATAATTCGGCGCGAAATATAAAACAGCACCTAAAATGGCTGCTGCAATCGGAAAACCAACACCTGGGGTTTGTAATTCAAAATAGATGCCGCCGAAAATCATCATTAACAAAATGGAGCTGACCATTGGATGGAGTAAAAAACTGATTAGCTTTTCTGTTGCTCCTTCCGTATACTGCACCGTTTTGTGATCCTGAATTCCGAGATGTTCTTTTATTTCTCCAATAGAATTGAATTCGCCTTCGCAGAAATTGTGTTTGATTGCTTCTGAAGTTGTGAAGGTGAGGGTTTTGCCTTTTTCAATTATCCCTTTAATTTCAATTCGATCGTCGACCATTGCTTCAGCTATTTCCGGATCTCTGTTTTGGGCTTCTGCTGTGGAGCGCATCGTTGCCCGCATATAGCTTTGATATTTATCGGGCGCTTGTTCTCCGGTTTGATTGACTACCGTAGCCGCTCCGATTTGAGCACCTTTGTTCATATAGATGCTATCGCATGCGAGTGAAATTAATGCTCCGGCAGATGCAGCATTGTTGTCGATAAATACAATGGTGGTCGGATTGGCTTTCAGCAGTTTTGAGCGGATAGAATCAGCCGCATCTACTAATCCTCCATAGGTATTCATCCTGATCAGGATGTAATCGGCATTTAATTCTTCGGCTTCATCGACGGCTTTATCGACTTTTCGCCAGACGGCCGGATAGATATCAGAGGTTATTTCAAATTGATATACCAGGGGTTCTTTCTCCGGCGTTTCCTCCTGAGCTGTTAATATGGTTGTTGCAGTGATTAAAACTGCACAAATAAGCATACACTTTGCAAAAATGCTGTGCATAAACCCTGACTTAAATAAAGACACTTTCAGTTCCAAACGTAATAATTTTATGACGATTTCCTTTTTAGTCAGAATACAGCTGAAATTTACGGTTTGAATACTGAATTGCTGACCAGACTAAATATACTATATAAG
>JAHDHT010000490.1 GCA_020631175.1 Chitinophagales bacterium
AGGCACAGGTACTTAATTTATTAATTGAATTAAGAGAAGAATTTAAATTCACCTATATATTTATTTCACACGATTTATCAGTAGTGAAATTTATGTCTGACCGAATGATCGTAATGAACAAAGGGAAAATCGAAGAAATGGGCGCTGCAGATGAAATCTATGCAAATCCGCAAAGAGCCTATACTCAAAAATTAATATCAGCAATTCCGAAAGGAGATTTGGAAGATATTAAATCAAGAGCAGGAGCACTGTAAGGTCGAATTCATTCGACACTTTGAAAAAAGCCATGTAAGGTCGAATTCATTCGACACTTTGAAAAAAGCCATGTAAGGTCGAATTCATTCGACACTTTATAAATTGAGTAAAAAAGTAGCTAAGCTTAATTCGACCTTTTTAAGCTAGTAAATATTTAAGCAACTGTATTTTTCTTTTCCTAAAATGCTTTTAACTTTAAATAGGCTTCAGAAGGCTTATTAAGCATACTTACAAACCCTTTTCGACACCAGTAGCCACGATCTTTATCCTTCCATAAATCAAACAGGAAATTAAAGTCCGGATGCATTTCGAAAATCGGTTTCAGCCGCTTTAGCATATTTATTACCAAGCCTTCATCATCTTGCATTTTTGCTTCCGTATTATATGGCAATTCAATAGAACAATAAATCTCCAAACCTTTTTTTTCTTTTATCTCAATGCATCTCTCAGCTAGTGAAGCATAATTGGCTTCATAGGGAAAACGAAAAAGAAATGGCCGGTTTTCAAAATTATAATCCCGGTTAAAAAAAGGATCTTCAGGATGGAAGCCAATACGTGGAAAATGAGAATGATACTTACTATGACCGAAAATATCTTTTCCGATTCGGCTTATAATTAATGGAATATTATCTGGAAAAACTAAACTTTCAAATTGATCTAATTCATTAGGCCGTAAAATTATTTCCCACTTTAATTCAAAAGCCGTTTGTTTATAATGACTCAATTGCATTTCAGTTGGTAATCCTTCCGAAAATAAAATGGTATCAATGCCAAAAGTTTGCAGCCACTTTATTCGATCAAGCGTATCCCGATGTTGAATATCCTGAAAAGGAATAAAAATTCTTTTAGATCCGATCGAAGCAAGTTGAATTAAATCTTCATCATTTCTGACTTCTTTTCTTCTAGTAAGATCTAAATCTGAAAAAGGAATTTCAAATGAAGCACCTAAACGATAACGCAAGCGAAATCCAATATTTTTCACATCCGAATAAACATCAGCATCGCCCGACCAAAGTTTATGTATCTCAAAACGATGTCCTTCCTCAAATATTTTTAAACTTCCGATACCATTTAAATTTCTATCAGCCCGACCGTTTTCATCATCGTCAGGCGATATAAGATTTAAACCGGCATATTCAGGTCGTAAAAATGAAGTGGATGGAAGCGTGTAA
>JAHDHT010000150.1 GCA_020631175.1 Chitinophagales bacterium
AAAAGGGCGGCTGCCCGAGTAAACAAGATCGAGTATCAAGTTCAAGTGTCAAGCTCAAGTATCAAGTGCAAAAGTAGCGCAGTACTTTGTAGCGCAGTATTTCGGAATCCAGTACTATTTATACAGATAACTAAAAGTTGTTTGAATTAACTCCATCATTTCATCGGGCATTAAATAATATTTGTCTTTGTAGGCCCTCAATTTTTCCGGAGTATTCGCCTGGTTCAAAATGAAATCCTGATAGGTATGCAGTAAATATCCTGCTCCTCTTTTTATGGTTCTATAATCTGTTTCCTGCTCGAACTGTGTATGAAATTTGGGGCTCAAGCCATAACCTATACCGTTTGCTATTATTTTAAAGCCGTTGCGAACATGATAATAGCGGATATGTTCGAGTTCATGCACTAAAATACCAACCTGCCCGGCAAAGGGTACTTCATCGAATCGCAAGCCGCCCATACTTTCGGGTTGTTCATTTAAACTAATTCTGTAAACTCTGTTTTTCTTCTTTTTGAAAAATGAATTATTTGTAGGCCGCACAGAAAGAAATGTTTTTGCATCGGTTAATTTAAATTCAATATTTAAAAAACGCATTTCAGGAATAAATGTACAGGCGGTCATTAAAGCCAGTTCATATTTTTCAGGAGCTGTAATTGCCTCTCCATATATCGAAACTAATGAATCGCGTTTTGTTTCATATTCAGCTTTATCCAATGTCTTCGGTGGAAAGGTATTGGAAGCCATTAAATTCAAACAAAACAAGCAATTTATAATTATTAAAAATACTTTCATTTTACGGGATAAATTTTGGTAAAAATATAACCTGCCAGCATAGCTATCAAAAATGAGGGAGCCAGTACATCCAGCTTTTCAAAATAAATACCGATACCCTTCATCGGCTGCATTACAAATTTAAAAAAGGGCACACATAAAAAACCGGTGATCATAGAAGCAATAGCTCCTGCTTTTGAATAGGCTTTCCAGAAAAGACTTAAAATAATCACCGGACAAAAAGTTGCGGCAATACCGGACCAGCCGAAAATAACAAACCAAAAGATCGTTCGATCGGGTGTTGAAACAGCAACCAATAAAGCGATAGACAAAGCCACTAATGCCATGAATAAAGTAATCCACTTGCTGTACTTTGTGATTTTTTCATTTTCGATATTCGGATTAAAAATCTTCTGATAAATATCCCGACTTACTGCTGAACTTCCGACAACTAATAAACTATCAACGGTCGACATAATGGCTGAAAGCACAACAGCGATATAAAAGCCAACAATTAAGGCCGGAAAAACAAGTTCGGTGAGCATAGGTAAAACATTCTGACCAGCGTTTCCTAAAGTAGCTACAGGATCCATTCCCGTTTCGGTGAAAATTGCTCTTCCGAAAAGTCCGATCGTGACAGCAGCGGCATCAGTCAATATGGTATAAATAATGGCTACCCATCTTCCTTTATTAATTTCATTTTCATCTTTTACAGACATGAAACGAACGAATACCTGAGGCGAACCTAAAAAGCCTAATCCAATCATCGCGAAGCCGAGAATGGTCATCATATTAATAAGGTTCATGCCGCCTGCACCCCAAATATTTAATAATCCCGGGTCGATTTGCTGCAATTTCATCATGATGGAAGACCAATTTAATCCGCCCAATAAAACAGCGATTGGTAATAAGAGCAATCCTAAAAACATGAGGCTTCCCTGAAAGACATCTGACCAGGCAACTGCTAAAAATCCGCCTGCAAAAATGTAGGCCAATACAATTAAGAAACCGGTAAATACGCCTGCGAAATAATTCCATCCCAGAAAACTTTCGAAAGCTGAACCGGTAGCATCGATTTGAGCGCTGACATAAATCACCACAAAAATAGCGAGTGCTAATGAGGCGACCCATCGTATAGAATTACTGTTGTCTTTGAAACGGCTTTCCAGATAATCGGGAACGGTAATGGATTGATATTCGTCGGTCAAGCGTTTAAATGGTTTAGCCATAAAGAGCCACGCCCCTGCCACGCCGAGCACTTCTCCCAGCACGACCCAGTAGGCACTTACACCTGAGATGGCTCCCATTCCTGTTAAGCCGAGTAATAGCCATGCGCTCTCTCCTGTTGCCCGGGAAGAGAAAGCAACGATCCAATAATTTAAATTTTTGCCTCCTACATAATAATCGGATACATTTTTAATTTTACGGGAAGCTAAAATGCCTATTAAAAAAAGGACACCGAAATAAAGGAAAAGAATGATATATTGTATAATCACCTGTTGAATATAAGACTAATCGAAGCAATCCATTTAATTAATTACCGACAATACTTTAATTATGCCTGAATTATGGGACCTGTATACTAAAGACGGTGCGCCTACCGGCAAAACCGCAGTGAGAGGTTCGACATTACCGGAAGGATGTTTTCATTTGGTTAGTCATTTCTGGTCGAAGCGGAAGGATGGAAAATTTTTAGTACAACAAAGAAGCGCTTCAGTTGAACACTGGCCTTTATGGTGGGCATTAACCGGTGGTTCTGTTGTAGCCGGTGAAGATGCTAAAGTTGGTTTATTAAGAGAAATTGAAGAAGAACTTGGGCTTATTTTTTCGTTTGAAGATCCGATTTATCATGTGAAACGTTTTGTAAAATACGATGCCATTTTTGATATCTGGATGATGGATGAAAGCGCTCTTTCTTATGAGCCAAGTTGGCAATGTGGTGAAGAAGTGGCCGCTGTGGATTATATGTCGTATGAAGAGTTGCTTAAAGCATCGGATGAAAATCATTTTATTGAATACCGCAAAGACTGGGCAGAATATTACTCAACGATGAACGAGTATCAATTTCGGGATGAAGATTTAATCCGAAATTGGTAGGGGCGAATTAATTCGCCCCTACTTTGAATATCTTTTGACAATATCGAATTAATTCGCCCCTACATTGAGTATCTTTTGATGCACCAGATCCTGATGTATCATTTCAATATTTTCTTTGTCTATTATGAGCCCCGTTACACTTATCGTTTTAAGCACATCATTGCGATTCATCATCACATCATTTTGTTTATCCCCATCTCCTGCGTATTTATGAAAGTACAAAATGTCTTTAAAGGCAAAATCAGGATATTGTCTCTGCCATTTTGCAAACCACTTTTCACGCTTTTCAACGGTGAAGCTATCGTACAACATTTTTGAAGACCATATATGTGGCTCAGCAGGATCAAGTTCACTTAGATATTTTTTACTTCCATCCCAAGACATTTCAAACAAACGGTTGTACTCTGAGACGACGAGGGTAAAGGGTTCGATGTTGCCGAGATCATAATCCGACACAAAATGATCTATATTTTGATGATCAAAATATTCTAAAACAACCTGTCCCCTACTCTTTCGATATGGCAATTTTCTTTCGTGTCTTTCGAAGGCACCATTTAATAAACAAATGGCACGTTGATCTTCACATATGGCTATCCAGGTGCCACCTGCTCCGCTATCTCTAGGAAAAGTGATTTTCTTCCCGAGCACTGATTGTTTTTCAGCTATTTCAGAAGCAGCCCGATCGACTAATTCATCTCGATTGGAGGTTAAAAAATACTGTTGTTCACTTCCCTGAAGCCAGGTTACTGTACACATCTTGTAAGTTTTTTAATTTTTAAAAGAAGTAGCAAAATACCGAAATCTTATTAGGGCAGAAAAATAATGATTTCATTCTATTTATTGGCAAGGGAAAAAGGATCTTAGCTATGCAATTAGCTGAGGTGATTTTTTTATTTACAAGACTTCCAGATTTATAGATCGCTTTAACGCAAGTTCTTATTGTTATATAAACTCGCCGCAGTATGCAGTCTCGTCTCTCCCTTCTCGCTTCTCACCTCTCTCTCTGGCCTCTCGATTCTCAAAAAATTTGACAATTAAACGGATGTCCTTATCTTATCCCCCTAAAACAACCCTAATAAAATTATGGCTGAACGCAGAACCATCCTTCCAAAAGGCATTCCAATCAGAAGATTAATTATCATCTTCGGACTAATATTCTTATTTCTTTATATCATTTTCACCTTCTTTGAAAATATACCCGTAAACCATCGAGGACTTGTTTTTAAGCGCTTAGCAGTTGGTGAAAAAGGTTTACAAAAGGAAGTTTTATCAGAAGGATTAAATTTCGTGAATGGATTTACTACGGATATCATCAAAATTCCAATAGACGAACAATTATTAATATTCGCACCTAATGCAGACCGTTCGTCTGTGCAAAGAGAGAATCCCGATGCGACTGTTCTGGGTGTAATGTCATGTATGTCGAGTGATCAGCAAAATGTATATGCCTCTGTAAACATTCAGGTAGCTCCGATGGAATCGGGTTTAGTAGAATTATATCAGGCCGTTCAGAAAGATTGGTTGAAGAAAAAAGTAATTCCAAAAGCATTGGCAGCTGTTAAAACGCAAACCGGTAAAAGAGTAGCCGAGGAGATGATTAAAACAAGAGAGCTCATTACCGATGCATCGTTCGATGCATTGAAAGTGGCTTTAGAAATTGAAAATATCGAGTTAAGAGGTTTAGACATAACCAATTTAGAATTCGAAAAAGAATATCAGGATGCGGTTGAATCTGTTCAGAAAGCAAAACAGGAATTTGAACAACAACGCTACGAAACACAAAAAGATAGTGTCGTTCAGGTGAAGCTGATTAATCAGGCGCAAGCACAAGCCGACGCCGCAATTCGGGCAGCAAGAGGAGATTCATTGAGTCGTGTAATTGAAGCCGCATCGATTGCTCAGTATAACCGTCAGATTAATGAAAGTGTCACCCAAAAAGTACTGGATTTTAAATCACTTGAAATTAAAAGAGCGGAGGCAAACCGTTGGGAAAAATGGGATGGAAATTTACCGCACTATATGTCCGGCGAAACACCTTTACAAATGCTTGATATCAATCAGAAATCAAGTAAGTAATCGCATTGAACATTTTTTAATTTTATGAAGGCCGGCATTTCCGGCTTTCCATTTGTACGCACCCCCTTCAAAAAGCATTCAGCTAAATCGCGACTAGTCTTCCTTCGTCAGCCTTCCTCGCTCAAGCTTCATGGCCTTTTGAAGGGCGAGGGTACCATTGCAATCCGGGCCGGAAACATTTATCTATTTTTTTGACACTCAGGCAACCATTTCGCATTAGGATTGACATACATTTAAGACAGAGAAAATGAAACAACATTTTCATTAAGGGCATTGATAACCTTTAATTTTATTAAAATGAAAAATTTAGTTTTTGTATTTGCTGCTCTTATTTTAATACTTTCTTCCTGTGAGAAAAATACAGCTGAAATTATTATTCCTGAAGTTGACGATTTGATCGTTGTAATTGATAGTATTTGTCAAGAAATCGGATTAAATGCGAATTGGAATACTGAAGATTTTAAAACAGGCTACGACATTCAATTTCCGGATAACTATGAAGGTACTGGTATGATTGGTTTTGAAGGAAACACCTTTCAAAAGAAAAGAATTGATGATGCTGTGCAGCTATCTTATTTCTATTGTGACGGACTTTGGTGTTCTGATTATGGTGCTACAACAGTAACTGACACAACAACATCTGTAATTGCATCAACGATAAACTCGACTATCGTATTAAATTTGAAAACAGAATTTTGTGATAACGGTGAAACTGTAGGCTATTTATTTTACAATTGCGCTGTAAATGCTACAGGTAAATATTTCATGCCTTTTAATCAGCAATTTCACGAAGCATTAGAAATCAATTTTACGGAAGATACTTATGTTGAAGTTGTTGAGATTTTAAAGACGATTCATGAAGAGTAAACACAGATCTTATTTATCCAAAAAATTAGCATTTAGATTAGGGAAACGGAAATATTTAATTGTCTTAATTTAATGCAAATTGAATTAGAGGTTTTATATTTCCTTTATCCGCTTCTTTTAAAGATTGTATATATTTTTGTCTCGTTTTGTCTGGTTTTACCATATTAGATTGATGCCAGGTAAATAACTTCTCCTTAAAAATAGAATCAATAATAATATCTGCTAACATTCTTGAGTGCCTTCCGTTTCCATTTGGAAAACAATGTATCGAAACAATTCTGTGCTTAAATCTAAGCGCGATTTCCACTGGAGAATAAATTTCATTTTCAATCCAATAATTACTGTCATCAATCAATTTTTTCACCTCTAAACCTATTCGATTCCATTCAATTCCTAAGTTTTTCTCTGTTTTTCTAAATTCTCCCGCCCATTTCCATACTTCACCAAACATCTTTTTATGTAAATTCTTAATAAATTTTTCTGTAAGAATTTTCTCCTTTTTAAATCTTGACTCCATTGACCAGGCAACTGCCTTTTCTATATTTAACTGTTCAAATTCATCTAATTCTGATTGAGTTGAAATAGTTTTAATTTTTAATCCATGTATTTCATTTTCATCAATTGGAGTTTGCCCTTCATCATATACTAAATTCAATCCCATAATGACTTATTCATTTCTCGTTTTATTTCAGCAGCAACTTCTTTAATTGTTTGATCAATTTTTTCATCCCCAATGCCCTGATCTTCTAATTTCATGTTTTGATTTGTTCTTAAAACAATTTCCCGAGCAAGCTTTTCAGCTTTTATTTCAATCAATTCATCAATCGAATCATTAATCGGAACTAAAGCATAAACTAACTTGAAATTCATGACTTTTGCCACATCTTTAAGCTTATTTAAGGAAATGCGGCCCTTAGATTCACTATCCTCCAATCTGTTTACAGCCTGTCTCGAAATATTCAATTTTTCTCCAAGCTGTTCCAGAGTCATATTCAAGGTAGTCCGTATTGCATTTATCCAACCCTTATTTGGTACTTGAATACTTTTTACTTCAGAGAATGGTTTTATCTTTTGATCCAATTGATCGATCATTAACTTTCGTTTATTTCTCATCTTCAATAAATTAAAATCTTCTTGTCAACTTAAAACATGACATTTTTATATTTTTGTCAATATATACATTAACTTTTAAGCTCTAATGTAAACAAATAAGTTTACAAAAACTATAATTATTTAGTGGAATATGAAAGCGTGCTTCTTTCTATCTTTGATTATCTTCGGATCAAATTCTAAGCATTGAATAATGAGATTACAGAACGACTGGCTTCTTCCAATCTGAAACTCGGCATTGTTGCCGGTGGGCAGCTGGGAAAGATGTTGATTCAGGAAGCGAGTAAATGGGATATCGAGACCTACATTCTCGACAAAGATGAAAACTGTCCGGCCGGTAAAATTGCCTCTCATTATATTCAGGGAAGTCATTTAGAATTTGAAGATGTTTATCAATTCGGGAAACAGGTTGACCTGCTCACATTCGAAATTGAAAGTATTAATGTAGATGCTTTACGAAAATTAAAATCAGAAGGCATAAAAATCCTTCCAGACCCTGAAATTCTAGCTTTGATTCAGGATAAAGGATTGCAAAAGGATTTTTATACTGAAAACGACATTCCAACTGCTCCTTTTACTAAATACGAAGATGAAAATGCCATTATTGATGCGATAGAAAATGGCACATTAAAATATCCATTTGTTCAAAAATTAAGAAAAGGTGGATATGATGGTCGAGGGGTTTCGGTAATAAAGAGTAAAGATGATTTAGCGGAATTATTAAAAGGTAAATCTATAATTGAAGAGAAGGTCGAAATTGAAAAAGAGATTTCTGTTATTGTTGCCCGTAATTCTACTGGAGAAATAAAAAGTTTTCCTGTGGTGGAAATGATTTTCGATCCGAAAGCTAATTTGGTTGATCGATTAGTTTGTCCATCTTCTGTAAGCGAAGAACAAGCCATAAAGGCTACAGAAATTGCCGATAAAATTATTGAGAGCTTACAGATGGTCGGCTTGCTGGCGATTGAGTTTTTTGTAGACTCGAACGGTGCGGTTATCGTAAATGAAATGGCTCCACGAACGCATAACAGTGGCCATCATACAATTGAAAGTATAGTTACTTCACAATTTGAACAACATTTAAGATCGGTTTTAAATTTACCCTTAGGAAGTACCCGATTAAAACTACCTGCTGTAATGCTGAATATTCTAGGAGAACCTGGACATGAAGGTCCGACCCGATATGTTGGCTTAGAAGAATGTATGGCAATTGAAGGTGTGAAGATTCATTTGTATGGAAAAAAAGTTACGCGTCCTTATCGTAAGATGGGGCATGTAACGATATTATCTTCTTCATTGGAGGGAGCCTTAGCCAAAGCAGATCAGGTAAAAAACCGTTTAAGCGTAATCACATGAAAGAAGTACTCGTAAGTATTGTAATGGGATCAGATTCTGATCTTCCGGTTATGAAAGCCGCTGCAGAAATCTTGGCGCAATTTGATATCGCCTATGAAATTGATGTGGTTTCTGCCCATCGAACGCCGGAAAAATTATTTGACTTTTCTTCTAATGCGCATAAGCGTGGTGTAAAAGTAATCATCGCCGGCGCCGGAGGCGCGGCGCATTTGCCTGGCATGGTCGCGGCTATTTCTCCATTACCAGTTATTGGGGTACCTATTAAGTCAAGTAATTCAATTGACGGATGGGATTCAGTTTTATCGATTCTTCAAATGCCGGGCGGTGTGCCGGTAGCGACTGTTGCCTTGAATGGAGCAAAGAATGCCGGAATACTTGCCGCGCAAATTGTCGCTGCAGGAGATGCTGCTGTATTGGATAAGATCATTGCCTATAAGAATGAGTTGAAAGAGCAGGTGAAAGTGAAGGCGGAACGGGTGCGGAATTTGTAATTACGAATGTGGAATGACTAATTACGAATTGCTGTTGTTCGGATTTTTTACCGCAAAGT
>JAHDHT010000151.1 GCA_020631175.1 Chitinophagales bacterium
TTTCAGTAAAGGTTAAAGTTTGTCCGTTTTCGTCGGTTGCGCCAGTTAAAAGAACGGCAACAGGAACAGTGATTGAAGTAATCACATTTTCATGTACACCTGCCGGTGTTGCAGCGGCACAAACTTCGTATGAGTTTGTTTCCGGTGCATTTGCTAAATCAGCTAATAATGAATTTTGGATAGTAGAAGATAAAGCCGGTAATGGTTGGCTGATATCGTTGAAATTTAATGTGAAAGAAGTATCACGGAAAGCGTGATAGTTATCCATATCGAATAATGGTGCACTCCAATTTGTTCCATCGCCCGGACAATCTTCTACTTGAAGTGCTTGATCAAGATTGAAAAAACTATGGTTTCCATTACCATCTGCAGTAGTTCTGTTACAGAAGCGTCCACCCGGAGCATAATCGCATGGGTAAGCATATGTATAATATAATTCAAAGTCTTGTGGTGACGGAATTGGACCCGGACAGATTCTTTGGAAATCGTATGTAAGTATAATAGAGTCTTCTGGTTCGGCATGCAAACCGACTCCTAGCATTGGTAATTCAGTAACATCAAAAGAAGCATATCCTAAGTCGCCAGAGGTACTGGTACAGAATGTCTGGCCCGGTGTTGCATCATTTGGATCAGCATCATAAAATACGCAGTTGGATGAATTGTCAAATGTTGGATCACTTAATGTAATTATTGAACCATCCGGTGCTTGAACCTGAGCATTTCCTGCGTAAATCAAAGGGGAAATCATTGGAACGCTTAATTGATCCCATTCAAAAATCGGACGATATTCATCAACATACCATGCCGGATCAATATTTTCAATCTGGAATACGTGTTGAGTAGTAGCATCACAATTATCAATTTCAAGATCAGTATATCCTTCCACTACTTTAGGAACAACTCCTTCAAAAATATCATTGGTCTGGCAAGTAGCACCTAAATAAGATCTTGTTCCAGATCTTGTTTGATACCAATATGCATCAGTAATTAATCTTGAAGAAATATCCGGTTCAGCTGCAATAACGTCATTTAAACATTTATAAGGATTAACCTGCATAGGAATTTTGGCATTGATAAAGAACATATCGCCGTCTTCCAATCCTCCCATAAGCGTTTCAAAAATATAATCTAAACAATCGTTACCGGCAGGAAGATTACCTCCGTTACTATTAATTTCAGCATTGTTTCTAATATACCAGTGAAATTCTCTGTTATCAAAAACATCTTGACCACTATTAAAAGTTGATAGCCAATATCGAACACCCTGATCTTGAATTGTTCCATCATTAATATTTCTAGAACCAGTTTCTTCTCCGGTAATACAATCTAATCCAGTCATATCGATTACCGTTCTTGTTGCACCACCATCTTTGGAGAAAGACCATTCTAATAAATCTGCATGATGCATGTCAGGAAATACCGGAACAGCCGGCATGTTTGACCAAGAATTAGGAACCTGATAAACACGAAAGACCATCTCATCAACTTCAGAATTAAAGAATTCTGCATCTAAGACTGTGTAAGCACCTTCAATTTCCATTGTATCACAGGGTAGATATCGTTTCAAATCAACCGGTGCTACTGTTGTAGCATCATGTTGCGTTGTCATTGTTTTATCTGTAAATCCAAATGTAGATCGATTAGCAGTAGCTACAGAGCTCATTGGGCAAATACAATTACATTGTCTATTTGTTCTCACGAAAGTTGTCTCACATGATCGAACGATTGTACAAGATTCAGGAGCACAATCATTACACTCTTCTACCACTCTTAAATTTACACCCAAAAATTTGGTTGGATAACAAACACATGAATCTAGTTCGAAAGAAGCAGTATAACATAAATCTCTACCTGTATCATTAGATCCTGCTTCAATTCTGAACACAACCACTCCACTATCTGTAGGAGCATAAGGAAAGAACTTAGAAACATTTGCAGCCGGTACCGGAACTCCATCAAAAACAACAGAGTTTGGATCTATTTCAACATCCTGACTAAATGCATAAGGACCGCCAAATTCAGCTTCATAAACCGTAGTTCCATCATTACAAGAACCAACTCCTTCGGTACCGAATTCATAGCAGTACTCCATTGTGATCGTGTTAACAGAAGCAACTCCACCACCAGTATCTGTACCTTGTCCAAAATTATACCCTTGAATTGAACCGTTTGAATTCAGATCAACCTCACCAACCATATAATCATTTACTGAGCCGTAAGAAAAGTTGATTGGCGGCGTAATAGAAGGTAATTGCTGGAATTGCTGGCTACAGTGACGTAAACCATTTACAAATGCCTGAGAGAATGAACAATCGATTGCTGCACATCCTGCGATTTGCTGAGGGTCCTGACATTTAACAGCAGCTTCAATCTGCATTGTTAAGGTGTATCCACCAGGAAGGTCATCGAAAAGACCATCACCATCATAATCTTCAATACCAACACCAGCACCATCGAGGTCTGTCGTTAAAGTTGTAAAATCGACAACGAAGTCGAAGTTTTGATAATAATATAAAGAAGGGTCAATAGAAACACCATTGATTCTAACGTCAACAGCTTCCAAAGCATCTGATTCACAGATTTGGAAGCCTACTCTTAATTCTTCAAAAACCCCTTTATCGTAATCTGTTTGAGAACTGAAAACAGTTACATCGAAAATAGCATTCTCTCCACAAATAGTAGGAGATTGAATTTGAACTGCTGTTGCATTTGCGGCAGCACCAAAGTTCGCAGCATATCTAAGAGAACCATCTATAACAGGAGACTGACCACAAACTTCCTCGAAACAACCGAAGTAGGTTCTGTATTGGAAGTTAAAAGTACCGGTTTCGGTATCACATCCCTGTCTTTCTCTGTAACAAGCAACTAAAGTTAACTGATCATCTTCCTCAAGGCTACCATTAGGTATCTGAGCGCTTGTAATTGTAGCAGTTGCCATTTGAGTTGCGTTGTCGTAAGTCCAAGGAACCTGAACACCACCAATGGCTAAACTTGACATTTCAAAATTGGTAACCAAGTCGATTGGTCCTATTTCAACGATAAAACTATCTACTGAAGCATTGATACCATTTTGTGAAATCACAAGGTTATGGCATTTAGCTGTCTCATCTGTTAGTGTTAAATCGGTCGGCGTTAAACTTAAGATATTCAAGATAGGCTCTGCAATTGCAGCGTTAAACGGTTCATCTGAAGTGTATGTATCTTCACATACAAAGATGGCTCCGTTTGCATCTGTATATACATAGCTTAAGCTATGATCGATCAAAAATTCAAATTCATCGCCAACATCATAAACTCCACATGAAGCCTGAACAGCGATATAAACCACCTGAATTTCATCCGCACTCAATGCCGGAAATAAAAATGAAGGGTTAGAAGGATCAGTAATGTTTCCTTCACTAACCGGAAAGTTCGGATCTAACTCATATACAAATCCTCCATAGGACATTCCCGGAGGCATTGTTAATGTTAGTTCCGCATTTGTTAATTCCTCACCGGCATTGTTAACCACCAATAAGGCAAGTGTGTCGGGAGTACCACAGGTGTTTAATTCATCCACCACGGGGTATCCCGGTACGTCTCTCAGCTCAAATAATTGAGTGGAGACGGGACATTGAGCATTTGCAGAAATGCTCGTAAACAGCGTTAGCCATACTCCTGCGAGTACGGCAAAGAATGTAAATGTTCTCATAACCATCTTCTTTTTGTGTATAAACTTTTCTATTTTATTATATATTTAATTTTTTTCAATATGTTTAAGCGATAAACAAATACTGCTTGTGCAATAGTGACATGTGAATTCACTATTCTCTAATAAGAAAAGATGAAGGGTAATGTCGTCAAATAATTTATTCATCGTAGTTTATTTGACGCAGGTTAAGTTATAGTGTGATACGCCCTTTTGATTAAGGTTGTTTCACATTTTGCAATATAATTTTCGTTTTTTTTTAAGCCGTTAATTATTTGAAAATCAAATTACAATCACATAGATGTAATACATATATATAAGGTTGCAATGAGGTATGTTAAAATTGAAAAAAGTTTTATTTTATTTTTTTATCCAGATTTTATTGGATGAAAACAAAACATTTTGCACCTTAATTACGTAGCTTCCGGCGCTAAGGAAATCAAGGTTGTAACTGCTATTTATTTGTCCGTTTATTTCTTTTTCAAAATAAATTCTACCTGTTAAATCTGTAATTGTAATTATTGATTTGAGATTTTCACTATCAAATTGAGGTACTTGAACATGCAATAGATTTTCACCCGGATTAGGGTATAAAATAAGCTGAAAGTCTTTATCAGTGATAGTTTGAGCGGTTGCTTTATTATTACAATTTCCACCTGTTGTCGAAAATTGCTTTATAGGGGAAGGCGGACCGTTTGTTCCATCTTCACATTGAATAGTTACATACCATTCATAGTTTGTACAGGCTTGTAAACCGAATAAAATGGCTAAAGGAAAAGGTGTTTGATAGGTATTCCAGTTGGTTTGATTTAGTGTTTTATAGTATAAAGTATAGCTTGCGTTGGCGTATAAATCCCATACCAGGGTTGCTGCCTGATTTGAAATTCCCTGTTCGTATAAGCCAATTATCTGATCACATGAATTGTTGTTACATCCATCCGTATTAAAACTTTCTATATTGGATGGAGTGGTTGCCTGACCCTGGCAATAGGTTGTAATTTGCACCTCATATGTTGTACATGCAGTCAGACCGTTAAGAATAGCAAAGCTTTGATTGGAATTGAATGTTGTCCAGTTTGATGCGTTTGTTATTTTATAGGATAACTCAAAATAATCTGCATTTGGATTGACATCCCACATTAATGTAATACTATTCTCAGTTTGATTTAGTAATTGAATATTTTGAGCTTGTAAACAGGCATTTCCTGTTACATTAATTATAAGCTGATCCGTATGTGTTAAACCTTGATCATCTTCAACCGTAAGGCTGACCGTATAAGAACCTGGAGTCCCATAAACATGCTGAGCCGTTGAACTATTATATACTGTTCCATCGTCAGCATTTATTTCATATGAAACTATGCTTCCATCCACATCATAGGAAGAGATTGCTGAAAAGTTGACTTGTAGAGGAGCGTCTCCTGTAATTATATCTGCATTTAAAATTGCTGTCGGGGCGATATTTTCTACGCCTATAGAAGTAGAAGCAGTTATGCTACAAGTAGAATTATCAGTAACGGTCACGATATAGGGTCCGGCAGGCTGATTGCTTATTGTATTTCCGGTACTTCCGTTGTTCCATTGAATATTATATGGAGGGCTTCCTCCTGAAACATTGATTGTAACCGAACCATCACTACTATTAATATCAGTAGCCGGGTTCATTGTGAAATAGAAATTCAAAGGTGCTGATGGAGTTGAAATAATTGCTGTTCCGGAATCTGTGCATCCTACTTCATCGGTAGCAGTGAAACTATAGTTTCCTCCCGGAATGTTCATTAAATCGTCTGTTGAAGATCCATTTGACCATTGAAAATCTACCTGACCGCTTGCTCCAAAAACAGTCGTATTAATACTTCCATCCGAACCATTAAAGCAACTCACATTTGATGCAGACATGTTCACGTTAAATGCATTACAGTTAATGGCAGAAATAACGGCATAAGCTGAAGTCGTACAATCATTTTCATCGCTAACGGTAAGGGTATAACCTCCGGGTGCAAGACCTGTAATGGCAGAAGCTGATGATCCGTTTGACCAGCTGTATTGATATACACCTGTTCCACCGCTTACTGAAGCATTAATTGTTCCGTTGTTAGCCTGATAATATGTTTCATCTGTATCTGTTAATGTTACTACTAATTCAGGTGGCTCGTTGATCACTATACTTTGCGATAATGTACAACCAAATAAATCAGTAACGGTAACACTATAGGTTCCGGATTGTACATTTGTTAATGCTGATGCTGTTGAACCATTTGACCAACTGTATTGATAAGGCAAATGACCTCCTGTTGGCAAGGCAACTGCAGAACCAGAAGCGTCTTGAAAGCAATCTAAATCACCGCTGTAAACTTCCAATTCAAATTGTAAACAGAATTCATTTTCTTCATTAGGTGTATAATTAACTGATTGTACGGACCATGATGAAGCAAGGGCATTATCCCATGTACCGTTTACTAAAGCTAAAGAATTACCGGTAGATAGGGCGTTAACATCCCAAGGCGCAGTTATTTCATAGCTTACTCTGTCAATTACATAACCTTCTTTATTTCTGAGGGTAATAGATTCACCTGAATTTGAAAGTTTTCCATCATATTCATCAAAAGCCGGGAAACCGTATCGTATAGTAAAAAAATCATTATCGCCGGCTAAGCTTATGAATCCTCCCGCAGGAATTGAGGTATTATTTGGAAATGTATATTCAATTCCATTGCTGAAATAATATCCAGAAAGATCGATTGCAGCGCCGGTTACATTTTTTAATTCAATAAACTCGAAACTGGTTGCCGGAAAAGCATTTAAATCGTCGGGAGCATAATGAATTTCGTTAATCACAATTTGCGGTAAAGATGGTGGAGGGAAATAACTAACTCCCTGATTGGGATTATTTGGTGCGTCGGGACTTCCAAAAGGATCTGTTGAAGGTGCCCAATTTGAAGCAAGATTAGAACTTGCTGAATAACTTATTCTTTCAAGTGACGGTCCGCCATGGGCCTGTGCCCAGTTTACAGCCTCATAGGTAACTTGATCAACTATGGTTATTAAATCATCTTTATATAAAGTGATTGTTTCTCCTTCATTTGATAATATCCCATCAAAATCCGCAGCAACATATTTACCTGAGCCATGCTTTTGAATAAAACTTTTTGAATCGGATGCAACAACTAAAAAATCGTTCCCCAGAATTACCGTTCCGGCCGGAAAAGTAAGTCCGGTTCCATCCAGTTTCCATCCTGAGATATCAATACTTTCATTGGTGTTGTTATATAATTCAATGAACTCATTTTGATCGCCTCCATCCGGAGCATATTGAATTTCATTAATTACGATATCGTCTGCACCTGTTGCTGAGCCGGGAAAACCTGCTTTATTATTATGACGATTGTATTGCCATTCAGGATAATTTTTAAAAACATTTTCCTGCTTTTCATAAAAAAGAGAATCTCCGTAATGTTTAGCTGTGTTTACAATATCAATATTTGTTGGTGGGCTTGCTGTTGTTGCTTTTGCATATAAATAATCGTTTTGGTAGAACTGATCGAGCATTGTTCTTAACCGACGATAATACATTTGATTAACCCTTTCATTGTTTTCTAAAAGCGGTCTTGCAAATTGGTGTCCTTGGTTATAAGGAGAAGGTAAATAGGTATTGCCGTTATAGAAAAAAGTATCTTGTCTTGGTACTTCAGCACATTTACACCAAGCTGAATCTGCTTCTTCGATGCCGGTTCTTGGAGAAGCATCAATATCCCAAACATTCGATTCCCACCGACCGTTTGGATGCTTTATCATAAAATAATTTTTAGTGCCGGCATCCCAATGGCAAGTGATGGTTTGAAGCGCTGCGAAGTTTACCATTCTTGGGATGTCATATAAATCCATCCAATGATCACCTACAGAATCTTTTAGTAGTAACAATTCAGTTATTGCAGTTGTATCACCATTATTCGGGAATTTTTGTTCCAAATTCTGATCGCTAGGGAATTTCCAGTACTCCCCTCCTTCTTCTTCATATCCTTGTTCATCCCGCCAATCTCCATCCGGCCATTCTAAGAAAGTCCATATTAATCCATCAGTATTATTGGTATCCATCCGAACTTGAAAAGTATTATGCTCAGGTTCTCCTGCTTCATCAAAGATATCGTACCAAACTGCATTTCTTGACATCGTTCCATTAACCCAAACGCTGAAGGTATGGTCAGGTCTTGAAATTTGAAATTCATCAACCGGCTTTGAAGTATAACCGGGAATTTCAACATCATAACCTTTAGGTAATTCCACTTTCCAGTGTTTTCCTCTTCTCCACCAGATATATGCATTTTCAATTACCTGGTTATTGACTACCAAAACAGTATCGTCAACATTATTTGAATACCATTCAATTATCGGGAAAATGCTATTTGATTGCTGACTATTAAAAACACTATAACCATAATACTCCACACTATCATCTTCTCTTGGGTAAAAGATTGAACCTATGGAATTGATTATTTCAATTTTATAACGAACTAAGGTTCCGTCTGCCTGTCCCGGTATTTGATAAGAGAATGATCCATTGCCTAAGGCATTCATCGAAACAGCTATTTCTGCATCAAAGTCAGTTTTATAATATAAAACCGCCTGTGTACTATTTTGGGCTGTGACTGATATCTCTACCGTTTGATTTGCAAGTGGACTTTCATTACTGAGAGCTACATTTATAATATTCGGCAGATTTCCGTTTTGCAAAGCATTAACCTGCCCCGGACTTCCCTGAAAGGAAGACGAAACTTTCCAATGATTAGGATTTAACTGATCACATGGATTACAAATTAATTCTAATGAACTACCGGTGCCATCAGCAAGACCGGGATATGGATGACTATCTTTATAATCGATTTCAGAAACTTTGTTTCCGTTTGTATCATATAGTATGATATGCTCACCGTTATTGGATAGCTTTCCTTCAAATTCAAAATCTGCATTAAAACCATAAACGGATTGAAATGCACTCAAATTAGCGGTCAGAATTTTGATATCTCCGGGAGCAATTGATGTATTGGAAGGAAAACAAAATGAAAAACCTGTAAAACAATAGTTGTCAAGATTTATTACTGAAGTTCCGGCATTATATATTTCAATAAATTCAGCTT
>JAHDHT010000152.1:0-6022 GCA_020631175.1 Chitinophagales bacterium
CCATCACATTCGAATTTGGTTCTGAATTCTTTATGAAAGCCATTTACTTTAAATACCAGGTAACGGCGATTCTCGGTATCTGTTAAGATCTCTTCTGTGTTTACTGATCCGCAAAAAGATCCTCTACGAACAGCGAGCTGATGCGATATAGCGTATTTTTTTCGGGTTGTAACATTACGATGCGAAATAATTGATTTCATCGAATGAAATTCTTTACCGAAAATGTTATCTAATTGATCGTCTATATTAATTAAAAACATTTCAGACAAATACATTTGTGTGTCGTAGTCATTTGATTTTGGTACAATTTCACCGATGTAGTAATATTCGCTCAGCTCCTCCGGCACATGCAAATCGAAAAAAGTGGTTTTCCCTTTTCCCTGGCGTCCGGTTAAAAGCAGCATCATATCATTTATCTTAGTAGGAGAGAGGGCGCACGCGACTACAGCAATTAACCAACGCTTATACAATAAAGTCCAAAGATTTTTTGTAGTAATTTTGCGCGCTTGTTTTGGTAAGCCCATGCGCTCTTTAATCGTCCGGATTTCCTTTTCAGAAAATGATGCTAAAGGCAATTCAATTTCCTCAATGTCCATCATATCTGTATTGTACTGGATGTAATCTGTTTTATCCCAGGTTAAATTTTCGAAGTACAATTTGAATGGATCATATTCTTCATTCAGTTCCTGAGAAATTACAATCTTTTCAATCCAGGCATCTGATATATTTACATTATAATGATCATGTAGAATTAAAGACATATCTGCAAACTTTCGCTTGTCGATCGGCTTCCAGGCATCTTTATTTTTCTTTTTTATTTCGACTACATTTTTAACTGTGTTCGAACGTATGTCATAGATCGCATTTAAGATTTTATGCGTCATTCGAATTTTAGAAAGAGTTAATTTTTCGAGCTCGTTTTTTTCGGCGTCAAACTTATATCGATCGTTCCCGAACCAAAATTCATTGGTGCCGATTTCATCTTCATATTCGGTATAAAATTGATTTACATTATTAATAAAGAAATACTGCAGTACAGCATATTCATTTATCGTAGTCAGATTTTTAATCGTAAAAAATTGATTAGCTAAAGTACCTTTCTGCAGATCTTCAATTACAGTTGTTTCTTTTCCTTTTTCGACTAATAATAAATCATCTATGGCTTTGGCTTTATCCAGTAGCTCTATATTAACATGTGCGAAATAAATATCGCATTCGGTTTGCTTTAAAAACTCCCTCCAATTTTTAACCGATGCAAAAAAGCTCATTGGTCGTTTCCGGAGATCCTTCGTATTTGACCAGGTAACTTGTCTGCAGTCTCCATCCCAAACCAAGACCACATTTTTAACTCCACAAGTTTTAATAATATCTAAAATGGTTAATCGTAATAATTCATCTTTATTGGCATCCAGTGAAAGACTGATACCCGGAGCTCCGATTGCATGCAGATCAAATAAGCACATATACCAGGCTTTAAATTGACCTTCCGGTATATATAAGGTGTCGAATTGTTTTTTAGATTGATAGGCTTCAATTAATAGGGGAGGTAAGAAAGGTAAACGCGGATATCCTTTCTTAAAGGAGTATTTCATTTCATCCCCTTTATCATTTTTACGCGGGATCTTATACCGGGTAACCTGATATCGTTTTTCACCTTTAGGTGTTTCGACATACCAAATGTTCGATTTTAAATCGAAGTAATTGATAATAATGTTTCCTGATCTTGTTTCGTAGAAGTAAGGTTCTGTTCGTCTTGCCTGGCGTATTTTATCGAAGGCATCGATAATGTTGTTTTCGTTCGTGATCTGCAGATCTTCTGCACGTTTTTCAAAGTATGTTTTTTCCTTAGCCAATTAATTCAGTTTTTTAAGTTGTTGTTCTAATTGCAAGCGCATTTGTTCCAGGTGATTTACTTTAGCAATCATTTTATTTTGTTCCGTTTCAAGGAGCTGCATTAAATGCTCAATTGATTTTTTTTTCCTGGCTAAATAATTTGTTTTAAGATATTCCCGGTAAACCTGTTCAAATGAATTTTTATCAACTCTTAATGCCGGTGGATTTGCTCTAAAAAAAGCTACGTGACATTTTCTTGAACAAAAAGAAGATGCTTTTCGCTTATTCTCTTTTTTGCACCAGGCACAATATGAAGCATCATGTATAGACATAATTAAAAGGAGGTATGAATAATTGAAAAAAGGTAGCCGGAGTCCAACCCTATGAAAAACCTCCGGCTACCGGGTCAAGATTTATGATCTATGGCAGCAGCATCATTTTAACCAAACCTTTTAGTTGCTGCCAAATAAATCCGGTGCGGGAAATTTTCTTTTTTCTTTTAAGCACGTTCACGCGCATATATTCCATGGCAGCCCCGGAATTAATTTTTTCCTTTGCTGCCATTAAACTGGAGATTCCATCACTACAAGTTTCAATGGTGGAGAAAACAGTTAGATCTTTTTGATTCGAGACCTCATTAAACTGTTTTCCATCCACCAATTGATTATGCAGATTTTTGATCGCATACTCGATGGCCTGAACGGTCCAGTATTCTTCCTTTGGGGTTAAAAGTTGATCTGTAGTTGCCATGGTTAATCAATTTTACTTTGAGAAAGATTTACGGAGTAATTGATCAAATCACTGTAGTTCAGATTGAGGTGCGTGAACTGATTTATGATGGCAATCACTTTGTCGATGGTTTCGGTACCAAGTTGCTGAGTCTGATTTTTCTTGATATACATCCAGTCTTTCCATGTGCGTTCAGACACATTTAGCATCCTGGTCATTTTTGTAGCAAGGAGATTTTTCTCTGTACCGGTTAAGCGTTCGTTCCAAATGAACAGAAAGTTGTACTTGTAATCTGTGTATTTAGAATGATTAACATTTGTATCCATATGTGGCATTGTTTTAAATCTATTAGATTAGTGATATATCGCTAATTGCCCTGCGATTTATCGCTAATTATCCGCAATTATAGTGATTAATCGTGATTTATAAAAGACTATGGCGAAAAAAAAGCAAGTTCATCAAGGAGAAAGACTGCGTGCTGCAGTAAAATTGAAGTTAAGCTGGAAGGTTGACAGCTTTGCAAAGATGGTAGATCGAAAATCGAATACCGTTGGTACCTGGTTCAGATCTGAGATCTTATCTGAAGAGACTTTAAGTCTGATCGAAAACAAAACAAGTATTAGCAGAGAGTTTATTCTAGGCGAATCGGAAGAGGTGAGTATGAATCCGGAAGCTGCTTTAAAATATGGCGGTAATTCTGATCTCGAAGCGGTTACGAATTGGAACCGAGAGAACATTATTCTTTTAAACGAAAAAATTGAAACGCTTAAATCTTTGATTGTCGATAATCAAATGGAAATAAGAAGATTGAAAAATAAAAAAGAAACTTAATTATGTAACACATGGCAGCTTTAACAGATTTGTTTTTAGCTGAATGTCAAATGCATTTTTTTTGAAGAGTGGGCTTGCTCAATCCGGTATCCTCCACAATTGAAAAAGCATGAATTATTACTTCATGCTTTTTCTATTAAAAATTAAGGTATAACTTTAATTTTATACTCACAGAAATTTAGTCTTTCAATAAAATATCCATCTATAGGCTCTTTGATGAATCCTGAATCTTGAATGTAATATATATCATATACATTTTCCGGTAAGACCATAGAGTATGTAGTGTTACTCTCAATAATCGTTTCAAATTCTCCTAATACCCATATTTGAAAAGGATTTTCATTGAAATTTGTAATCTCTAAAATTGCTGTCAAATTTATTTGACAATCTGGTGCTGATTGAATTTCGCATTCATCACCTATATAGCCGAAAGGACAGTCACATTGCCCAAAGTTTTCATTGCAAACCCCTCCATTTTGACAGTTTACTTCTAAACATTTATTTATACAAACTGGTTTACCTTCACTATTTAATGCGCAAGTATCTGGAGATTGACAATCCAAATCGGAGCAATCTTTTTGGCAAGAAAAAAATATGAAACATAAAAAAAAGAATAAATACAAACTTTTCATGTTTCTCAATATAATATAAAGTATTTAAAGCCTAAAAATAATCTTCATTTGGAAATTAAATCTTCTAAATCAAGCAATAATTGTTAGGTCTGCGAATAAATCTTTATTTTAAAAGGTCTGCTATTCAAGTTTAAAATGTTCAGTTTCTTTTTTTGGTTCGCGTTAGGGATTGTAATGGAAATCTTTTTATTTGGAAAACCTACAGCCCTTAACTTAAGGAAGCGACCGGCGGAAGCTTAATTAAGTTTTAGGGATGTACTTTGACCAATAAAAAATTGCAATGGAAAGCCCGACCCCGACTTGAAATTGTTTTCCTATTAATTTAATGTTATGGTCGGGGGAACGCCCTAATACAAGTTCAAGTATCAAGTTCAATAAAATTCGAATACCAAACTCAAACTCAAATTCAAAAATGTTTTGTGCTTACAGATTCTTTTAGGAGTTCTGGATGATTTTCACTCGACTATAATTTCTCTGAAAGATATGCGTCTACCTGCTCGAGTGTTGCTTTTTTCAGAATCACATTGCCATCGGGACCTACCAAAACTTTGGTGGGCAAATCGGTGATGCCGTATTTTAAAGCGAGAGGTGCCTGCATCACAAAACGGCTGACTTCCATAATGTGTTTAGGCCAGTAATAACCGAATTTATCAATAGCCGCCTGCGTTCGGCGATCGTTTTTTTCTATCGCAATACTCACGATTTCAAAACCGCTTCCATCGTTGAAGGTTTGATTTTCATATTTGCGCACGAGGCTTATAAGTTGCGGACTTTGTTTCAAACAGGGTCCGCACCAGGAGCCCCAGAAGGAGAGCATCACATAATTGCCTTTCTCGAGATCGAGATCAAATGATTTGCCATTCATGAGCACTGCATTGATTTCAGGGGCTTTTTCGCCAACTTTAGAACTGCTGCAGGAGCTGAAAAACAGGATTGCGGCAAGTGCCGAATAAATCATCAAACGACCCAAAATACGCGTGGAATAAAACGATTGCATATCAGTAAAACTACAGGTTTTCTGCATAGGTTCAGCATTACATGATTTATTTGAGAAAAGACAGAGATTGACATTCTGATGGGCATGGCAGTTCATGGATCAATAAGCTGTCAAAGAATTAAAGTTTTTTATAAAACTAGCTACCTTTATAAAACGTTATAGACCAAAGGCATTTTATGAAGTCATTCGACATTCCATTATACTACCGCTCACAGTTGATTTCGAAAGTGAAAGCTTTTCGTAAAAAGGAAGATCCGCGAAAGAAAGATTACAGTCCGACCATTCTTGATTTTGGTCCTGTTCGCTTTTTAATCGCACGTCATTTCGGGTTTTGTTATGGGGTGGAAAATGCGATTGAAATATCGTATAAAGCTTTAAAAGAAAATCCGGGAAAACGTATTTTTCTGTTGAGTGAAATGATTCATAATCCGGATGTGAATAATGACCTTCGAAAACATGGTATTGAATTTTTGATGGACACTAAAGGCACACCGTTATACGATCGTGAACTGGTAACGGAAGATGATATTGTTATCATTCCTGCTTTTGGAACTACTTTAGAAATTGAAGCATGGATCAGAAGTAAAAACATAGAGGTGGAGCGTTATAATACGACTTGCCCTTTTGTTGAAAAGGTTTGGAAACGTTCTGCAAAATTGGGTGGAGATGGATATAGCATTATTATTCATGGAAAATATAATCATGAAGAAACGCGGGCTACTTTTTCGCATTCAGCCAATGAAGCGCCAGCCGTTATTGTGAAAGATTTGGAGGAAACGAAGTTGCTCGGTAAAATAATAACGGGGGAACTACCGGTTGATGATTTTTATACACTATTTGAAGGAAAGTATTCGGAAGGTTTTGATGCTAATAAAGACCTGGATCGGGTAGGGGTTGTAAATCAAACCACTATGCTGGCTTCGGAGACACAAGAAATTGCAGATTATATTAAGCAGTTAATGATTCAATTTAAAGGCGAAGAAAATTATAAAGAACATTT
>JAHDHT010000152.1:6122-8775 GCA_020631175.1 Chitinophagales bacterium
ATGAAAGGCGGACTTTTAAAACCCTGCTATAACTTAATAACTCTCTAGAGAGCAATTTAGTTTGCCCTCCAAAGTTAAACTTTTTTAATTATTATCATCAACTTCTTCAAATTCTACGTCCTGAACCTCTTCATCGGCAGAAGCATCAGCACTTTCAGCACCGCTTGCTCCTTCCGCACCGGCATCACCACCTGCACTTTGCTGTGCCTGGTAGATATCCTGTGAAGCAGCCGTCCATGCAGCATTCATCTTCTCTAAAGCAGCGTCAATCGATGCTAAATCCTGAGATTCATGAGCCGTTTTTAACTCTGCCAATGCAGACTCAATCGCCTCTTTCTTATCACCAGGAATCTTATCACCATATTCGCTTAATTGCTTCTCCGTCTGGAAAATCATGCCATCCGCCTGATTAATTTTTTCCTGACGCTGAATCGCTTCTTTATCCGCTTCCTCATTTGCCTTAGCCTCATCACGCATTCTCTGAATCTCTTCATCACTTAATCCGGTAGAAGCCTCAATTCGAATACTCTGCTCTTTGCCCGTGCCTTTATCTTTAGCACTAACATTTAAGATACCATTCGCATCGATATCGAAAGTAACCTCAATCTGAGGAACCCCTCTTGGTGCCGGTGGAATACCATCTAATATGAACTGACCAATAGAACGGTTATCATTCGCCATCGCACGCTCTCCTTGTAATACATTAATTTGTACCGAAGGCTGATTGTCTACAGCAGTAGAGAAAACCTGAGATTTCTTACTTGGAATCGTAGTGTTCGACTCGATTAATTTCGTAGAAACACCACCTAAAGTTTCAATACCTAAACTAAGTGGCGTAACATCTAATAAAAGAACATCTTTCACATCGCCACTTAAAACGCCACCCTGAATGGCAGCACCAATAGCAACTACTTCATCCGGATTTACACTTCTGTTTGGTTTTTTCTTGAAGAAATTTTCAACCACTTCCTGAATTTTAGGAATTCGTGTTGAACCTCCAACCAAAATTACCTCATCAATATCTGCTGGAGTCATGCCCGCATCTTTCAATGCCTGCTTACATGGCTCTAATGTTCTGGTGATTAAATTATCCGCTAACTGTTCAAATTTCGCACGAGATAATTTTTTCACTAAGTGCTTAGGCACACCATCAACCGAGGTAATGTATGGTAAGTTGATTTCTGTATCCGTAGAAGAACTCAATTCGATTTTCGCTTTTTCAGCCGCTTCTTTTAAACGCTGTAAAGCCATAGGATCTTTACGAAGATCCATGTTTTCATCTTTTTTGAATTCGTCTGCTAACCAATCCATTACGACCATATCGAAATCATCGCCACCAAGATGCGTGTCACCATTAGTAGATTTAACTTCAAATACACCATCACCCAATTCTAAGATGGAAATATCAAATGTTCCACCCCCTAAATCGAAAACAGCGATCTTCTGATCGATATCTTTTTTATCCATCCCGTAAGCCAATGCCGCAGCAGTAGGCTCATTGATGATACGACGCACTTTTAATCCCGCAACTTCACCGGCCTCTTTCGTCGCCTGACGCTGAGAATCGTTGAAATATGCCGGTACCGTAATTACCGCTTCAGTGATTGTCTGACCTAAGTAATCCTCAGCCGTTTTCTTCATTTTCTGAAGCACCATAGCCGAAATTTCCTGTGGCGTATATTTTCTGTCGTCGATAACCACACGTACTGTGTCGTTGTCTCCTTTTACCACTTTGTAAGAAACCTTTTTCGTTTCCTTTTCGATTTCACTGAATCGCGACCCCATGAATCGCTTGATAGATGAAATCGTTTTCGTTGGATTTGTGATCGCCTGACGTTTCGCAGGATCACCGATTTTTCGCTCTCCATTATCTAAAAAAGCGACGATAGAAGGTGTCGTTCTGCGCCCTTCAGCGTTGGTAATTACCACAGGCTCAGCTCCTTCCATCACTGAAACTACTGAGTTGGTAGTTCCTAAATCAATTCCAATAATCTTACTCATATAGTTGAAATGTTTGTTTTAAAATTTGCAAAAACCTAAGATCAAACCCTGTGCCACCCGCCCTATACGGCAATTTTGGACTATTCAGGAGCAAATTCACCGAAATTTTGACAGAATTACAGCGCGAGATGATAAATCTGCTGAAAAAATGACATTATAAACCCTGTTAAGGCTGTCAGTTTTTTATGAAGCAACAGCGATTTGCAGCTCGAGTTACATCCTCGCCCGCTCTTCATTGCAACGCTGCTCCGGCTCAGGCGTTTCTGTTATGCCTTCGCTTGTCTTTCTCCGGCAGCCTGCGCTCAGGCAAACAGAAATGCACTTCGCCAAAGCAGGGTTTCCATTACGATCGGGGCTAGAGGGGAAGTAGAAGTTTGCGATTTAGAAACTCCTTCCTAACAAGTAAGGATAGAATGCTTCGGGAGCGCAGTGATTGGTGAAGCATTCTTGGAAGGTTTAAATAAGTTCAAGTGCCAAGCGCAAGTATCAAGTTCAAGAAAGCTCAAACATCAAATACAAACTCAAAAAATGTCTTGACAAACAATTCTCGAGAGCGCCACCCAACGGTCATCCTGAACGCAGTGAAGGAACTTTTTACTTGAGAAGAAATACTTTATTTTTTTTAAAGATTTTCTCGCAAACTAAAAGATCT
>JAHDHT010000153.1:0-7033 GCA_020631175.1 Chitinophagales bacterium
GTTAATGTGAGTACTTCTATTGAAGGCTTCGGAGCAAATCAGGTAGCTGTTTATCCAACATTAGTAAATACTCAGATATTCATTGAAAGCAATTTGAACGATTTAAGTTATAAAGTGATGAACTTAAGTGGTGCTATTGTAGCGGGTGGAAACACAACTTCAGGTCTTCAAATGATTGATGTAAGTCAGTTAGAAGAAGGCATGTACCTGATTGAAATTTCAAATGAAGAAAACAAAGGAACGTATAAGTTTATGAAGCAGTAAGTTTCAATTAAAATAATGCTTGAAAGCGTTGATCTCTTTTTGGGGTCAACGCTTTTTTTTTGCGTCATATACTTTGCAAGATCAGGTAATTATTGTCGGGTGTGATTGATAGTCAATGTGTTAGAACTTTGGTTTAAAATCCATCCAAAACAAAATGAAAAAAATCTCCTTGTAACTGAAACGCAATTGAATGTATATGCTAATAATGTAAGTGTAATCAATATTGATCTTAATAACATTATTAACGTATAAAATATATTAAAATGAACTTTTCAAAATATTTCAAAATATTCGCTTTGTTACTTACAGTTGGTGTATTTATAACATCTTGCACTAAAGAAAACGTAGACGAAGTAAAAGAAGAAACCATTCAGGATGTTATCGTATTTGAAGATCCTGCACCAATAGCTGCCGGGATGAGAATCATCTTGAATGGAGATACAGTTTCGTATGACAATGCTTTCGCAGCTTATTGTAATGATGGTGCCGGCACAGAATACCTTCAAATTAGTAATAAGGCTGAATTTCTTGGCGACACTATAGATTTCACTGGAGTCGAAGTAGATGACTTTTTAATTTACAATTTTATTACACCTGATGGAGATTTTACAGTTGGAGGTACCGTGTTCGAAGATACTTTTATGGGCTATCCGATAACAGTATTAGGATTTGATGCAGAAACAGAATTAACGATCAGTAACCAAACTGCTGATGAAGTAAGCGGAGTTGCGACCGGTATATTATTCTCACCCGACAATGGAATTATCGGAGATTTCACAGTAGATTTTATTGCTGACATCGTTCAAACTTCTACTTTCTGCGATTAAATCGGAATAACACAAATTGAATACGAATCAACAAAATATCGAACTAATTAAAGCATGTCTTAAAGGTACTCAAAGTGCCTTTAAGACGCTTTATAACGAGTTCAAAGGATATGTTTATACGATTTGCGTTCGATATGGTGTGGCAGAACATGAAGTGAAAGACTATATGCAAATAATTTTTTCAGAAGTATTTAAAAGTCTTTCAAAATATGATCCGCAAAAAGCGCAATTTAAAACCTGGTTGAGTCGAATCACGATTAATCAGATTTTGCAACAAAAAAGAAAAAGAAAAATAAATTACGTTGAGATCGACGACGCTTCGAATAGTTTAATTGATAGTAATCATCTGGAACATATTGATATTCGAATCGACGAAAATAAAATTCATGAAGTGCTAAGTAAAATGCCGGAAAAATATATTTCAGTTTTTAATTTATATATAGTGGATGGATATAGCCACAAAGAGATTTCAAAAAAATTGAACATTCCGGAAAATACTTCAAGAACTTTATTACATAGAGGACGAATTTGGGCGATTAAAATGCTAAAGCAACATTTAGGTGATAACCTAATGCAATTTAAAAATGTTCTTTAAAGCCTTAAAAAATGAAACAGCATAAATTTGACGAATATATAAAGCAAAGTGCACAAAAAGAGTTGGAGACTCCTGACTTTCTGGAATGGGATAATATGGATATTCCGGTTCCGAAAAAGTCATGGCGACCATGGATGAGACCTTCAGTAATCGCTCTTTGTGTATTATCCCTTTCTATTATAGGTGTAAGTCTGATTTACTTTAATCAGCAAGGAAATCAAAGTGAATTAAACGTTTTCAATGAAAATAAGACGGCACAAAATTCGCTTTATAATACATCCAACAAATCAGCTTCAGATTCAAAAATCACAGAACCTATTCGTGATAAAATAAAAACTACTCGTAAAAAAGAATCAAATTCAAAACAAAATAATAATTCCAAAAATCCTGATGCTGCAATAGAAAAAAAATCTGTTAAACAATCAGCATTAAAGGAAAGTAGGAAGCAGAATTCAAAAACAGCCGTAATTAATACGGATGATATTTTTGTGAGCACAAAAACGATGATTGCTCAAAACGAAACGCTTTCTGAATATCCAATTTTAAATAAAACGAATGTATATAACTCTGTAGTAACGAATAAAAATATTAATGTTTCGAATGAAATTGATTTTGTCGAAAGTGAAGCATTAAATACAATTGCTGGTAATCCAAATACACTATCAGCAATTTATAAAACGGATGATGTTTCGGTGAATCAGGAATTACTTGTAAATCAGGATCTGCTTGCGCGACAAGATGATCTGGTAAATTTGGATGTGCCTGCGCGAGAAGATGAGCTTGACAATCAGGAAACTGTTAATCAACAAGTAAACTTAAGTCGTTCTGATGCGATCAAAACGCTTAAAACAATTTACCCTTCATCTATAACAGTAAAGAATGCAGAAGTAAATCCATCATTTGTTGTACAGTCTAATCGGCCTGAATTGCCAAAACTAAGAGCTCCGGAAAAGAATTTTTCATTATTTGTTTCGGCAGGCTTTATAAATTCAACTCAACTATTAGCTAATACTGCAGATAATTCATTACAGAATAATTTAAGTGCTGCATGGGGAAGTCATTTTAATGGTGGAATCGAAATTAAGCTTCCATCCAACTTTTTCACTCAGATCGGAATTCATTATACGCAATTACATAGTGTTTTTAATTATGAGAAACATTTGGGAATTGAATTGAATCAGGATACAGGTGAACGGGTCCGTTTAACAAGATGTATACATCAGAATAATTACACACAAATGCTTGGCTTAAGATTAGCAATCGGAAAGGAAATAAAACTATTCGATAAATTTTCAAACGCTGCTCTCATTGCAGTAAATCCTTCATATATATTGCAGCATGAAGGTAAATTATTGGATCAAAACAGCGACATTGCCAGTGTTGAACTTAACCATTTAAGTAGTCAGATTAACATACCTGTTTCATTAAATTATCGTCTGACTTATGCCATGAATAATTCCACTCAGATTTATTCTGAGTTTGGTTATCAGCTATCCATGAATAAGGTAAATTACAATCTCGACAAATTGTATGCTTACAGAGATTCAGGTGTATTAATCAACCTTGGTTTGAAACGAAGTTTTTAATTTTTGTAAGCCCTCAAATAACAATATCCCACAAATTGTTAATCCCTGTTAATTCAAATTAAAAGCAGGCTAACTAAATAGCTCAAATTGATTAGTTTTGCCACATGTTGGTAATCGGAGTAGCAGGAGGTACAGGATCAGGAAAAACGACCGTTGTTCGAAAGATGTCGTCGAACATCGAATGTGCCGTCGTCTCTCAGGATTCATATTATAAGGATAATGGACATATTCCGGAAGAGGAGCGTAAGCAAATCAATTTCGATCATCCCGATTCAATAGAATGGGAGCTGCTTCTACAACAAATTAAATCCTTAAAAGAAGGTCATTCAATTGATTGTCCGGTTTACTCTTTTATCACTTGTACAAGAGAATCAGAGACCGTTTTAATCGAACCAAAGAAAATAATCTTCATAGAAGGAATATTAGTGCTCACACAAAAAGCTGTGCGGGACATTTGTGATATTAAAGTTTTTGTTGATGCACCATCAGACGAGCGCTTGATTCGTGTTATCAATCGGGATATCGATGAAAGAGGTAGAGACATAAACGAGGTTTTAGATCGATATTTACGAACCGTAAAACCAATGCACGAACAATTTATCGAACCTTCGAAAAGATTTGCTGATATAATTGTACCTCAGGGTGGAAGTAACGCTGTCGCTATTGACGTTTTAACCAGAAGTATTCAAAACACTATAGCATGAAAGCCGCATTAAAACAGACTTATTTAAAATTAGAAACCTTAAAAAAACAGGTAATTTCAGATTTTGACCAACTTTCAGAAAATCAGCTTAACTGGAAGAAAGATGAACAAACCTGGTCATTAAATCAGGTAATTGATCATATCGTAATATCTGAAACCAAGAGTCTCAATTATATTCAGAAAAAGATTCAGAAACCGGAAGCGCTTTTAAAACCCGGTTTCAAAACAAAAATGTACGGTAAACTACTTGGCTTTGTTATGCAATCGAATATAAAATATAAAGCCAGAGTGGATATCGTTTTACCTGCAGCCGGCGAATCTCAAAATTGGGAAGATTTAAAGACAAGATGGAACGTTCCTCGTATAGCAATGTTAAACTTGATCGACGAAGGTTCAATGGATGTATTAAGTAAATTAGTATATAAACATCCAATAGCCGGACGGTTGACTTATGAGCAGTGTTTGGAATTTTGCCGTACACACTTAATGCATCATATGAAACAGATTGATAGAATTAAAGCAGAAACTAATTTCCCAAAATCATAAATTACACAAAACTATATACACATAAAACAACATAAAATGGAAGTTAAAGGAAAAGTAACACGCGTATTAGATATAATGACCGGAACAGGAAAAACCGGTAATCAATGGAAAAAACAAAGCTTTGTGATCGAATTGGAAGGCAATAGCCAATATCCTAAAAGCTTATGCATAGATCTTTGGGGCGATAATATTGATCAGTATAAAATGGCGATTAATGAAATGGTAAATTGTTTCATCGATATTGAAAGCCGGGAATATAATGGAAAGTGGTTCACTAATGTGAAAGCCTGGAGAATAGAAAAGCTAAATAATGATGAAGCCGGTATCAATCAGGATCAGGGCGATCCTTTTAAAGATGTACCTGTATTTCCTTCAGATCCAAATGAAAAGCCACCTGCTGAAGATTCAGCAATGGATGATTTACCGTTTTAATCTTATGATTTTTAGATCGCTTGCGCTTTCAGACTTATAGATCGCTCGCGCTTATAGACTTTTAGATCGCTTCGCTTTAAGAAGTCTGATTGTCTAAGCTCTGTAAGTCTAGATGTCTCAGAACAACTTCTTTTTTAATTCGAATCCACCCGCGCCAATTAAATATCCAAAGTTGTAAATCTCAACTTTGTAATTGCCCGGTGAATATTCGCTATTGTACGACCAATAGGTACAGTAACGTTGTAATTCATCATTGAGATAATCAATCTCAGCAGAAGTAGTAAACTGACGATTTTCACCTGTTTCAGAATAGGTAAAAGTACCAGAACCCAAATCCTCAACCGCTAAGGTAAATCCTTCCGGATGCACAATACGAACAAGTAATTCTTGCATGCCCGATTCGGCAATCGCATTTTCCTGAATATCGTAACAGATTTTAATCTTTTCTACATCCTTAAAATCCTTCGTTTCTTTTTCCTTCCCGCTCTTTTTAAACTTAATACCAACCGCCTCAACATTCGTCGCCTTCAATACAGCCGCACGATTGATCTTCTCTTTTAAAACACGCGTCTCTTTTTTCAGCACTTCAGTCTCAGCGACCAATTCTGTTTTCTCCTGTTCCAAAGAAACCGTTTCCTTTACCAGTTCTGTTTTCTCCTGTTCAAGCACTTTGGTATTTTCAACAAGCTGATTCGAAACCGCTCGTTCCGTTTGTAAATCCTGTTTTAAAACCTGATTATTCTGGCTTAACTGCTGATTCTGCCGTTTGAGATTCTCAATTTCATTCACATAAGCCTGCGAAGAAAGCTTCAGATTCTTGATCAAAGCATTTGCCTGACCCAACTCAGCATTCGTCAAATTATTCTTTTGAAGTAATTGCTGAATGTTTAAGCGTTGTTGCTGCAAAGCATCCTTTTGTGTCAACAAAAGGCTATCTAATCGATTATTTTCTCCCTTATACTCATTTATAGTGCTAATTGCTCCTTCATAAGCCTCACTCAGCTCACCACGAGCCGTTTCAATTTGCTCATTATTGGCGCGAAGAAGCGTCCGGTCATTGTCGATCTTTCTGTTGTAAAAGAACAATAACAGATTGATTCCCACCAACAAACCGATGATTGCAAACAAAATCTTACGCTTGTTTCCGGATGAATTTTCCATATTTGTATCCCCCTTTTTGTCTTAAGACTTTAACGAACTTATAAAACATTATTATAATGCACAAATCCAAATTTGATGCCGCCTATTGGGATGACAGATATAAAAATCAGCAAACCGGCTGGGATATCGGATATCCCTCGACACCAATCGTTACTTTTTTCAATGGTATAGCCAATAAAGAAGCCTCCATTTTGATTCCCGGAGGAGGAAATGCCCATGAAGCACAATACTTATACGAACAAGGATTCAAAAACGTATATCTGCTCGACTGGGCAGCAGGTGCTTTAAGAAATTTTAAGACCAGAATGCCCGATTTTCCTGATTTTCAGCTCATTCAGGAAGATTTTTTCAAGTTCAAATCCATCCAGTTCGATTATATAATAGAACAAACTTTTTTCTGTGCCATCGATCCTGCGCTCAGAGAAGATTACATCCGGCACACACATGAACTACTGAAAAACAACGGACATCTGGTAGGCTTGCTCTTTGCCAAAGAATTCGAAAAAGAAGGCCCGCCTTTTGGAGGATTAAAAACACAATATGAACCAATGTTTTCCAGGCACTACAACATCAAAATCATGGAAGACTGCTATAATTCAATTGAACCCCGAGCCGGAAGCGAGCTATTTATATTGATGGAAAAGAAGTAGAATGTTTGTTAGGGCGATGGTCGGGCTTTCCCCTGCAATCTTTCGCCCTAAACCCAAGCACTGCTAAATTAGATTGTAGCTTCCGCCGGTCGCTCCAATCCAATAAGCATTGCTATGGTTTAATGTCAAAAGTATTTCTGGTACAATCCCTATAGCGAAATTTTAAGTTCAAGTGTCAAGTGTCAAACTCAAATTCAAATTTGCTCATACGATAAGCTAGACAACTAAGTAGACCAAACAACAGCAAAAAATCCTTGCGCCCTAGCGTC
>JAHDHT010000153.1:7133-8773 GCA_020631175.1 Chitinophagales bacterium
AATCCTCAATCATAAATCATAAAATTTCCTTACTTTAGACCTACAATAATTAGCATGAGTAAACTATTACTGGAAGTCAACAATTTGCGTACAGAATTCAGTACCGAAGAAGGTACCGTTCGCGCAGTAAATGATATATCATTCAAATTAAATCGCGGTGAAACAATAGGCATAGTAGGAGAGTCCGGTTCCGGTAAATCCGTTACCTCATTATCCATTATGCGCCTAATTCCTGATCCTCCCGGAAAAATTACCGGAGGTGAAATTATATATCACCACAAAGAAGGTGGTTCTTTCGATATCGTAAAGCAAACAGAAGCTGAAATGAGAGCTTTAAGAGGTAATGAAATCTCTATGATCTTCCAGGAACCTATGACATCCCTAAACCCGGTCTTTACTTGCGGTAATCAGGTAGTTGAAGCGATCGTTTTACATCAAAATGTAAGCAAAGCAGAAGCTCGAAATATAACCTTAGATCTTTTCGAAAAAGTACAACTGCCAAATCCGCCACGCGTTTTTGATGCCTATCCGCATCAATTATCAGGTGGACAAAAACAAAGAGTAATGATTGCTATGGCGATGTCGTGTAATCCGGGAATCTTAATAGCCGATGAGCCGACAACAGCCTTAGATGTAACCGTTCAGAAAACGATTTTACAGTTGATGAACGATCTTAAAACAGAAATTGAAACCTCAATTATATTTATTACACACGATCTTGGAGTAATTGCAGAAATTGCCGATCGTGTTTTAGTAATGTATAAAGGAAACATTGTAGAGCAAGGTTCTGTATGGGAAATATTTGCCAATCCGCAACACCCATATACTAAAGGCCTGCTTGCATGTCGTCCACCTCTAGGTAAACGATTAACCAAATTGCCGACCGTTTCCGATTTCATGAAAGAAGATGATCAGGGAAATATTACGCAGGTAGATGCTTCTGTTGAAGAAATGATTGCCAAAGTAACGGTCAGCCCTGAGGAGACAGTTAAACGACTCGAAAACTTAAAAACGTTAGAGCCGGTTTTAAAAGTCAGAAATCTGAAAACATGGTTTCCAACAAAGAAAAATCTCTTCGGAAAAGTATTGACGCATGTAAAAGCTGTGGATGATGTTTCCTTTGATGTTTATCCGGGAGAAACACTCGGTTTAGTAGGCGAATCAGGATGCGGTAAAACAACCTTAGGAAGAACCATATTACAACTCATCCGTCCAACCGATGGATCTGTAAATTATATGGGGAAGGAATTAACAACAATGACTTCCGCCGAACTAAGAGATCTTCGAAAAAATATGCAAATCATTTTCCAGGATCCATATTCATCTTTAAATCCACGATTAACAATTGGAAATGCAATCATGGAACCAATGCAGGTGCATGGTTTATTAGATAATGATAAGCAACGAAAAGAAAGAGTGGAAGAATTACTCGAAAGAGTAAATATGAAAGCCCAACACTTCGGAAGATACCCGCACGAATTTTCGGGCGGACAAAGACAACGAATTTGTGTTGCGAGAGCTTTAGCTTTGCAACCAAGCTTTATCATTTGCGACGAATCCGTTTCAGCATTAGATGTTTCCGTCCAGGCACAGGTACTTAATTTATTAATTGAATTAAGAGAAGAATTTAAATTCACCTA
>JAHDHT010000154.1:0-4771 GCA_020631175.1 Chitinophagales bacterium
CCTGAAGTACAACCGCCGGCCCATCTTGTTCCAAAGCCAATCATAAATCCTCCCAAAATCATCATTATTAATCCTCTGAATGTAAATAATGCAGAAAAATTAAATAAAGACTTGGGCACTATTGCATCGTCTATTATTATTCCAAGCTGACTTAAATCGTGCACCGTAGATTCTGAAATGGCTACAGGCTGACCGTTATTTAAAAAAAATGAAGCAATAAATCCACCTAAAATTGTACCTAATGCAAATACAAGACTCCATGAATGTTCTTTCCAATTATAATCAAAGAAACTGCTTCTATTTCCGGCTCCACCAATTGCACATAGATGCCTTAATGTGCTGCTCATACCAAATTGGCCACCTAACCATATTAGCAGAAACATCACTATTGTAATTAACGGACCGGAAACATACCAGGGCCAAGGACTCGAAATAAAATCTATCATATCAAATCACATTTTTCCATGCACTCAAATATGGAAAGAATATGTCTGTCGGCTATGCTATAAAAAACCTGCTTTCCTTTTTTCTCTGAGATTAAAATGCCGTTGTCTTTCATTTTACTTAAATGATGAGACATCATAGATATTTCACAAGTTGAATCAATACTTGCACATAAACCTGAAACATCAAGAGGTTCATTTAATTCCAACGTTCTTAAGACTTCTAAGCGAACCGGATGTGCAATTATTTTTAAGACCCGGGCAACCTTCATTAATTTTGAAGGAGCAATTTTACTTTTTGTTTTCATAATAATTAATTGCGTTTAGGGAGATCATTTTCTTCTAATCTGTCATGTTCTTCAGATTCATAATCGGTTATTCCAAATCCATAAGCTGTCTGACTTATAAAATTATCGGGGAAGGATTCAACACCCGGAAAACCGAGCTTAATTTCTTTTCCATTATGTGGTATATAGGCGGTCCCAAAAATAAAATCCCATATGGCGAGCGTTAGACCGAAATTAATTCCGAATCTTCTGTCTTCCGGTAAGTCATGTGAATGATGCCAGATATGCATTTCGGGATGATTAAAAAGGTATTTCATGACATAACCTAATCCAATTATCCCAATGAGTGTACAAATTACAACAGCTGAAATCTGATAAACAAATGTATAAGCAGGCAATAAATTAATATCGAAAAATCCGTTAGCGATACAAATGCCAATTAGAAAACCTACAATTCCGCCAGTAATTTTTCCATCAACCGAAATGTTAGAATGATTATAATGTCCCCATGACAAAGTAAAAATATGAATGATAAAGAAATCATATAAACCTATTCCTAATAATGCCAATGGAATATATTCTAACGTTCTGTAAACTACATTTTCCATCCAGTGATATCTTAAATGCGCTGCAAAACCCATTTCTTCAACTGAATGATGTACCTGATGAAATTTCCATAATGTATCCGACCAATGAAGTAAGCGGTGAATCCACCATTGCACAAAATCTCTCACAACAAAACCAATAATTAGAATTGCCCACATTGGGAAAGTCTTTAAGGGATTATTCGCTTGCATATCGAAGCCACCACTAATCCATTTAATTCCATCATTAAAAAGATTTACGACTACATCACTTGCGGCATTGTAGATAATCAATGAAAAGAGGAAAAAGTTAAAGAACATGTAAAAACCATCCATGAAAAAGTCTTTCCTCAAAATTTCCTGTTTTTTTCTCCATGGAATGACTAATTCCAAAATGAAAAATATGAGAGAGACCAGAACAAGCCAGTATAGATATTTATACGGAGACGGATGTGTTATTTCATTAAACAGATAACCTGCATAGCTTGTATATCCATTTATGAAAATATCGATATAATACTTAATCGCTTCCATTTGCCTGCTTTAGAAATACAAAGTTACAACATTTGAACATGTATTCAAATGTTTAAATGAACAGCTTCACTTTAATTGCGGCATTAAAGTTATGATTAAGATTTTCCTGCTGGTAAAAGTTTAGATTCCGTCTTTCTCAGTAAATCTTAAATAGTCCACTTCAAGGTAAAAATCTCCGGCTCTTTTCTCGGAAGTAATAAAACCAATTCGGACAATCTGATCTTTCACTGAATCTTTTAATTTTCTTCCGGTTTTGCTACCTATACGAATCTGGTCAAAATCGGAAAGTTTAATTTTTTCAGTTCGCCATTCACCATTAGTGGGCTTAAGGAGGAATTTATAATATGGCTGGAACCAATAATAACTGGTTTCGAATGTTAGTCCAATCTGGTAATCATTTGATTTATAGCATATCTCAATATGATTATAGTTGCTTAAATCATATTCATCGAAAGCACTTTTCAAAGAAGAAAATCCACCATTATTTTCAAGCGAAATTTTCCCTTCAAATATGATTGCTTCCTTACTTAAAAAGGCTTCTCCATCAGACAATCCTCCCATTACTCCATCATTAATGATTTGCCAGTCTTTACCGGATTGCTTTTTTCCGAAATCAAATTCTAATAAGGAGACACTACTATTCATAAAAACGCATAATATTAGACTAATGAAAAATTTCATATAAAGGAAACACAAGAGGAATTGAAAGGTTTTGACAATTCCGGTTAAATTGTTTTAACTTGAAAAAAATCCACACCCACATTTGAAACATATACTTTCCATATTAAGTCTTTTTTTATGTCTATTAATCTACTGTTCAGACAATAACTGGACATATTGTACAAAAGATTTAAACGGAGATTTTTTTGTAGCCGGAATTGTACAGGATTATGGATCTCCAACAATACACGTAATTAAATCAGACAGTACCGGAAATGTGATTTGGCAATTCAATATCGGCGGACCTGATGCTGATATTATACGTGCTGTTGAAACGGATGGAAGCAATTTCTTTATTGCCGGAAATACAAATAACTATGGGTTCGGTAGTCCTGGCGATGCATTTTTGATTAAGCTTGATAATAATGGAAATATATTATTTGATCAGGTTTACAGTGAATTAAATAAAGTGGAATTTAATGATCTATACTTTTCGAACAATTCACTTTTCGGAGCTGGCAGCACTAATTCGTTTTCTAATGATCTTAATTTTTTTGTAAGTGAGATTAATACATCAAACGGTTCACTTATCAGCAGCACTCTTTTTGAAGATCAATATTCATCAGCCGAAGAAGCTATTCAGATAAGTGGTTCATCAACCGGCGACTTATATATTATGAGCACAAATTCAAGCGCAGCAATTATTACCCGTTTTGATGCGGCTTCAAATTTAGTTTACTCAAAAAGTTATTCAGGATTAAACACTATAAATCCTTCATATTTTAGCGTGAATGATAACAATGAAGTATACATTACAGGTCTTGTTTCTCTGACCATGAACAATGCTGAGCATTTATTTATTTTAAAAACGGATAATAATGGGGCATTAATAGCTTCAAATTATTATGATTGGAATGCTGATTCGAAGGGATTAAGATTAGAGCTTTTTATTAATGAGATTATTTGTTCCGGTTTTTATTATCAAGATCCCGGAGCAACAATCTTAAATTTGATTCGAACAGATACTGATTTAAATTTAAATAATGCGTTTTATTTAGACCTACCCAATCATGATATTACAAGAAATCGTTTTTTATCAAAAAGTATTGACGATCATTATCATTTATATAATGTAGTGGTGCAGGTTGGAAATAGTGTTTCGCAATGGGATGTTTCTAAAAGTTATTTTAAAGAAGACAATTTGGCTTGTTTTAATAATGATTCATTGCCGGTTCAAAACAGTTTTTTATTAAATTCGAAAGATTACGTTTTTTATCCTTCTTCAATTTCTTTTTATAATAATAGCGGTTTTCAAACAAGTACAGCTCCTGCACCAATAATCAATCGTTGCGACCCTGTAATAGTATTGTTTACAACGGAGCAGGATGGTCTTTGTGCAGGTGAGATTTCATTTATAAATGAATCAATTAATGCAAATACATTTATTTGGGATTTTGGGGATGGAAATACTAGTTCTGACACGAACCCTATGCACACCTATGAAACTAACGGTAACTACACCGTTAGCTTAACTGTTGATGATGGCATGGGCAACAATATTGTTTCAGAAGTTGACGTGACCATCAGTAATATTCCGACTTTAGAAATAATCGGACTTCCTGCTGTTACTAACAGCATTGTTCCAATTGGAATTACAACAGCTCCGGCTGGTGGGGTTCTGGAAGGAAATGGTATTGTATTTAATGCATTTAATCCAACATTGGCCGGGCCCGGTATTCACACCGTTACGTACACATATACCGATAGCAACAATTGTGTTTATGCTACTGAAGAAAGTGTTTTAGTTGTGGCAATTTCATATTCATTTGTAGAATATAATCTTGGGGTTATTAGTCCTTAGTTTTTCTTGGTTCGGTTTTCTTTTTTTACCGCAGAGGGCGCTAAGACGCAAAGGATTTTGCTGTTGTTCGGTCTTCTGTATTTCACCACAGAGGGCGCAGAGTTTTATTTTGCTGTTGTTCGGTCTTCTTTTTTTTCACCGCAAAGGCGCTAAGACGCAAAGGATTTTTGCTGTTGTTCGGTCTTCTGTATTTCACCACAGAGGGCGCAGAGATTTTTTTGCTGTTGTTCGGTCTTCTTTTTTTTACCGCAGAGGCGCGAAGACGCAAAGGATTTTTGCTGTTGTTCGGATGTTAAAATAACGCAAAGAAAAATACTGTGAACTGCTAACCGTAAACTGAAAACATTTCAAAAAAAACTTGCTACTTGTACCTTATACCTTACTACTTTTTTTCACTGCAAA